>CAZXVO010000007.1:0-37437 GCA_964643835.1 uncultured Phenylobacterium sp. | reverse complement strand
GACGCCGATCAGCGCCTTTCGGCCGCGGCGCTGGCGCGGCGCCCTGTTGGCCCACACGGCTAAGGTGTCCATCGAGGTGCTGGAAGGTGACAAGCGCCCGGTCAGCGCCGTGGCGGACAATTTCGAGGTCCGCGACGTGGTCCAGGTTGATGTGGCCGAAGACCGCGAGAAGAGTATGGTTATGTTGTTCGACGCAGGTCGCAGCCTCGAAGAACGCGTACTTGCGGAGCAATTTTCAGTATAATTTCAATCTATTAAAGCCTCATCCGTTGTTAACGCATCAGCGCTACTGTGAGTCGACGTTGTCAGGAGCCCCATTGTGAGCCAGCAGAATTCCGGTCAGGTGATCCCGGCGTCCAATGCGTTGAAGCTGAAGGTCGGCGGCCGTTTCGGCGCCCTGGATCCGGCGGCGATCGCCAAGGCTGAAGCCGCGCTGAAAAGCCTGTCGGGGAACTTCGGCCAATGGTTGCAGGACGAGGTCACCAAGCTTGAGACCGCGCGCGCCCGGGTGAAGACCGAGGGCGTGACCCCCGAGACCATGGAATTCCTCTATCTGCGCGCCCACGACCTCAAGGGGCTTGGCTCGACTTATGAGTTCCCGCTCGTCACCCGGATTGGCGCTTCGCTGTGCAAGCTGATCGACGACAAGGACAAGCGGCTTGGCGCCTCCATGGCCCTGATCGACGCCCATATCGACGGCATCCGCGCCGCGGTTCGGGACGGGATCAAGAGTGACGACCACCCGGTGGGCAAGATCCTGGTGACCGAGCTCGAGCGCATGGTCACCGAAGCAGGCGCCTGACCGGCGCCCGCACCGGCTACATCACGTTTTCCAGCGGTTCGGCCACGTCGCCATAGCCAGCGTGCGGCGGCAGCACGAGCACGCGCCGGCCGTCCCGCTCGGTGATCTCCGGCAGCACCGTCACCAGCTCGCGGGACCGCGCTCGCGCCACACAGTCCGCCGCGCTCTCCGCCTCCGCCAGCAGTTGCACGTTCATGCGCGTGGGGAAGATCACCTTGCGCTCGCCGGCGGCGGCCAGGCGCAGCACCTCCTTGGGCTGGATCCATTCGGCGTCCACGGTTTCGCGCCCGTCACAGGCCGCCAGTTGGTCCTCCGGCGCTCGGGCTGCGTAGAACCAGGTGTCGAAGCGCTTGGGCGTCAGCGGCGGCGTGATCCAGCGCGCGAACACCGTGAGCGCATGCAAATCGATCTGGGCGTTCAGGTCGCGCACCACGTCCAGGAAGCTCAGCTTGCCGGCGTCCACCGCCAGACGGACGTCCAGGGGCGCGGCCTCGCCGGTGATCGGCGCGCCGTCACGACGGCGGCCCAGCATCAGCCCGGCCTCCTCGAACACCTCACGGATCGCGGCGATCCGCAGGCCCCGCTGAACCGGATCAAAGTCCTCCCAGCCCACCATGTGCTCGGCCCAGGCCTCGTCGGCGTCGCCCGCGTGGGTCTTGCCGCCCGGAAACACCAGCGCCCCGGTGGCGAAGTCGATCTGGTGGTGCCGCTTGACCATCAGGACCTCGAAGGTCGGGTCGTCGCGGAGGATCAGGATGGTGGCCGCCGGCTTGATGGCGGAGTCGGGCGCGATCTCGGTCATGCCGCAAGCTTGGGCGCCGCACGCGCCCTAGGCAAGCAGGCTTTTCGGGCGCCGTTGGGTCAATCCGACCCGGAAGGGATCAGGCGACGTGGGCGGCCCGCGCGCCCCGGCGGGCTTCGGTAGAGACCCGGTCCATCTTTTCGAGCAGGTACTCCACGTCCTCACGCGAGGCGGTGGCCGGCTGGGTCAGGAAGCGCTGCAGCATGCGCTCCTGGAACCGCTCGCGGTCCTTGGCCCCGCCATCGAATTCCATGGAATGATAGGTGTCCACCGCCGCCCGGAAGGCGGGATAGAGCCGGGCCGGCATGCCGGTGCGCTCATAGATGGCCCGCAGGCCCAGGGGGCCGGCGTCGTGGATCATCAGCCAGGTGCGGTGGTGCGGCACGCTGGCCAGCTCGGCCACGCCCCACTCGAAGAAGGTCATGTGTCCGTGCGACAGGGCCCGGAGCAGCAGCGAGGCGGTCAGCCGCTCGTGCTTGTGCAGGTGGGAGACGAAGGCCTTCACATCCGCCGCGCGCCCAGCCTGGTCGACCAGGTCGATGGTCGCCCGCTCGCGCGAGCCCATGGCGATCTCGATGGCCAGTTCCGGCGACAAGGCCTGATGGTTGATCAGGTGATCGCGGACCTGGTCACTGACCAGGTCGATCAGCTTCTCGGTCACGGACAGGGGCAAGGCCTGGCGGTAGGCCACCGAGGCCAGCACCCGCTCGGACTTCTCGAAGCGCTCGATCACCTTCTGCAGGGTGCGCTCGGCGATGTCGGCGTTGTCGTTGGCGCAGACCGCCTCGACGGCGCGCTCCACCCCATGCTCGACAATGGCTTCGCTGACCTGCTGCGACACCCGCGGGCGTTTGGCGATCACCACCTGGCGCACCGGCCCGCCCAGGCGGACGATCTCCACCAGATCGGCGTCGGTGAAGGCCGGCGAGGCCGACAGGATGGGCAGGGAGATGCTTTCCACGTCCCGGGCCAGGCGCAGGGCCACGTCCCGCGGCACATTGGGCGAGGCCTTCAGGGTCACTGAGATCGCCCGACGCACCAGCTCGGCGGCGTCGGCGGCCATGACCCGCAGGATTTCGTGGGCCTGATCCCGCTCGGCGGGCGTCAGGATGGCGCGGTCGATGTTGCGGCAGATCTTGTGAGCGGCGACAGCGCGTTCGTCGGGAGTCGCCCCCCTCACCAGCGTGCGGATATCTTCATCCGTCAGCGCGGCACGCGTCGTCGACATTCGCCCTAAACCCCTGAGCGCCGGAATCGGCAATCTCTCGCGAGCATACTCGATCATTAGGCTTAATGATCGGTTTCGGCGGCGGACGGGGTTATCCTTTCGATTAACGGTGTTCCGTAACGGCTCACCAAGGCTGTGGCCCTAGGCTGTTCTGCAACCATGCAGAGGTCTCACGCCGTGCCCGTCCCGCCCGATCTTCGATCGCCCGAGCCCCAGCGCGGCGGGGTTTCCGCCACCCAGCAGGCGCTGGACGCGCAGACCGCCCTCCTGCCCTACGCCCTGGCCGTGTTCACGGTCAGCCTGCCGGCCTATGTCTGGGCCGGCAGCCACGCGCCCAATGCGGTGTGGATGAGCGTCACCTTCGCGATCTTCGCCGCCGCCTGGGCGGCCTTTTACGGGGCCGTGAACTGGCTGAAGCGTCCTGACGCGGCCACGAACCTCAAGCTGCGCGGCCGGATTCAGATCCTGTGCGCCTTGCTCTGGGCCGTGGCAGTGGCCCAGATCGCCGTCTTCGCCGACGCAGCAGGCCCGGCCCGCGAACCGCTGCTGATCACCGCGGTGGCCGCGGCGATCGTCATCTTCTTCTTCGCCTCGCCCTGGCTGCCCAGCCTGCTGATCGTTGGCCCCGCCGCTGCGGCCGGTCCGCTGATCGCCCTGTTCGGCCACGCCGAGACCCAGGAGATCGGCAAGCTCAGCTGGGGCGCCATCGCGCTCGCGATGGCCCTGGCCCTGATTTTCAACCGCGTCCTGCGCCGCCAGTTCGAGATGGCCGCCGAGCGAGAGGCCCTGATCGCCGACCGCGCCGGCATGGTGGAGGCCTCCCGCCGCCTCGCCCAGTCCAAGTCCGACCTGGTCGCCACCCTCAGCCATGAGATCCGCAACGGCCTGACCGGCGTCGCCCACGTCCTGGCCGCCGCCGCGGGTCGCAATGGCCGCGGCGCGCCGTCGCGCGAACAGCTGTCCGCCGCCCTCGACGCCGCCAACGACCTGATCGCGGTGCTGAACACCACCCTAGATTCCGAGACCGCCGAGGCGGGTCGCCTGTCGGTGGACGCCCGGCCGTTCGATGCGGTTTCCCTGCTGCGCGACCTGGTCCTGCTGAACCGACCCCACGCCACCACCAAGGGCCTGGAGCTGAGCGTCCATGTCTCGCCAGAGCTGGCCAAGGCCGAGCGCGGTGCGGCCCTGGCCGATCCGCAGCGGGTGCGCCAGATCCTGGCCAACCTGATCGGCAATGGGGTGAAATTCACCGTCCGTGGCCGGGTCGAGGCCCGCATTGAGCTGACCGTGTCCGGCCGGCTGGCCATCGAGATCGCCGACACGGGTCCCGGCCTCGCCGCCGACGAGATGGAGCGGGCCTTCGAGCCCTTCCTGCGGGTGGAGCGCACCAGCGCCGGCACATCCGGCGCCGGTCTCGGCCTGTCCCTGTCGCGCCAACTCGCCCGACTGATGGGCGGCGACCTGACCGCCCATAGCGCCGTCGGCGTCGGCAGCTGCTTCCGCCTGGAACTGCCCTTCGACGCCGAGGCTATGCCCGAGCGCGACGTCACCTATGACGAGCCGGCCGCCCCGACCGCCGCCCCGCTGGAGCGCAAATCCCTGCGCGTGCTGGTGGCCGAGGATGACGGCTTGAACGCCGCCATGCTGCGCGCCGTGCTCGAGCAATTGGGCCATCACGTGGTCCACGCTGTCGACGGTCGCCGCGCCTTCGAGCTGGCCAAGGCCATCGAGTTCGACCTGGTGATGATCGACGGCCGCATGCCGAACATGGACGGCCCCGAGACCATCCGCGCCATTCGCGGCCTGCCCAGCGCCATGGCCCAGGCGCCGATCATCGCGGTGATCGGTGGTGACGCGGAGGAAGCCATGGAGTGCTCCGAAGCCGGGGCCGACGCGGTTCTGCGCAAGCCGGTCAGCGTGGGCGCCGTGGCCCGCGCCGTCGCCGACGCCATAGCCGCCGAGCGTACCGCTACGGAAGGCCGCAACGTGGCTTGAGGCCTGGCTCCAGCGCCTACACAATGCCGCCCAAACAGGGGGAGGCGCGGGTGCTGCTCAAGGGTCTGAAGGTCGTCGAATTCGCGTCCTATATCGCTGCGCCCGGCGCGGCGGGCATCCTGGCCGACTGGGGCGCCCAGGTGATCAAGGTGGAGCGCCCCGAAGGCGACCCCATGCGTCACGTCTTCGCCGACGCGGCCTCGGACCTTGCGGGCAATCCGACCTTCAGCCTGGACAACCGCGGCAAGCGGGCCATCGTCCTGGACATCTCCAAGCCCTCGGGCCGGGACGCCCTGGCCAAGCTGGCGCAGGACGCCGACGTGTTCCTGACCAATGTCCGGCCCGCGGCCCTGAAGCGGGCGGGCCTGGACGAAGCGACCCTGCGCGCCGCCAATCCCCGCCTGGTCTACGCCATGGTCACCGGCTACGGCCTGGAGGGGCCGGACGCCGACAAGCCGGGCTTTGACGTCACCGCCTTCTGGGCCCGCGCCGGGGTCGGCCACATGACCGTGCCGAAGGGCGGCGAGCCCTTCCTGCTGCGCACCGGGGTTGGCGACCACACCACCTCGCTCGCCACGGTCTCGGCGATCCTCGCGGCCCTGTACGAGCGGGAGCAGACCGGCCAGGGGCGGGTGGTGCAGACCTCCCTGCTAGCCACCGGCATCTATACGGTCAGCTCGGACCTGGCGGTGCAGCTGGCGTTCGGCCGGCTGGCCTCGGCCCGGCCGCGCACGGCGCCCTTTGACGCCCTGGCCAATTTCTACGCCGCCTCTGACGGCAGCTGGTTCGTGCTAAACCCGCGCGGCGGCGGCAAGGACTGGATCCCGATCATCACCGCCGCCGGACGTCCCGACCTGGCGCAGGACGAGCGCTTCGCGAGCGGCAAGGCCCGCCGGGTCAACGCCGCCGCCCTGGCCGCCGAGCTCGACGCCGCCTTCCGCAAGTTCAGCTTCGAAGAGGTCGCCGCCCGGCTGGACGAGGCCGACCTGGTCTGGTCGCCCTTCCAGAGCCCGGCCGATGTCGCCGCCGATCCTCAAGCCACCGCCGCCGGCGCCTGGGTGGAGATCACCGATGGCCAGGGCCAAGGCTTCCGCTCGCCGGCCGCCCCGGCCCGGTTCCCCGGCATGGACCAGGCCACGCGGCCGCCCGCGCCGGTTCTGGGCCAGCACACCCGCGAGATCCTGCGCGAGGCCGGCTACGAGGACGAGGTGATCGAGGCGATGATCCGCGACGGCGCGGCCGTCTAGCTCTTCTTGTCGTCGCGGGCGTCCGACAGGACGCGCAACATCTCGGTGGAGAACATCGAGCTCGCCAGGCGCAGGCCCGAGCCGGTAGTGGGCGATGCACCGCCATCGGCCTCCTGCGGGCCCCGCAGGATCATCTCCATCAGCATCGCCTCTTCACGGCTGCGGTCGGCGTTGCGGGCCGATGCGTACTGGATGAAGCCCTGGTCGGGGGTGACGCGCGGGGCCTCAACCGCCGGCGCCGCGCCGCCCGTGCGGGTCAGGTTGGCGTAGACCTCCGACACCGTGGCCGCACGACCCTCGCGATAGAAGATCGAGCGGTTGGCCTGGGCGGCGTCCGGGAACAGGCTGGCCGCGCTGGCGGCGGGCCGGGTCTGCACCGCCTCGATCAGCCGGGCCGAGCCCTGCGGCCCCAGGAAGTGCGCGGCATAAAGTTCACCGGCGGTGGGGGTGCGGCCGGTTCGGCCCTTGAGATAGGAGGCGTGGTCCGAGGCCAGTTCCCCCGCCATCAGAGAAGCGGCGTGGGGGTCCAGCCGCAGATCCATGACCGCTTGGCGCGCTTCCCCGCCACTGACCTTGTAGCGACCGTCGGAGCCCCTCTGGATCAGCTCGGCATAGCGAGCGTAGCCGTACTTGGCGCCGTGCTGCTTCAGGGTGGAAAGCCAGGTCTGCTCGGTGAACTGGAACAGGCCCGCCGCGGACGAGGTCTGGGCTTTGGCCTTGGGATTGTAGCCGCTCTCCCGGCTGGCGGTCTTCATCAGGAACGAGAAGTCGACCCCCGTCGCGCTGGACGCGCGCTGGATGGCGGTTTCGACGACGCCTCTGAGTCCCTGGATGGCCATGACGCCAGATGTGAACGGTCGTGGTTAACGGCGCGCTAACCATACTGCGGCGGACCGCCCCAGGATGGTCACGGTCCCGCTTGGGTGCGGCCCCCGTCCCGCCGCGATCCCGCCGCGATCCCAGCGCGACCCTTACTTCAGCGCCGCAATACGCGGACGCTCAAGACAAGGGAGGTAGAGTTGGTCCAAGCCCCGTTCGCCCCTGCCTATGCGGGGATTCCCGTCGCCCGCCCACGCCCGTCACGCACGGCGGCCACCGCCATCGGCGTCTCCATCGCGGTCCATGCCGGCCTGTTCGGCTACCTCGCCCTGCAGCGCTTCGCGACGCCCTCGGAGCCGGTCGAGACCATGACGGACGCCCCGCCCACCATCGTCACTCTGGCCGATCTTCCGCCGAAGCCCATGGTGGACGCCCAGAAGCCGCCGCCCATCCACAAGCCGGTCACGACCCGCACTCTGCAGGTCCCCGCCCCCCTGCCTGTACAGCCGCCGCAGACTCGCCCTGAGACCGTGGATCCAGGCCCGGTGAAACCCCTCACCCAGCCTGAAGTCACCTCGGTCGCGCCCGACTCGCCCAGGCTGATCGGCCGGCCCCAATGGATCAGCAAGCCGACGGCCCGCGATCTCGCCCGGGTCTATCCCGACCGCGCGGTGCGTCTGGGCCTTGAGGGTTCGGCCACTCTGGCCTGCGAGGTCGGGGCCAGCGGTGCGGTTCGCAACTGCGCGGTCACGGCGGAGACCCCTGCAAACCTCGGCTTCGGGGACGCGGCGCTCAAGCTCGCCCCCCGCTTCCTGATGAGTCCGCAGACGGAAGATGGCCGACCGGTCGACGGCGCCCGCGTGGTGATTCCCCTTCGGTTCAGGCTCGCGGACTGAACCGGCTCAGGCGACCTGGGAGGCGGAGGGCGCGGCCTGGCTCAGGCTCTGCTGCAGCACCTCCACCAAGCGGGTCGCCTCGATGGGCTTGGCGATGACGTTATCCATGCCCGCGGCGTAGTAGGCTTCCGTCTCGTGGGTGAGGACACTGGCGGTGACCGCGACAATGGGCGTCCGCGGTCGGGCCATCTCGGCCTCGCGGCGGCGGATCAGGCGGCTGGCGTCCAGCCCATCCATGTCCGGCATGTGGATATCCATGAAGATCACGTCCCAGGGCCGATCCGACCAGGCCTCGACGGCTTTCAGACCATCATCGACCGCCTCGGAGGTCACGCCAAGGTGGGACAGAAGCGTCTGCAGCACCACGCGGTTGGTCGGATTGTCGTCAGCGATCAACACCCGCAGCTCGCCCTGAATCAGGGCGTTGGCGACCTCGCCTTCCGACTCCTCTGGGGCCTCGGCCCGCGGAAGCGGCGCCTCGAAGGTGAAGGTGGCGCCCTGCCCCGGCTGGCTGTGCAGGCGGATCTCGCCCCTCATCAGGGTGATCACTTCCCGGCAGATCGCCAGACCAAGGCCGGTCCCGCTGGCCCTGCGGGTGCTGGAGCCGTCGCCCTGTACGAAGCGGTCAAAGATCACCTCCTGATGCGCCGGGGAGACGCCGGGACCGGTATCAGCGACGGTGAAGACGATGCTGTCTGCGCCGGAAGCGATCCGCACCTTCACGCCACCCTGGTCGGTGAACTTGATGGCGTTGGACAACAGGTTGCTCAGCACCTGACGCAGGCGGACCTCGTCGCCAAACCGCCAGCCCGCAGCCCCAGGATCCAGCTCCAGAGCGAAGGCCAGGCCCCTGTCCTGGGCCAAGCCGCCGTATAGCCGGTCAATAGCCTCGGCGAAGCGGTCCATGCTGAACGGCGCCGGGACAATCTCCATGCGGCCGGCCTCGATCTTGGAGATGTCCAGCACGTCATTGACCACGTCCAGCAGGCTGCGCGCCGAGGACTGGATGAGCTGGAGCCGGCCAGCCTGTTCCGCCGGCAGGGCCGACTGGGTCATGACATGCGCCATCCCCAACACACCATTCAGAGGCGTGCGGATCTCATGGCTGATGGTGGCCAGGAACTCCGTCTTGGCCCGGCTGGCCGCCTGCGCTGACACCGCCAGGTCCTGGGCCTCGGCGCGCAGCCGATCATTCTCAGCTAGCTTCTCGCCCAAGACCCGGTTGAGCTCGTCCGAGGCGATGCGCGCTCCGAGCTCGCGCATGACCGCGCCACGCATCAAGGTGGACATGCCGATGGCGGCGAAGACCCCAGCGACGCCCACGAAGACGTACTGGCCGATCAGATCGCCGGGCGCATTGCGGGCGAGCATCAGGAAGCCGGTCACGGCCATCGCGACGCTTGCGAAGGCCACCCGGCGGCTCGGCGCCGAGGTGCCGAACACCAGGGCCATGAGCACAAAATAGACGAGCTTCAACGGCTCGAAGTGGATGGTCAGGTAGGCGACGACGTTGACCAGGAGCAGGAAGTTGACGCAGGCGGCTGCGACCTCAAGTCGCAGCATGCTGGGCGCGCGTCGACCAAGATCTCGCCACAGAAAGCCAGCTGCGAGCGCCGCTATGACCGCCAGGCCTCCAAGGTACAGCAGGTTCGCACCCACCTCGAAGAACGGATGCGCGCACGAGATCACTACGTAGTAGCAAGCCGCCGCCAGTAAATACCCACGTACTACAGGCACATAGGCTGCCGCGACCTCGTTGGGCGGGACATCGACCAGGGGTCTCGGGCTCAAGACAGTCACTCGGGCTGCAGGCGCAAACCGCCTCAAAACGAGTACATCCGAGTCCGAGTTAATCGCCGAACAATGTTGCGCTCAAACTGGGTGTGATCTCAGTAGCTCTTGGCGAGGCCCAGCACTCGCTCGGCGATGAAGTTGAACACCATCTCGCGACTGATCGGCGCGATGCGGGCGATCATGGATTCTCGGAAGTAGCGCTCGACGTCATAGGCCTTGGCGTAGCCCATCCCGCCATGGGTGAAGATCGCCGTCTCGCAGGCTTGGAAGCCGGCCTCCGCCCCCAGATACTTGGCCGCATTGGCCTCGGCGCCGCAGTCGCGCCCAGCGTCGTAGAGCGCCGCGGCCTTGAACGCCATCAAGTTGGCCGCCTCGAGCTCGGCCCAGCTCTTGGCCAGGGGATGGGCGACGCCCTGGTTCTGGCCGATGGGGCGGCCGAACACGACCCGCTCCTTGGCATAGGCCGCGGCCTTGGCCAGGGCGGCGCGGCCCAGGCCGACCGCCTCGGCGCCGAACAGCACCCGCTCAGGGTTCAGGCCCTGCAGCAGGTAGTAGAAGCCCCGTCCCTCCTCACCGATGAGGTGGTCGGCCGGGATCTCCAGGTTGTCGATGAAGACCGCATTGGACTCCACCGCTTTGCGGCCCATCTTCGGGATCGGCCGGGCCTCGATCCGGCTGCGGTCGAAGTCCGTGTAGAACAGCGACAGCCCCTCGGTGGACTTCTTGACCTGGTCCCGAGGCGTGGTCCGCGCGATGACCAGGAACTTGTTCGCCCGCTGGGCCGAGGTCGTCCAGATCTTGCGGCCGTTCAGAACATAGCCGCCGGCGATCCTGTCGGCCCGCGTGGTCAGGCTGGTGGTGTCGAGGCCCGCGTCTGGCTCGGTGATGCCGATGCACATCTTGTCCTCACCGGCGATCAGCCGCGGGATGTGCAGGCGCTTCTGGGCCTCGGAGCCAAACTTGGCGATGGGCATGGGGCCGAAGATGTTCAGGTGCAGGGCGCTGGCGCCGGAGAACCCCGCGCCGGACTGGGCCACCGCCTGCATGACGATGGCGGCCTCGGTGAGCCCAAGGCCGGCCCCGCCGAGCTCGGTCGGCATCGCCGCGCCCAGCCAGCCGCCGGCGGCCATGGCGGCGACGAAGGCCTCCGGAAACGCCCCGGTCTCGTCGGTCTCGCGCCAATAGTCGGCGTCGAAATCGGCGCAGAGACGGGCAACGCTGTCGCGGATCGCCTCCTGCTCGTCGGTGAACCAGAAGCCGCTCATTGTCCCCCCCTTCAAATCCGGCGCTCAGGCCGCAAAGCGGCCGGGATCCAGTCGGGCCGCATAGGGCCCGGCGTCCCGTCCCGTGACGCAAGCCGCGATGATCCGGGCGGCCAAGGGCGCCAGCAGCCAGCCGTTGCGACGCGCGCCCACGGCCAGCAGGACCCCATGATGTCGCCCGCGCCCCACCAGGGGCAAGCCGTCGGGGCTCGCGGCGCGGACTCCGGCCTGGGCCTGCACGCCCACGGCGTCCGCCAGGCGCGGGAACAGCTTGGCGCCCCGGGCGCGCAGGGTGTCGATCGCCGCGGGATCTATCTCCAGGTCGGCCCGGCCGGCCTCCATGGTCGCGCCCAGCACCAGGCCGGTCGCCGAGGGGGCCACATAGACGCCTTCGGTGCGCACGACAGCGCCGTGGGTCAGCGGGCCATTGATGCGG
The DNA here is from genome assembly GCA_964643835.1 of uncultured Phenylobacterium sp. GTDB lineage: Bacteria > Pseudomonadota > Alphaproteobacteria > Caulobacterales > Caulobacteraceae > Phenylobacterium. The sequence continues at coordinate 26,156 of CAZXVO010000007.1, read as the reverse complement.
ACCAGCTGGCCCTTGATCGGTTGCAGCAGGGACAGGCTGGGGGCCATCACAGCCAGGTCCGTCGCCGCGCCGGTGGCGATCACCAGTCGATCCGCGCCTTCGAACCCTGTGGCGGCGCGGGCATGGAAGCTGACTCCTAGATCGGCCGCCGCCCGACGCAGGGCGGTCAGCGCCTGGGCCGGATCCAGCCGCCAGTCTTCGCGCATCAGGAGGCCTTCGCGCCATTCCGGCGACAGGCCGGGCGCCAGCTGGGCCAGGGTGTTGCGGCCTATGGCGTTGGGATAGAGGCCCAGCCGACGCAGGGCGGTGTCGGTGGCCGAGAGGAACTGGGACGCGCCGACGGCGATCGCGCCGGCGCGGTCCAGACGCAGGCCCAGACGCGCCTCCAGGCCAGGCCACAGGTCGCGGCCGGCGAGCAGAAGGTCGAAGGCCTGGTCGCTGGTCGAATCCAGGGCCGCCTCGAAGGCCGGCGCCAGCATGCCCGCGGCGACCCCTGAAGCATTGGCAAGGGGCGGCGCGGGGTCGAAGACCGCCACCTCGCACCCGGCTTCGGCAAGGGCCAGCGCAGCGGTCAGGCCCATGGCCCCGGCGCCCGCGACGGTGATCCGGATGCGGCTCATGTCGTCTAACGAGCGGGCTTCGGCGGTGAAATCAAGTCCAGATGGATCAAGTCTTTGATGGGCTCGGCCGCTCAGCGGCGCCGAAACAGCGCCTCAAGCCCGGCGATCACCTCGTCCATCAACCGGCCTTCGCCATCGGCGGGGTCGGCCAGGGTCATCGACGCCGCCCCGTGGCCGCAGGCCCAGACCGCCAGGGCGATCTGGTGGATCGTCCGGCTGTCGCGGTCCGACTGGGTCGGCGAGCCGGCGATGACGTCCTCCAGCACCTCGAAGGCGCGGATGCGCGCGGCGTCCACTTCCGGAACCGCCAGCACCGGCGGGTCGAACATCAGCGCATAGAGCGCCGGCTGCGCTTGGGCGAAGTCGAAATAGGCCTGTGCGCAGTTTCGGATGGGTGTCGCATCGCCGCCGGACGCCGCCCGCAGCGCCGCCTCCAGCTCGCCGAAACCGGCCGCCGCCAGTCCCGCCAGCAGAGCCTGCTTGGAGGCGTAGTGATGATAGACCGAGCCCGGCGCGATGCCGGCCCGGGCCGCCAGGGCGCGCAGGTTCAACTGGGACAGGCCACCGCTCTCCAGCAGCGCGCGCGCCTCGTCGAGCAACTGGGCTCGCAGATTCCCCACATGATAGCTGCGCCGGCGCACGCCGGTTTCGAGCCAGGCCATAGGCTCGCCCTCCCTAGGCGATGATCGGTCTATTTGATCCGCAGCCGTGGGCAGGAGTCCAGCGGGAAGGCGGCCCAGACGCTCAGGCGGCCCGGCTGTCTTCGCCGCTCTCGTCCACCACCTGCTGAATCACCGCGAACAGACGGGCCACCTCGATAGGCTTGCCGACGAAGCCATCCATGCCCGAGGCCCGATACTCCACGATCTGGTGCGCCATGGCGTTGGCGGTCAGGGCGATGATCGGAGTGCGGCGGCGGCCTTCGACCAGTTCGCGCGCGCGGATCTGGCTGGTGGCGGTCGGCCCGTCCATCTCCGGCATCTGGACGTCCATCAGGATCACGTCCCACTCGCCCTCGGCCCAGGCCTCCACCGCCTTGCGGCCGCTGTCGACGATGACGGGCTCGATCCCGGCCTGGTTCAGCAGGGTCCGCAGGACCAGCTGGTTGACCTCATTGTCCTCAGCCGCCAGCACCCGAAGCTGGATGGGCGCAACCTCGCCCACGGCCTGCAGCGCCGGCGAAGCGGCCGTCTCGGGCGTGGAGATCCATTCCAGCGGCAGCGAGACCCGGAAGGTGGTCCCTCGGCCCTGCGCGCTCTCCACGGCGATGGCCCCGCCCATCAGCTGGACAAGTTCCCGACAGATCGACAACCCCAGTCCCGTGCCGCCATAGCGGCGGGTGGTCGACGCGTCAGCCTGGACGAACTTCTGGAACAGGCTCTTCAGGCGGACGCGGGCGATGCCAATGCCGCTGTCGGCGACGGAGATTCGCACGATGTCCTGGGTGCGCTCGACGCAGACCCGGACGTCGCCGCGCTCGGTGAACTTCAGGGCGTTGGAGACCAGGTTGTAGAGAATCTGGCGGACGCGGGTGGAGTCGCCCAGATAGACGCCCTGGGCGTTGGGGTGGACCGTCAGGGTGAAGTCCAGGCCCTTCTTCGCGGCGATGGCGCTGAAAGCGGCATGCGCGCCACGGGCCAGTTCGCCCATGTCGAACTCGGCCTCTTCCAGTTCAAGCTTGCCGGCCTCGATCTTGGACAGGTCCAGTACGTCATTCAGGATCGCCAGCAGCGTCTCGCCGGATTGACGGATGACATCCAGCCGCTCCCGCTGCGGGCCCGGCAAACCCTCGGCGGCCATGGCCTGGGCCATCCCCAGCACGCCGTTCAGAGGCGTGCGGATCTCATGGCTCATGGTGGCCAGGAAGGTCGACTTGGCGCGGTTGGCGGCCTCAGCGTCGTCCTTGGCCTGGACCAGGGCCTGCTCGGCTTCCTTGCGATGAGTGATGTTCTGCAGCGCGCCGATCAGGCGAACCGGCTCCCCCGCCTCATTGGTGATCAGCCGGCAGGTGGAGACCACCCACACCACCGCGCCATCCGAGCGGGCGATCCGGTACTCTGGCGCATAGGCCTCCCCATGCTTCATGTAGCGGATCCAGGCCGCCTTCGCCTTGGGGCGGTCGTCCGGATGGATGGTCGACCAGATATCGTCGCGCAGCTCCTCGAAGGTCTTCTCTTCGCCGAAGAACCGCTCCTCGAGGCCGGCCTTGAACAGCTCGCCGCGTTCGTAGTCGATGTCGTAAACGTGGATGTCGGCCGTCTCGAGGGCCAGGGTCAGCCGCTGCTCAGAGCGTTCGCTGCGTCGCAGGGCCTCAACCATCTCGCTGATGTCGTGGCTGCCGACCAGAATGCCGCCGATCTCGCCGTCGGCGTCGCGCCAGGGCGTCAGCTCAGCGGAGAGCCAGCCGGTCCGCCCATCCGGCCGCTCATAGGCGAACTGCGGGGCGCGGATGGTCTCGCCGGCCAGGCAGCGCTCGTAGAAGGGCCTCCACCGGTCGAAGCGGCTTGGAGCGATCTCGCTCAGGGTCAGCCCTTGGGCGGTTTCCGCGGTCAGGCCGAACTGCTCGGCCCAACGGCCGCTGCACCCCAGCACCCGCATCTCGCGGTCCATCAGCACCAGGAACACCGGCGCGACCCGCAGGACGGAGTTCAGGGTCTCGGTGACGGCGTCGCGCTCGCGCCGGTTCTGCTCCCGCGCCAGGTCGGCCTGGCTGCGCACCCACTCATCAGCGACAAAAGCGGCCAGGTCTTCGAGACGAGCGGCCAGGGTCGGGTCATAGACCCGAGGCTCCGAACCATAGACCGCCAGCACGCCGGGGGTTTCGCCATTGGCCAGCTGCAGCGGGGCGCCCGCGTAGAACCGCAGGCCGGGCGGCCCGACCACCAGGGGATTGTCGGCGAACCGCGGGTCCACACGGCCGTCCTCGACCCAGACCAGCTCGCCGGTCTCCATGGCGATGCGGCCGGCGACATCGTCCACCGCGTGGCCCAGCCCCATGCGGCTGCGCCAGATCTGGCCGTCCTGCTGCAGGACGACCTGAGCGTCTGCGCCCGGGAACAGGGTGCGCGCCAGGCGGGTGGCGCGGTCACAGGCGGCCTGGGTGAGCCCAAGTCCGAAGGGCCCCTCCTGGCCCAGGGGCGCGGGCGTCTGATCGCCGGCCATGTCGCCCCCCGTGAAGCGTGAATGCGAGAGGCTTCACCATGAAGGGATGAAGTTAAGGCTGCATTGAAACGTCACACTCAACCGCGAGCGGTGTCATGCGGCCTGGATCAGGTCCATCCCAAGCAAGCGAGTTCCCCGTTTCGGGTAAAAATTTACTCTACACCGCGTCCTGATGTCCCTGTCCTTACAAAGGGCTAGCGATTCCATCTTCGCCTGTGCAAGAAGCCCCGAGCGCGCACTTGGGCGCGTCCCCTCAAGGACTAATCGGTGGCCGAGAGTTTTGAAGACATGGGGCCGGACCCCATTGATATTGCCGTGGGGCATCGCATTCGGGTGCGCCGCAAGTGGCTGGGCATCTCGCAATCCGCCCTCGCCGAACATCTCGGCGTGAGCTTCCAGCAGGTCCAGAAGTACGAACGCGGCGCGAACCGCGTCTCCGCTTCCATGCTGGTTCGGATCGCCCAACGTCTGGAAACGACCGTCGGCGAGTTGGTCGGCGAGACGGCTGAGCCGCAGCAAGGCGACGCCTCGCTGTTCGAAAAGCTGGCCGTGCCCGGCGCTGTCCAGCTCCTGGAAGCTTTCGCCGGCGTCCAGCAACCGGCCCTGCGCACCGCGATCCTGAACCTCACCCGCTCCCTCATCGAGGATGCGGGCGACGCGCCGGTTCGCCGCTCGCGCTAAGGGCTGACGGCGTCCTAGGGGGACGGGACGCCGGAACGCTGGGGCTGGAGCAGCGGTAAGCGCTGCTCAGCCTCCCTCCCGCTCGGCCATGAAGCCGAGGTGGTGGAGCACAATCCCCGCCGTCGTTGCTACGTTGAGGGAATCGAACCCGACCGCCATCGGGATGGCGACCGTGCGCGTTCTCGCCAGCACATCCGCCGGCAGGCCCGGGCCCTCCGAGCCCAGCAACACGGCCACGCGCGGCGCGCGGCGCAGCTGGGCCAGCGTCCCCTGCCCCGCTGGGCTCAGGGCGACGGATCGCACGTTGGCCGCCTCCAGCAGGCGGCCCAAGTCCTCGTTGCGCTCCAGCCGGGCGAACGGGGTGATCAGGCTAGCGCCCACCGACACCCGGATCGCCTTGCGGTACAGGGGATCGCAGCAATCGGCGTCGAGCAGCACGGCGTCCGCGCCGAAGGCCGCGGCGTTACGGAACAATCCGCCCATATTGTCGTGATTGCCGATCCCGTAGAGCACCAGGACCAGGGCCTCCGGCCCCAGGCCCGCCAGAATCTCGCGGGCGGTCGGCGTCGCGCGACGCTTGCCCAAGGCCAGGATCCCACGATGGATGGGAAAGCCGACCAGGGCGTCCATCACCGCCTGCCCGGCGACATAGACGAGAACGTCGGGCCCCAGGGCGGCCAGGCTGTCGGTAAGACCCTCGACGCGCTTCTGGGCCAGGAGCAAGGACACCGGCTCGCACAGCCGACTGGCCGCCAGCATGCGGACCACCACCTCGCCCTCGGCCATGAACAGGCCGTGGCGGCCGACAAGATCACGCTCGCGCACCTGGGCGTAGCCGGCCACCCTTGGGTCGGCGGGGTCGTCGATGGTGATGAGCTGGACCAAGCCGCAGTCTCCCGCTGAGACCGGGCTTCTACACGTCCGCCGAAAGGACGTCAGCGCCGGACGTCGAGGCTCTCAGCTGTACGCAGGTCCTCGACCTCGGCCAGGGTCGCCAGGTTGAAGTCGCCGGGAATGGCGTGCTTCAGCGCCGCCGCGGCGACGGCGAAGTCCAGGGCGACGTCCTCGTCCAGGCCGCTCAGCAGGCCATGCAGGACCCCGGCGGCGAAGGCGTCGCCGCCCCCGATCCGGTCGACGATGGGGTTGAGGCTGCGCGGCGCCGAGCGCCAGGTCTGGCCCCGATCGAGCATGAAGCCGGTCAGGTCGTGGTTGTTGACGTTGTGCTGGACGCGGTCGGTGCAGGCCAGACGCTGCAGGCGCGGGAACGCCGTGAAGGCGACATCGGCGGCCTGGCGGCGCAGGTGCTCGGCGTCGCCAGCCTCGAAGGCCTGGCCCAGGATCAGGCCAATATCCCTGTGGTCGCCGAACAGCAGCGCGGCGTGGGAGAGCATCTCCGACAGGATGGCCGGGGCGTTCCCGTCCCACGCCGCCCACAGGCTCGCCCTGTAGTTCCCGTCCATGGACACCTTCACGCCCAGCCGGGTGGCGGCCCGCACCGCCTTCAGGGCGGCCTCGGCGGTGGCCGGACCAATCGCGGGCGTGACCCCGGAGACGTGCAGCCATTCGGCGCCGGCCAGGGCGCGGTCCCAGTCCACCTCCCCCGCCGCGCGTGCGAAGGCGCTGTCCGCCCGGTCGTAGAGCACCTGCGAGGGCCGCTGCCCCGCGCCGGGGGTGAGGAAATAGAGCCCCATGCGGCCGGCGGCGAAGGCCAGCCGGCTGACATCGACCCCGTGCCGGCGCAGTTCATCGCGCGCGGCGCGGCCGATGGCGTTGTCGGGCAGGACGCCGGCTACGGCCGAGGCGTGACCGAAGCGGGCCAGGGACACGGCCACATTGGCCTCGGCCCCGCCGAAGCAGGTGTTAAGCCGCGCGCTCTGCAGCAGCACCTCATTGTCCGGCGCCGACAGCCGGACCAGCACTTCGCCGAAACAGACGATGCGAGCGCTCATCGCCCCCTCCCCACTGACGCATGCAGACTAGCGCGCGTCCTTACAGAAATCGACGCGCCGGCGGGTGGCCGGCGCGTCTGTCAGTGCTCTCCTGGCCCTTGGCGGACCCTTCGCTTTCTATTTCCGCCGCACCCTTATCGTGATCAGGCGCGGCGGCGGCGATCAGTAGGTGTAGCGGACCCCGAACAGGACCTCGCGACCGGTGTGGTGGTAGAAGTTCATCAGGTTCTGGACACCGTTGAACTGGTCCTGGAACTCGTCGGTGAGGTTCACGCCCTCGACCGAGAATTTCAGCTTGTCGTTGAAGGTGTAGGTCAGGGACGCGTCGACGTTGAAGGTCTCGTTGTTGCCGTCATAGGCCACCGGGGCGACCGCCGTGTTTTCCTGGCCCAGCACGCGGCTCAGATAGCCGCTACGATAGGCCGCCGAGACCCGGCCGCTCCACTTGTCGTCCTCGTAGTAGAGGGTGACGTTGTAGGACTTGTCGGACAGGCCAGTGAGCTGCTCGGTCGCAACCTTGGTCACCACACCGGCCACGTTCGCATAGTAGTCGATGTCCGACTCTACGTGGGTGTAGTTCGCCAGGATCCCCAGGTTGGCCAGCGGTCCGGGCAGGAAGCTCAGAGGCTGCTGGAAGCTGATTTCATAGCCCTTCAGATCGCCGCCGGGGGTGTAGATCTCGGTGGTCAACTTAAAATTAAAAAAAAATGTGCAGCCCGAGGTGGTTCCGCAGGCGGCCACGGCCACGCTGTCGGGAAGGCCGAACGGATTGCCGGTGAAGGTGGTGGTGGTCGACAGAGTCTGGACGAAGCTATCGATCTCCTTCTTGAAGAAGGCGATGCTGATCAGGGCTTCGGGCTGATAGTACCACTCGAAGGACAGGTCGTAGGCCTTGGCCCGGAAGGGATCCAGGTTCGGGTTGCCGGCGTTCACCGACCGCGTCGCGCCCGAGACGCTGACCGAAGCTCCCGGCGACAGGCTGCCGAGGTTCGGGCGGGACATGGTCTTGGCCGCGCCGAAGCGGATGAGGAAATCGTCGCGCGCCTCGAGCACCAGGTTGAGCGACGGCAGGGTGTCTTCGTAGGTGCGGCTGGCGGTCACGGCGACCGGCGCGCCCGACAGATAGGCGTAGCCGCCCGAGCTCTGCTCCGTCTTCACATAGCGGACGCCGACATTGCCCCGCAGCGGCATGCTGAGGACTTCAGTCTTGAAGTCGGCTTGCGTCCACCAGCTCGTGTCATCCTCGGAGACCGACTGGTTGTTGCCCAGGGACGGCTCCTTGCCCAGACGCCAGGCGCCGCCAAAGGCGGTCTGATCGTTCAGGGACAGCAGGCCGACCGCCGTGGCGTAGCTCGGCACCAGCCAGGAGGTCACGGTCCCTGCCGGGGCGTCGAGACCGTCCGTCGGCAGGTTGACGATCTTGTAGAAGCTGGAGGTCGGGATCGCGGCGACCGCCGCCGGGATGACCGTTTCCTGATTGGTGGTCGTTCCGATCGAACGGCGCATCTCCGTCGTCTCGAACTCGTACTTCTTGAACGCGACGCCGCCCTTCAGAGTGATGTTGTCGGTGAGGTCGAAGGTCACGTCGGCCGACGCGGTGTCGTAGGTGTTGACCGCGGTCTGCGGCCGCAGGCGCACCTGGGTAAGGGTCCAGGCGGACGGATTGGTGAGGTTGGCGTTGCCGTAGGAAATCAGCGGAACGCGGCCCTTGGAGAAGTCGTAGGCATACCCGTCCACATTGAACTGATCGAAGATCACTGTGGTCTGGACCGGGTTGTCGTGGTCCGACTTGGACGTACCGATGTTCGCGCGCAGTCGCAGGCTGTCGCTGAACTCGTGGGTCAGTTCCAGCGAGTACTGGGTGAAGGTGGTCTCAAGTTCGTCGTAGCGATCCTCGACACGGAGATCGACGTCGTCAAACCTCCCGGCGACCATCACCCCTTGAGAGTTGATCGTCGACGACAGCACGTTGGTGTCGGCGATGCCGCAGCTGGTGTTGACGTTGGCCGCTGTACAGGCCCCGCCGACGCTGAACGACGGCGCCTCCAGGAATTGCTCTTCGCGCGTGCCTTTCAGATTGGCGTAGAGCGCGTCGAAGGTGATCAGGGTCGCGTCGGTCGGCTGCCACTGCAGGGACAGGGTGGCGCCCAGGCGCTCCATCTCCTGGTCATAGCGGTCGAAGCGCGGGAAACGCGGGTGGAAGGCGGCGTTGTTGGCGGCCGAGGCCGGGTTCACCGTCGCCGGCAGCCCCGCAGCGTTCGGCAGGGCGTCGAAGCCTGGCGAGAAGGACGTAGCGGGCGCCCAGCGGACCGTCGAAGACCCGACGTCCAACAGCTTGCGCTTGGCGTAGGCGAGGGAGAACAGGGCGCCGAACTTCCCGTCAGCCCAGGTGTTGGCGATCATGCCGGCGGCGCGAGGCGTGGTCTCACCCGAGAGGTCGTTGTAGGAAGCCTGGGCCGAGGCCGCCATTGCGAACTTGCCATAATCCAGCGGGCGGGCGGTGCGCAGGTCGACCGTAGCGCCCAGCGAGCCCTCTTCAGTCTCGGCCGCAGCGGTCTTCTGGACGGTGATCTCGTTGAAGAGATCCGAGGCGAAGATGTTGAAGTCGAAGGACCGGCCGCGGTTGGTGCCGCCCGAGGCGTCAGTGCCGCCGGCCGTGGTCAGGGCTTCCATGCCGTTGATGCGGACCCGGGTGAACTGCGGCCCCAGGCCACGCACCGAGATCTGACGGCCTTCGCCCCCGTCGCGGGTGATGGCGACGCCGGAGATCCGCTGAATCGACTCGGAGAGGTTCAGGTCCGGGAACTTGCCGATGTCCTCGGCGAGGATGGAGTCTGCGGCGATAGCCGACTCTCGTTTCAGGACCAGGGCTTCCTGCAGGCTGCTGCGGAAGCCGGTGACCACCAGCTCTTCGACCTCGGCGTTGCCCTTCTCCTGGGCGACGGCCGGCGCGGCCGCGGCTATGCCGAGAACCGCGAGGGATGCGCCGGCGAACAGCGCGCGAGCATGCGTAGAGCGATAACGGACCATATGTCCCTCCCTTGCGAGACCGACTGGCCTATCGCCAGATTCGACGCGCCCCCTGAAGGACGCCGCCTCGCGTTTCCCCATTTTGACACCGGTGTCACTGACGGACGGACCGCGTTGACACCGGTATCAACAATTAGGTGACATGGTTCCGACACGTTCGCAAGCCCGGTCGCGTCACGCGCGACCGGCTCTTGGCGCCATTCTGCGTGGAGTGTTGCGAAATTACGGCCCGAGCGGGGCCGTACCCTCTTCGGGCGTCGCGGTCTGCACCTGGGAGCTCCGGCGCAGGGCGCCTAGGCCCAGGGCCAGGGACAGCTTGGCGTCCCAGCCATAGGGATCGTCCAGGAACACCGCTTGCCCGGCGTCGTCGACGGCGACGCTGTGATAGAGCAGCCGGACCGGAACAGGCTGGCCCAGCTCGACGACGCGGGTCTGGCGGGAGGCCAGATCCTCGTCGAACTCGACCTCGCGCCCGGTCTTGGTCGCCAGGTGCCGGGCGAAGTCCACGGCGTTCTCGACCCGCACGCAGCCATGGCTCTTGTGCCGCGTGGACGTCGCGAACAGGGCCTTGGCCGGGGTGTCGTGCAGGTAGATGGCGTAAGGGTTCACCATGTTGAACTTGACCTGGCCCAGGGCCGAGTTCGGGCCCGGACGCTGCACAACGCGTCCACCGGTCAGGTACATGCCCGAACGCCGCAGATAGCCGAGCCCGCGCGGCAGGATCTCCCGGCGCGCAATCGAGGGCGGCACGTTCCAGGGCGGATTGACCACCAGATTGGAGAACACCCCGCTCAGGTTCGGCGTGGCCCGGCCCGGACTGCCGCAGACCGCCCGCCCGGCCCAGTCGACCCCGCCATTCTCAATATAGGCGTAGGTGGCGCCGCAGGTGTTCACGTCGATCCGGGTGGCCGGCACATCGCGGCTGAGCCAGCGCCGCCGCTCCATGTTCAGCACCAGTTTCCGCGCCCGGTCGCCGGCGTCGATGTTCAGGGCCGCGACCGTCGCCCGGTCCAGCCGACCTGTGATCGGCAAGGCGTGGGCCGCTTGCAGCCGCCTCAGCCCCTCGACCATGGCCGGGGTGATCTTGACGTCCTGGCCGGCCGGCCCGGCCATCAGGCCCCGGTCGATGAGCTTCTGCGCCACCCGCGGCGCACGGCCGTCATAGTCGCCGAGCCCGACCTCCGCTCCGCCCGTCACCGCCAGGCTGGGCGGCAAGGCCATTTCGTCGCGCACCTTCAGATAGGCGGCGGACAGGGCGAGATACTCGGGGTCGCGGGGCGCCAGGCTTTCCAGCCAGGCGGCCACTTCGCCACGGGACAGGGCGCGGTCCAGGCCGCCGACCACGTCCACCGTATTACGCTCCAGCGTGTAGATCGCGTGCAGGCTGACCGGATCAATGATCCCGCGCGACAGCGCCTCGCCATAGGCGATGGCGGTCAGGGTCAGGGCCGCCTCGCGCATCGCCGGGTCGCCCCATCCTCCTTGCGGCGGACGGAAGGCCTCGGCGTCGAGGCCATGGCGGGGGGCGCCGTCTAGAGCCATGGTCAGGGCGAAGGCCTGGTCCTCGGTCCAGGCGGCGGTCCAGCCCCTGCGGGCGTAGAAGCGGCGCACCCGGCCGTCGGTGACCGCCTGGCGGAGCACAAAGGGATCCACAGCCGGCGGCGCCTGGCGCGGCGGCTGTGCGGCCACCGCCAGGGGTGCGCCGACAGCCAGGCCCAGGGCCCAGCCGTTGAAGCCACGACGCGTGACGCGCTTGGCCGGGCTGGAGCGCTTGCTCCCTCCGCCCTTTCCGCTCTTCAACCGTGCCGCCATGCGTCCCCCGTGTTCCGACACCATGGAACAGGGTTAACGATCCCGCTAGACCACTCGCGCAACAGGGGCGCCGCTTCTCGCCCCAATCCGGTGCGTCAGCCGGTGGACCGCAGGGCGGCGGCGATGCCGGACACCGTCTGGTGCAAGCCCAGGCGAAGGCGCGCGTCGTCCTCACCCCGCCGGCGACGCGCCAACAGTTCGATCTGCAGCCGGTTCAGCGGGTCCACGCGCACCCGTCCCAGGGCGACGGCGTCGGCCACTTCCGGCTGAAGCTGCAGCAGGCGGGTGGCGCCGCGCACCGCCAGGGTCAGCTCGCAGGCCGCCTCCCACTCCCGTCGCACGGCGTCGAAGATGCGCGCCCGTGCAGTGGGGTCTGGAAACAGGTCCGCATACTGGCCGGCCAGGTCCATGTCGCTCTGCGCCAGGGCCAGCTCCATGTTGGACAGGACCGTCGCGAAGAAGTCCGAGCCCTGCCCCATCTCGCGCAGGGTCGCGGCGCTGAGCCCCGCGGCCCGAACGCCCGAAGCGAAGCCATACCAGGCTGGCAGCATGAACCGCGCCTGGGACCAGGAGAACACCCAGGGAATCGCCCGCAGGTCGGCGATCCGGCGGCTGGACCCGCGCGACGGGGGCCGCGAGCCGATCTTCAGGTCGGCGATCTCGGCGATCGGCGTGGCCGACCAGAAGAAGGCTTCGAACGCGGCGTCCTCATAGACCAGGCCGCGATAGGCGGCGAAGGCGCCGGCCGCCAGGGTGTCCATCTGCGGAGCGAAGCGGTCGTCATCCCCCTCCCCCGCCGTGCGGCCCTTGCCGCTGGCCACCAGGGCCGCCGCCACCAGCTCCTCCAGATTGCGCCGGGCCGTGGGGGCGTCGCCGAACCGGCGGGTGATCATCTCTCCCTGCTCGGTCAGGCGGATACGCGACCGCACTGCGCCCTGCGGCTGGGCCAGGATCGCCTGGCCAGTCGGCCCGCCGCCCCGCCCAACGCTGCCGCCGCGGCCGTGGAACAGGCGCAGGGCGACGCCGGCGTCCTCGCAGACCTGGGCCAGGGCCTGAGCCGCCTGTGTCGCAGCCCGTCGCGAGGTGAAGAAGCCGCCGTCCTTGTTGGAGTCCGAATAGCCCAGCATCACTTCCTGGCGGGCCGGCTCGCCCAGCAGGGACCGGGCCTGGGGCATGGCCAGCCAGGCGGCGATGATCCCCGGCGCCCGCTCCAGGTCGCCGATGGTCTCGAACAGGGGCGTGACCGGCAGGCGCGAGGTCGGCTTCATGCCGCCAAAGGCGATGCCCGCCTGCTTGAACAGCACATAGGGCTCCAGGATGTCGGACACCGAATCCGACTTGGAGATGATGTAGGACGCGAGCGCGCGCGGGCCGTAGGCCGACAGGGCCTGGGCCGCGGCGTCGAAGATCGCCAGTTCCTTCAGGGTCTCCGGCGTATAGGCGACGAAGGGCGAGCGCAGGGGTCGGTCATTGGCCAGCTCCCCCAGCAGGACGGTCACCTTGGTGGCCTCGTCCAGGTCGCGATAGTCGAGCCCCGGCGCGGCGTGGCCGAACAGCTCAGCCAGCACCCGCTCGTGGACATCGGCGTTCTGGCGCAGGTCGATGGACAACAGGTGGAAACCGCAGCCCTTGGCCACCGCGATCAGCGACGCCAACCGCGAGCCCACCACGCGACGCCCGCCATGGGCCAGCAGCGAGGCCGCCACCACTTCGAGTTCGGCGATGAAGGCGTCGGGACCGGCATAGGCCTCGGCCGGACCCCCGAAGCTCGTGCCGCCCAGTCGGTCCATGGTGACGGTCAACCGTTGCTCCACCCCGACCAGGGCCCGGCGATAGGGCTCGTCCCGCCGGTGCGGATTGTCGTCGCCGGACGCCTCAGCCAGGGCCAGGAGCGCGTCAGAGACCGGGGTCAGCTCGGCGGCCAGGGACAGGTCCTCGCGCAGCCGGCGCACCTCGGTCAGGTAGAAGCCGAAGATCAGCCTGGCCTGAAGGGTCAGGGCCTCGCGCAGCGCCTCGGCCTCGACGCCGGGATGACCGTCCCGGTCGCCGCCCAGCCAGGAGCCGAGCTGCAGCACCTTGCCGAAGTCCGGGCCTGACGGGAACTGCCGCCCCCAGCTCTCATAGAGCTCGGCCAGGGCCGGCAGCATGGCGTTGGAGACTATGGCCAGGGTGTTGCGGATCTCGTCCGCCACCGTGATCCGCTCAGGCCGCGTCAGGCGAGTGCGCCAGAGCAGGGCCAGCTCCCGGAACAGGTCGTCGCGCAGGCGTTGGTCCAGGTCCGGCGGCAGGGCGTGTCGGCGCAAGCCGAGCAGGCGGGCAATCTCGAACTGCCGCTCCACCACGCTGCGACGACGCACCTCGGTCGGATGGGCGGTAAGCACCGGCGAGACCTGCAGGTCGCTCATCAGCTGGTCGATCTCGTCCCGGTCCAGGCCGTTATAGGTCAGGGCGTCGACGGCGGCGCTCAGGGTGGCGATCCGCGCCTCGTCCGCGGCCTGGCCGATCTCGACGGGCGCCCGCAGGCCAGCCACATCCTCTGCGATATTGGCCAGCTGGGCCTGGACCGCCAGACCGCGCGCCAGGAACACCGCCTGGTCCAGGGTCAGGCCCTGGAACAGGTCGGCCAGCCGGTCGCCCTCGCCGGCCCGGCGGGCCTCCTCCAGCAGACCAGCGGCGGCCTCGCCGTCGAGATCATCGATGACCTCGGCCAGCAGGCCTTCGAGCAGCCGGAGGTTGGCCCGCACATTGTCGGATCGGTCGCGGGCGGGATCGGGACGCATCAGGCCTTTCCCAGGATCAGGTCAGCGGGCCAGCCAGCCCCCGTCCACGGGCAGCAGGGTCCCGTGCACGTAGTCCGACGCGGCTGAAGCCAGGAACACCGCCGCGCCGCCCAGGTCCGAGGGCTCACCCCAGCGGCCGGCCGGGATGCGGGCCATGATGTCGCGGGTGCGACCCTCGTCGGCGCGCAGGGCTTCGGTGTTGTTGGTGGCGAAATAGCCGGGCGCGATGGCGTTCACATTGATCCCCTTGGCCGCCCACTCATTGGCCAGCAGCTTGGTGATCCCGGCAAGGCCGCTCTTGCTGGCCGTATAGGACGCCACCCGGATGCCGCCCTGGTAGGACAGCATCGAGGCGACATTGATGATCTTTCCGCCACGGCCCTGGGCCAGCATCTGCTTGGCCACCGCCTGGGTCAGGAAGAAGGTCGTCTTCAGATTGACGTCCATCACCGCGTCCCAGTCGTCCTCGGTGAACTCCAACGCGTCGTTGCGCCGGATGATCCCGGCGTTGTTGACCAGGATGTCCACCCCGCCGAAGGCCGCGACCGTCTCGTCCAGCACCCGGCCGATCGGCTCCATGGACGACAGGTCGGCCGAGATGGCGACAAACCGGCGCCCCAGGGCCTCGACCGCCTTCTGGGTCTCCACCGGCGCCGTGCGCCCCACCGCCGCGATGTCGGCGCCGGCCATGGCCAGAGCCTGGGCGATGCCCTGCCCCAGACCGGTGTTGGCGCCGGTGACGATGGCGGTCTTTCCGGCAAGATCAAACAGCTTCATCGGCCTACTTCAGCTGGCAGATGTCGAGGACATGCATGTCCGTGTAGTCGAGGTTCTCCCCGCCCATGGCCCAGATGAAGCCGTAGTTCGAGGTGCCGGCGCCCATGTGGATGGACCAGGGCGGCGAGATCACCGCCTCGTTGTTGGCCATGACGATGTGCCGCATGCTGTCGGGCTCGCCCATGAAGTGGAAGACCCGGTTGTCGCCTTCGAGGTCGAAGTAGAAATAGATCTCCGAGCGGCGGTCATGCAGGTGCGGCGGCATGGTGTTCCACACGCTGCCGGGCTTCAGGAAGGTGACGCCGAGCAGCAGCTGGGCGCTCTCGCACACGCCGGGGATGATGTACTGATAGATGGTGCGCTCGTTGGAGGTCTCCGGCGCGCCGCGCTCCAGCGGGTTGGCCTCGCTGATGGCGATCTTCTTGATCGGGCAGACCTTATGAGCCGGCGTCGAGGCCAGGTAGAACTTGGCCGGGTTGGCCGCGTCGGCGCTCTCGAACACCACCTCGACCGAGCCCATCGGGATATAGAGGCCATCGCGCGGGGCCATGTCGAAGGCCTGGCCGTCGACAGTGATCTTGCCAGGACCACCGACGTTCACGACGCCGAGTTCGCGGCGCTCCAGCAGCGGGTGACCCTTGGCGCTTTCCGGCTCGGTCTGGACCGGCAGCTTCAGGGCCGCGGCCGCCGGCTGGGCGCCGCCGATGATGAAGCGCTCATTGTGGCTGTAGTTCAGGCTGACCTCGCCAGAAACAAACAGCTCCTGGACCAGGTAGCGGTCGCGCAGGTCGTCATTGTCGGCGCCCCACATCATGTCCGGGTGGGTGGCGTGATAGGTTTTCTTGAACATGATCTGAGCCTTGTCGAATGGAATTCAGGCGCTGTGGGCCAGGGATGCGGGAGCGCGGTCGAGCTTGTAGGCGCGCTTGGGCAGGGTGTAGGCGAGGTCGACCGCCAGCTCGGCGGCCTCGTCCTCGGCCATGCGGTGCTCGCCCACCAGTCGCGCCAGGAAGGCGCAGTCGACGCGCCGGGCGACGTCGTGACGGGCCGGGATCGACAGGAAGGCGCGGGTGTCGTCGTTGAAGCCGACGGTGTTGTAGAAGCCCGCCGTCTCGGTGGTCTGTTCGCGGAACCGCCGCATGCCCTCGGGGCTGTCGTGGAACCACCAGGCGGGACCCAGCTTCAGGATCGGATAGTGGCCGGCCAGGGGCGCGAGTTCGCGGGCATAGGCCGTCTCGTCCAGGGTGAAGAGGATCACCGACAGCCGCGTCTCGTTGCCGAACCGGTCCAGCAGCGGCTTGAGCGCCCGGACATAGTCGGTCCCCGTCGGGATATCCGCGCCCTTGTCCCGGCCATGGCTGGCGAAGATCTGGGCGTTGTGGTTGCGGAACGAGCCGGGGTGGATCTGCATCACCAGGCCGTCGTCGAGGCTCATGGCCGCCATCTCGGTCAGCATCTGGGCGCGGAACAGCTCGGCCTGGGCGGGCGTCGCCGCTCCGGACACGATCACCTTAAACAGGGCCTCGGCCTCGCTCGCGGACAGGTCGGCGGTGGCGGCGGTCGGGTGGCCGTGATCGGTGGAGGTCGCGCCCATCTCTGCGAAGGCGGCGCGGCGGATGCGGTGGGCCGCGAGATAGCCCTTCCAACTCCAGACATCCTGGCCCGACAGCTCGGCGAAGCGCTTCATGGCTTCGGGAAACTGCTCGTGCTCGGCGTCGATCACCGGGTCAGGACGATAGGCGGTGATCACCTGACCGCCCCAGCCGCTGGCGCGGATCGCCCGATGATGGATGAGGTCGTCGGAGGGGCTCTCAGTGGTGGCCAGGGCTTCAATGTTGAAGCGTTCGAACAGGGCACGCGGTCGGAAGGCGTCGGTGGCCAGCTTGTCGTTGATGGCGTCGTAGTAGAGGTCGGCGGTTGAGGCCTCCAGCGCCACCTCGAACCCGAACACCGAGGAAAACACGTGGGCCAGCCACATGGCCGAGGGCGTGCCGCGGAACAGGTGTTGGTTGGCCGCGAACAGTCGCCAGCCCTCGCGCGGATCCGCCCTCGACGGGCCGTCCTTGGACCGCACGCCCAGGTCTTCCAGGGCGATCCCTTGCGAATAGAGCATCCGGTAGAGGTAGTGATCAGGCGCCAGCAGCAGCTCGGTGGCGTTGCCGAAATGGGCGTCGGTGGCGAACCACTCCGGATCGGTGTGGCCGTGCGGGCTGATGATCGGCAGGTCCTTCACCAGGCCATACAGCCGCCGGGCCACGGCGCGGACGCCGGCCTCCACCGGAAACAGGCGATCATCATTGAGGATCAGCGGGCGGGTCATGGGCTCTGGGGCGTTTCCTGCAGCGAGACGAGCGCTCGACTTGGCGCGATGGTAACCGGTGTCATCGCCGAGAGCAATGATCGAAGCCAGCTTAGCGCCATCTATGGCTTTGGGTCAGCCGACCTTGGCGGTGGAGGCTCGCACCACCAGTTCCGGGCGCACCTCGTGGGCGTCGGCGTGGGTGTCGCGAAGCGGGTTGGGAACCAGCATCTCCCCGGCCATCCGGCCCATGTCCCGAAGCGGCAGGCGCACTGAAGTGAGCGGCGGCCATAGGCGCGCGGCGATGGGCGCGTCGTCGAAGCCGACGATGGAGACGTCCTCGGGAATCCGCAGACCCGCGTCCCGCGCCGCCAGATAGGCGCCGCTGGCCATTTCGTCGTTCAGGCAGAAGATGGCCGTGGGCCGGTCCTTGAGCTCGAACAGCTCCCGTGCGGCCGCGATCCCGGATTCGTAGGTGTAGGCGCCCTGCTTGGCCAGCGCCGGGTCCAGGCTCAGGCCGCGCTCGGCCAGGCCGGATTCAAAGCCGCGCCGCCGTTCCACCGAGGAGCGGAAGCTGGGCGGCCCGGAGATCAGGGCGATGCGCGTGTGGCCCAGGTCGGCGAGATGGCGGGCGGCCTCAGCCGCGCCGCGCCCGTCATGGCTGACCACCATGCAGGAGGCGTCGTCCATGGGCACCGAGGCGATCCGGACGTACTTGCAGCCGAGCTCCTTGAGCAGCTCCACCAGGGCCTCGTCTTCCGAGACCGGCGAGGGCAGCACCACGCCGAACAGCTTCTGGCGCTCGACGAACACCCGCATCTCGTCCAGCAGACGCGGGCTGGAGCGATCCACCGGGCGGACCACCAGCTCGAAGCCCGTGCCCTTCAGGGCGTCCAGGATGCCCAGCTGGTGACTGACCGTGTGCTGCGGATTGGGGTTGTCGTAGATCAGGCCGACTAGGAAGGAGCGGCGGAAGGCCAGACCGCGGGCCTGGGGATCCGGCACATAGCCAGTGTCCTTGATGATCTCCAGGACGGCCTTGCGGGTCTCTTCCTTGACGAAGGGGGACGCATTGATGACCCGGCTGACGGTCTTCTTGGAGACCCCGGCCATGCGGGCGACATCGTTGATCGTGTGACGGCGCTTGGCGTCACCGTCCTGGGCGCGAGCCCTGCGCTTCCTCTCCGGACCTTCTTCGTGCGACGCCACAGGCCGACCCGTCCCTATTTTTCAGGTGTCGTACATAGCCCGCCGCCGACGACCGCGCCAAGGGAAGCCTTGCAGGATGACTGACACCGGTATCATACCTAGGTCATGACCCAAGACGCCGCGATTTTGCGCATCGATCCCCGCGACGACGTCGCCACCGCCCTCGTCGCCCTGGCCCTCGGCGATTCGGCCGGCGGGGTGCTGGTCCGCAGCGAAATCCCGGCCGGACACAAGCTGGCCCTGCGGGCCATCGGCGCTGGTGAGCCTGTGCTCAAGTACGGCTGGCCGATCGGCCGGGCGACCGTGGACATCGCCGCCGGCGACCACGTGCACAGCCACAACCTGGCCACCGCCCTGCAGGGTCTCGAGGATTACGCCTATGCGCCGCAAGCGCCCGAGGCGCTGACCGGATCGGACGCCAGCTTCCTGGGCTATCGCCGCGCCGATGGCCGGGTGGGCACGCGCAACGAGATCTGGATCCTATGCACGGTGGGCTGCGTGGCCCGCACCGCCCAACGCATCGCCGAGGCCGCCGCCAAGCGCTTCGCGGGCCGCGTGGACGGGGTGATCGCCCTCACCCACCCCTTCGGCTGTTCGCAGCTGGGTGATGACCTGTCGGCCACCCGCAAGATGATCGCCCGGCTGGCGGGTCATCCCAACGCGGGCGGCGTGCTGATCGTCGGCCTGGGCTGCGAGAGCAACCAGCTCGGCCCCTTGCTGGAGACCCTGGAGGGCGTCGCGCCCGAGCGACTGCGCGCCTTCTCCGCTCAGATGAGCGAGGATGAGCTGGAGGAAGGCCTGGCCGCCGTTGAGGCCCTGGTCGCGGTCGCCGAGCAGGACCGCCGCGAGCCCTGCCCGGTCTCGGACCTGGTCATCGGCCTGAAATGCGGCGGCTCGGACGGGTTTTCAGGCCTGACGGCCAATCCCCTGGTAGGTCGTATCGCCGACAAGGTAGCCGGCGCGGGCGGCACGGCGATCCTGACCGAGATTCCGGAGATCTTCGGGGCCGAGCGTCTGCTGATGGCGCGGGCCACGGACCAGGCGGTGTTCGACGGCGTGGTAGAGGTGGTGGACGACTTTCGCCGCTATTTCATCGCCCATGGGGAGCCGATCAGTGAGAACCCCTCCCCCGGCAATATCGCCGGCGGCATCACCACCCTGGAGGAGAAGTCCCTGGGCGCGGTCCAGAAGGCCGGACGGGGCCAGGTCACCGAAGTCCTGCGCTATGGCGAGCGCGCCATTTGTCCGGGCGTGGTGCTGTTGGAGGCGCCCGGCAATGACGCGGTCTCGTCCACCGCGCTGACCGCGGCAGGCGCGACGGTAATCCTGTTTACGACCGGCCGGGGAACGCCCCTGGGCTTCCCGGCCCCGACCCTGAAGATCGCCACCAATTCCAGCCTCGCCCAGCGCAAGCCCCGCTGGATCGACTTCGACGCCGGAACCCTCGCCGCCGGCCAGTCCATGGACACCGCCGCGGACGCCCTGATGCGCGTCGTCCTCGCCGCCGCCTCCGGCCGCCCGACCCGGGCCGAGGAGAATGGCGAGCGGGAAATAGCGATCTGGAAGCGGGGCGTGACGCTTTAAACCCCGAGCGTCATGGCCAGGCTGGTCCCGGCCACCCATGAACTCCGTATCGGCAGGATCAGGCGCGTATGGGTGGCCGGCACAAGGCCGGCCATGACGGCAAGGTTATGTTCCTCAGGTCCCCTTGGCCTTCGCCCCGCTGTCCAGCACCTCCGGACGCTTGGGCGTCATGTCGCCCAGGTTCCAGTCGGCCTCGTTGAAGGCGCGGTAGGTCATCTTCGGGTGCGGATAGCCGTGGATGGCGTCCTGGCTGTCGATGATGGTCCCGCGGCCCTCGGCCACGTCAGCCAGCAGCCGCACATCATCATAGTCGCGGTCCCAGGGCCGGGCGCCGGCGTTGTGCAGCACCGACTTCTGGACGTCCGCCGCCGCCATCAAGGTCAGGCCCTGGGGCCAGACCGGCGGGGTCTTGGTCTCGATGATCCTGGCGGTGGAGGTGGTGTAACGGCCCAGCTGGGGCAAGGGCCGGCCGATGCGGTCCACGGCGATGTTGTCGCGGCCGTAGTATTCCACGTCGCCATAGCCGCCGAGTTCGAAGAAGGCGAGCTGGTCCGGGGTGGAGATGCCGGCGCGCAGGGCGTTGCCTACGGCCGTGATCTTGCCGACCTGGTACTCGTGGTCGCCCCACTCCTCGGCCTGCAGATTGTAGTGCAGAGCCCGCTGGCCGGGATCGAAGATCAGGTTGTTGGCGAACACCGCCCGCACCCCGCCCTTGAACAGGGCGTTGCGCTCATAGTTGTGGGCGTAGAGGTTGCCGATGATCAGCAGGTCCGAGACGTTGTCGTGGATCAGCGAGCCCTTGGAGTGCTCGATCTTGGCGTGGGTCGAATAGGCCAGGCTCTCGGCGATGATGTTGTTCGAATAGGTGATCTTGCGCGAGGTGCCCGCGCGCCACTCATCCGGCGTCTTACCCGTGAAGCGCGGGCCGGAGACCGAGAGGTTCTCGTCCGTCGCCCAGCTCAGGGTGCAGTGGTCGACAATGATGTTGTAGGCCGCCCCTTGGGTGGAGAAGCTGTCCTCCTCCCAGCCGCTCTTCTTGGGCTGGCCGGCGTCCCCAGAGCGGATGCGGATGTGCTGCATCACCACGTCGTGGGCCGAAACGTCCATGCCGCCCCGGATCAGGGTGATTCCCGGCGACGGCGCGGTCTGGCCGGCGATGGTGACGAAGGGCTCATCGACCTTCAGCGTTTTGCGGTCCAGGTCGATCACCCCGCCCACTTCAAAGACGATGATCCGCGGCCCCTTGGCCTCCAGGGCCTCGCGGAACGAGCCGGGGCCTTCCGAGGCGAGCGTCGTGACCTTGATGATGCGACCGCCGCGTCCGCCCGGCGTCGTGGCGGCCCAGCCCTGGACGCCCGGAAACGCCAGGGGCGCTGTCACGGCGGGCGCCGGGGCCGCCTTCAATGACAACCCCAGGGCGGGGGACACCGCCAGCAGGCCTGCGGCCATCGCCGCTCCAAAACCGATACCGAGCCTGCGGCCCATGACGCGCTCCTCCGCTCCCTGACTGATCCCTATGCGCCCCCGGCCCGATCCGGGCGAGACGAATGGGACTTGATTTGAAAATGACACCGGTTTCCTCTACAGACAACTGATGGATCGCCGGACATGGATCGGCGGGGGGAGGAAATCGGGCGTGAGCGTATCGGTCGCCGACAGGGCGCAAGAGTTTTCCGCGGATCGGCTCGCCGAGCGGTTCGTGGCCGCGCGGCTGTCCGCCACCGCCCTGCCGAGCTTTCCCGGCGCCCTGCCGCCTGACCTGGCCACCGGGTACAAGGTGCAGGACGCGGCGATCGCCATGTGGCCGGACGAGGTGATCGGCTGGAAGGTCGGCCGGGTCCCCCCGGAACACGAAGGCCCGCTGAAGGCGGCGCGCCTGTTCGGACCGACCTTCAGCCGCGCCCTTCGCCTGGTGAAGCCCGACGAGGTCACCGACATTCCCGTGTTCGTGGGCGGCTTTGCAGCCATCGAGGCCGAGTATGTCGTCCGCGTCGGGACGGATGCGCCGGCTGACAAGCTCGACTGGACCCTTGAAGACGCCAAGGGCCTGGTGGGATCGATGCATATCGGCCTGGAGCCGGCCAGCAGCCCCTTCCCCGACATCAATGTCATCGGGCCGCTGGCCGTGGTCTCGGACTTCGGCAACAACGCGGGGCTCCTGGTGGGCGCCGAGATCGCCGACTGGGCGACGCGGCCGCTGGAGGAGCTGCGCTGCGAGACCCTGATCGAGGGCGAGGTGAAGGGCCAGGGCGGCGCCTTCGTCCTGCCCGGCGGGCCTTTGCAGTCCCTGCGTCTGCTGGCTGAGAACCTCGCCCGCCGCGGGCGTCCGCTGAAGGCGGGCCAGTATGTCTGCACCGGCGCCGCCGCCGGCATCATCGATATCCAGGCCGGACAGACCGGCGCCGTGCGCTTTGAAGGCTACGGCGAGATCCGTTGCCGCGCCGTCCCGGCTCAGGCCAGTTAGTCGACCAAGGCGGGCGCCAGGCGACGGCGGCCGCTGAACCCTAAAGTCGCCAAGGGATGACCGCCATGAGCACCGCTGAACCGCATGTATCCCCAAAGGTCGGCCGATACCGCTGGGTGATCGTGAGCCTGCTCTTCACGGCCGTGGTCATCAACTATGTCGACCGCCAGATGCTGGGCGTGCTCAAGCCCTTCATGTCCAAGGAACTGGGCTGGAGCGAGACCGACTACGCCGACATCGTCTTCTGGTTCCAGGCGGCCTACGCCATCGCCTACCTGCTGTTCGGTGCCTTCGTGGACAAGGTGGGCGCCAAGGTCGGCTACGGCGTGGCTTTCGTGATCTGGCAGCTGGCCCACATCGCCCATGCCGGGGCGCGGGACCTCGGCCACTTCTTCCTGGTGCGCATGGCGCTGGGCGTCGGCGAGGCCGGCAACTTCCCCGCTGGCGTCAAGGCGGTGACCGAGTGGTTCCCCAAGAAGGAGCGCGCGCTGGCCACCGGCATCTTCAACGCCGGCTCCAACATCGGCGCCATCATCACCCCCATCCTCGCGCCGGCGATCATGATGGCCTTCGGCTGGCGCGCGGCATTTATCATCACCGGCGTGATCGGCCTGTTCTGGATCATCGCCTGGTTGGTGATGTACCGCTCGCCGGAGCAGCACCCCAAGGTCACGCCAGAGGAGCTGGCCTATATCCAGCAGGACCCGCCGGATCCGGTGGCCAAGGTCGGCTGGCTGAGCGTGCTGCCGCAACGCGAGACCTGGGCCTACGCCTTGGGCAAGTTCCTGATCGATCCGGTCTGGTGGATGCTGCTCTTCTGGCTGCCGGACTACTTCAAGAAGACCTTCAGCCTGGACATCGCCACCTTCGGCCTGGTGCTGGCCATCGTCTACCTGATCTCCGACGTGGGCAGCGTGTTCGGCGGCTGGATGTCGTCACAGCTTATGCGGCAAGGGCGCAGCCTGAACTTCGCCCGCAAGATCACCATGCTGGTCTGCGCCCTGGCGACCCTGCCCTATCTCTTCATCAACCAGGTGCATGACCTGTGGCTGGCGACGGTGCTGGTGGGGCTGGTGGCGGCGGCGCACCAGGCCTTCTCGGCCAACCTCTACACCTTGCCGGGCGATGTCTTCCCGCGCGCGGCGGTGGGCTCGGTGATCGGGATCGGCGGGATGCTCGGCGGCGTGGGCGGCATGATCATGGCCAAGTCCGTGGGTCAGGTGCTGGAGACCGCCGGCGGCTACGGCCCGATCTTCGCGGTCTGCGCCGGCATCTACCTGCTGGCCCTGGCGGTGGTGCACATCCTGACGCCGAAGATGGATCCCGTCGCCAAGCTTTAGCCACTTGTTGGAGTGGTCTTGAAACCCTGGAGAAATTCTCTCCATAGCATTGTTTAAGCTGCCTTTTTGGCGCTGCGGAGCGCTTCGGCGAGGTGGGCGGCGATGTCGGCGGCCTGCAGGCGGATGTCGGGGACGGCGGTGTTCTCCCACACCCCGCCGCGAGTGAGCGGGCCGACCGCGTAGAAGCCGTCATGCACCAGCCCCTCCCGGTCCATCGGTCGAGAGGCGGCGTCGACCTCCAGACCCAGGCGCAAGGCGTCCCCGCGGATCAGGCCCTGGTCCAGCAGCCGGCGCAGCAGACGGTCGTCGGTCTGGCGGAGGTCGCCCAGCACGCCGCTGCAATTGACCACCGCGCCCACGGTCAGACGCCGGAGGGCCCGGCCGCCCCTTGGCCGCCACACCACCTCGATCCGGTCGCCCAGGGGGGAGAGGCTGACGATCTCACCGGCCCGGACGGTCAGGTCGCGGGTGCGGGTCATGGCCGCCAGCTGCCGCGCCACGCTGGGCGCCAGGCGATGGCGGTGCACATCCCACCAGGGCCGGACATGGCGCAGGAAGGCGGCGCGCTCGCGGGGGCTCCACCCCTGCCAGATCCTGCGCACATGGGGCCGCAGGTCGTCCACCGCCTCGCGCCAGTCGGCCTCGCCAGCCCGGGCCCGCACCCAGGCCAACAGAGCGCGCGGACTGCCCGGCGGCGGGGGTTCGGGCGGGCGGCTGGCGACCGGGGCATGAGCCCTGGGCGACAGGCCCCGGCGCGAAATGGCCCGCAGTCGCCGATCCGGCGTCGCCAGGCTGAGGGCGACATCGACCATGGTCATGCCGGCGCCGATCAGCAGGACATCCCGGGCGTCGGCCGGCAGGTCGTCCGCCGCGGCCCAGGGATCGGCGCGATAGCGGGGCGAGGCCAGAAGTGCGGGGTCCAGCCCGGCAGGGACCGCGGGCTTGAGGACGCCAGCGGCCAGCACCACGGCGTCCGCCTCCAGCTCACGGCCTAGGGCCAGCCGCACGCGCCAACCCCCGGCCGGCGCGCGATGAATATCCACCGCCTCGTCCTGCTCCAGCAGCAGGCGGTCAGCGCCGACGGTCTCCAGCGCCTCACGCAGCAGGTCCTGCAGATAGTCCCCATAGACGCCCCGGGTCACGAAGCCGCCCTGGGAGCTCCAGCCGCCATGGCGCGCCAGCCAGGCGGTGAAGTGATCGGGCTGGTCCGGAAAGGCGCTCATGTTCGCGACCCGGACATTGAGCAGATGATCCGGATTGGCGGTGGAATAGGCCGTGCCGCGCCCGAAGCGCCCTGCCCGCTCGATCAGCCGCACCCGCGGACCGTCCGTCTGGGCGGCCAGGTGCAGGGCCGTGAGCAGCCCGCTGAAGCCCGCGCCGACGATCACGACAGTGGTGCGCTGTGTCATGTTGGCTCCTGGGCTCAGGGGGTGGAGATGAGTATTCCCATAATCTTGATAGGCTTTAAGGGCAATGCGCTTTCGCCCGTCCTGGGCTACCCTGCGGCATCGATTAAGTTGACGCCTCCGTCAGCTTCGGCTTAGGCCAATGGGAATAACGGAGAGGAACGCGCCATGAGCGACGGCAATGTCGACCTGAAGAACGACCTGCGGGCCCAGATCTACGCCACCCCGCTCGACCAGCTGAACCCGGCCCAGCCGGAACTGTTCCAGGCCGACGCCCACTGGGCGATGTTCGAACGCCTGCGCAAGGAAGATCCGGTCCACTACACCGCCGAGCATGAATTCGGCCCGTACTGGTCGATCACCAAGTACAACGACATCATGGCCGTGGACACGAACCACGAGGTCTTCTCCTCCGAGGGCGGCATCACCATCGCCAACCAGGACGCCGGCGAAGGCCCCCTGCCGATGTTCATCGCCATGGACCCGCCGCGCCACGATGAGCAGCGCAAGACCGTCAGCCCGATCGTCGCCCCGCACAACCTGGCCAAGCTGGAGCCGCTGATCCGCGAGCGCGCCGCCGGCATCCTGGACAGCCTGCCCATCGGCGAGGAGTTCGACTGGGTCGACAAGGTCTCGATGGAACTGACGGCCATGACCCTGGCCACCCTGTTCGGCATGGACCAGAAGGACCGCCGCAAGCTGACCTACTGGTCGGACGTGGTGACCGCGGCGCCGGGCCAGGGCCTGATCGACACCCTCGAGCAGAAGATGCAGATCTTCGTCGAGTACCACGCCTATTTCACCGAGCTGTGGAACCAGCGGGTCAACGCGCCGCCGACCGGCGACCTGATCTCCATGCTGGCCCATGGCGAGGCGACCAAGAACATGTCGCCGCGGGAGTACTTCGGCAACGTCGTGCTGCTGACCGTCGGCGGCAATGACACCACCCGCAACACCATCTCCGGGTCGGTCTATGCGCTGAACAAGAACCCGGACCAGTACGCCAAGCTGCGCGCCAATCCGGACCTGATCCCGTCGATGGT
>CAZXVO010000006.1:27184-37686 GCA_964643835.1 uncultured Phenylobacterium sp. | reverse complement strand
GGCCTGGCCGTAGCCGGTCGAGCCGTGGAAATCGATCATCACCACCGCATAGCCGTGGCCGGCATAGGTCTGGGCGTTCCAGCGGTAGTGGAAGAGGTTGCCGAACGAGCCTTGCGGGCCGCCATGGATCAGGAAGGCGACCGGATAGGTCTTGCCGGGCTGGTAGTTGGCGGGCTTGACCACATAGCCGTGGACCGTCTCGCCGTTCCAGCCGGCGAAGCTGAACTGCTCGGGCGCGCCCATGGCGATCCCGGCCAGCTTGTCGGCGTTGACGCGGGTCAGCTGGATCGGGGTCTTGGCCTTGGCGGGCAGGGCGTAGGCCTGGGCCGGGCCGGTCAGGTCGTCGCGGGCGAAGACCAGGCCGGTCTTGGAGACATCGAATTCGGCCACGTGGCCGTCGCCGGTCAGGGCCTTGGGCGCGCCGCCCTTGACCGCGTCGAAGACGAACAGCTTCTGCTGACCCACATCCTGGGCGACGCCGTATATCGTCTTGCCGTCGGCCGACCACTTTATGGCGTCCGTGGAGCGGTCCCAGGCGGGCGCCAGTTCGCGGGTGGCGCCGGTCTTCAGGTCGCGGACCATGATCCCGTAGCGGTCAGCCTCGAAGCCGGGGCGCTTCATGGCCAGCCAGGCGAGCTTGGACCCGTCCGGCGACACGGCGGGGGCGGCGTCCCAGGCCAGGTTGTCGGCGGTCAGGTTCACCGGCTTGGCCGAGGCGTCGACGGGGACCTTGTAGAGGTCGAAATTGGTGCTCCAGGGCTCGCTGGTCCCGGCGATGCGCACCGAGAAGATCACCGACTTGCCGTCCGGGGTGACCGTGAAGTCGTCGTCGCCGCCGAAGGGCTTGGTGGGAATGTCGCCGTCCAGGCCGGGGGTCAGTTCGACGGCCGCGCCGGCGGTTCCGTCAGCGTTCAGGGAAAGGGCGAACAGGTGGTTGCGGGCGCCGTCGGCCCACTGGTCCCAGTGGCGGACGAACATCTTGTCGTAGAGCTTGCCGCTGGGCTTCTTGGGCGCGGCGTTGCGGTCCAGCGTGCACTGCAGGGTGGGGCAGTCGGGATAGACCGCCAGGCCCACCACGAGGCTCTTGCCGTCCGGCGACAGGCGGAAGGCGCCGACATCGAGGGGCAGGTTGGTGACCTGGGTGGCGGTCGCGCCGTCTGGCGTGGTCCGCCACACCTGGTCAGAGCCCGAGCGCGACGAGATGAAGTAGATGAACTTGCTGTCCGTTGACCAGCGGGCGGAGCCCACGCCGCCTTCGGACACGGCCAGCTTGTGCGGCTGGGCCGTCTTGGCGGCCAGGTCGACGATCCACAGGGAATGGACGCCCTTGTCCGCGGCCCAGTCGGTGGCGCGCAGGTCGTAGATCGCATAGCGGCCGTCCGGGGAGGCGCGCAGGTCCGACACCCGGTCCAGGGTCGCCAGATCCTTGGCCGTGAAACCGCGGGGGGCCTGCGCCAGGGCGGGGGGCGCGCCGGCGATGGAGAGGGCGCAGGCGGCGAGGAGCAGGCGGCGGAAGGTCATGGGCGATCCTGGCGGTGACGCGGTGAACAGGGGCCGGGTCGTAACATGGGTAACAGTCCGTCTCCAGACAGACTTCACACATGAAAAGGCCCCGAAGCGAACTCCGGGGCCTGATCGAATGCTGTTGCAAAGCTAGTTGTTGGCGATGATCTCGAAGATCAGGCCGGTGGCGAGGGCCGCCAGCAGGTAGTCGTCGCCGACCCGGTACCAGGCGTAGCCGCGCGGCGGCGGGCGCAGGTGGTAGCGGTAGTAGTCGTTGACGACATAGCCGCGATAGGTCGGCGGCAGGACTGCGCCCCGGCGCCAGGCGGCGTAGCCCGGGCGATAGTAGGGGTTGCCGTAGTAGGCTTGCGGCGGCGGGCCGTAGTACCAGCGATTGTTGTAGTAGTAGCCGTTGTGGCGGCCGGCGTCCCAGCGGTCGCGTCGGTCCCAGCGGTCCTCACGACGGTCCCATCGGTCTTCCCGGCGGTCCCAGCGGCCGCCGTCATGGCGGTTGTCCCAGCGATCCTCGCGGCGGTCCCAGCGGTCTTCTCGCCGGTCCCAGTTCTGCGCATTGGCGGTTCCGGCCGCGGCCATCGGACCGGCGACGGCCGCGACGGTGGCCAGGGTCAAGATCAGGCGCTTCATCAGCCTCTCCTCGGTTCGTGTCCAACGCCCCTCAACCGCAAGACTGGCGGTCGGCGGCTGAACTCCACCTGAACGAGGCTGTCAGCTTGACGGTTGCGGCCAGCGCGGGGCTGGCCGCGGCGACCATCAGTTCGGATAGGTCACGATCTTGACGATCTCGCCCGTCGCCGTGGACGCCAGGACGAACTCGTTGCCGATCTTGTACCAGGCGTAGCCGCGGGCCGGCTTGCCGAGGAAGCGGTACCAGCCGTCCATCTTGTAGCCGCGCATGTTGGGCGGCAGCAGCAGGCCGGGACGCCAGGCGCTCTGGCCAGGGTTGTAGTAGGTGAAGGCGTCGCCCTGCGGCGCGGGGGCCGGTTGGGCGTAGCCGGGCGGCGGCGGCGGGACGGGCAAGGGCTGGACGTAGCCGTAGGGCTGGGCCTGGCCGGACCAGTTGTAGGACTGGCTGTAGTTCCAGCTCTGGCCGGATTGTGGCTGCTGGCCGTAGTAGGGGCCCGGGCCGCAGGCGCAAGGATCATAGACCGCCTGGGGATCATAGTAGGTGGGCAGGGCCTGGCGGGGCTGGGCGTGGGCCGCGGCGCCGGCGCTGAGCGCGGCCGCGAGCAGCACGGCGGAGAAGAGACGAGTACGCTCGAACATGGACGACAGCCCCCAAGGCGTTTGATTGCGACAGCCTGACCGGCCGTGCAGCCATGGGTAGTGAGGCGCTCCTGGCGTGTCAGCCCGCTTCCCCCATCAGGAGAAGCCGTCTCCCCTGTGGCGTTAACCGCCTGATCAGGGAGATGTCCGGCGAGTAAACGGCGGCTATTCTTCGAAGATGTGCGACCAAACGGCGCAATTCGCGCGCTTAACTATATGTTCAGCGCCTATCGACTTTCCTGGGATCGGAAATGGCCTGCAGCAACACCCAGAATGGGGGTTGGGGCCAGGATCGAGGAAGAAAGTCATGCTTACCAGCGTGGAATCGGAAGGGTTGCCGCTGCCGAAGCCGGATGCGACGGGCGACGAACTCTTCAAGCTGGGCCTGCTGTATTCGACCGGTCAGGGCGGCGCGCCGCTCGACTATGTGTCGGCCCATATGCTGTTCAACCTGGCGGCCATGCGCGGCTCGGTGGAAGCCAAGATCTACCGCAAGGAACTGAGCCAGGAGATGGCCTCCGACGAGGTCGCCGAGGCCCAGCGCCAGGCGCGTGAATGGCTGGCCCACGGCTGAGCCGGATCCGGCTCAGCCTTCGCTGCCCTGCGATCAGTTGGTGGTTTGCGCCCCCAGGGCGTAGCTGAAGCCGAACTGGATCGGCGACAGGTCGCGGAAGTACTGCTGCACGAACAGGCCCGCATTGGCCACGCCACTGCGCGGCACATAGACGATGTCGAACCGGCGCAGGGGCGCCAGGTCCGCCGTCGGATTCTTCAGGCCCTTGGCCAGATCGATGGTGCGCATCATGCCGCGACCATCGGGGCCGCGCCGCAGGATGATGACCTCCTTGCGGTTCGCCGTATTCTTGAAATCCCCGGCCTGGATGATGGCGCGCAGGGCGTCGCCGTCGCCTTGCATGTCATAGACGCCGGGATTGCCCACCTCGCCCCCGACAAACACCTTCAGCGGCGCAGCCTTAGGCGTGACGTCGACATAGGGCCGCAGGAGCTGGCTGGCATAGGCCTCTGACAGGGTCTCGCGCAGCTCGTCCACCGTCCTGTCCGCCGCCATCACCGCCGGGATCAGCGGCATGGAGATGCGCCCGTCCGGCTGCACGGTCACCGTCTTGTTCAGCTCGCTGGCCGAGGGAATGGCGACCTCGATCTCGTCGCCCGGATAGAAGCGATAGGGCGGCTCGTAGTCGCTCCAGGTGGCGTAGGGGATGTTGGCGAAATTCGCCGCGGCCTTGCCGTCTTCGCCCTTCTTTTCCTGACGCCGGGCCTCGCGATCCTGCGGGGCGTCACGGGATCCCAGCAGGTCCACATTGGGAACCGAGACCTTTGGCAGGGACACATGAGGCAGGGCGACGCGCGGCAGGCGCGGCGCGGCGCAGGCGCTGAGCGCCAGGCTGCACAGGGCCACGAGGGCCAGGCTCTTCGAAGCGACCGGGGTCATGGGCCAAAGGTTAAAGAGAATGGGTAATGGAACATTAATGCTCCCCGGCGACCTTGCGACCGTAGAGGCTAGAACGGTCGGATTCGTATGGCGGCGCCAGGCGCTTGGACAATGAGGCCACACGACCCGCCGCCGCGGACAGACTGGGCGGCGCGGCCGCGTTATGCTGTCTCGGATTTCGCGACCCTTCTTTGGCGTGAACGCTACCTGATGATCGCCATCTTTGCGATCATTTGCGTCCTGGGCGTGGCCGCGGCTATGACCATGAAGACCAGCTACGAAGCCAATTCCAGCGTCCTGGTCCGGTTGGGCCAGGAATATGTTTATGAACCCCGGGCCGGCGACGCCGCCCGCGGCGCGGTTCCCGATTCCGACCAGGTGATCCAGTCGGAAACCGAGATCCTGGGGGCCGCGACCCTGAAGCAGCGGGTCATCGACCGGCTGGGCCTGGCCCGCATCTATCCGAAGATGGCCGAGAAGTACGCCGCCGGAACGCCGGAGGAAAAGAAGCTGATCATGGGCCAGGCCATCCGGGCGATGGATTCGGCCACCAAGATCGAGACGGCGCCCGACACCCCGATCATCCGGCTGAGCTTCAAGAACGACGACCCGCAGGTCGCCGCTCTGGTGCTGAACACCCTCCTGGAAGAATATCTGATCTATCGCCGCGCGGTGCTGATCGACCCGACCTCGCCGGTGCTGGAACAGCAGCGCCAGGCGTTCGAGGCGCGGCTGGCCCAGGCGGACCAGGCCTATGAGGACTTCCTCAACAGCAACCGCATTGGCGACTTCGTGGCCGAGAAGACCTCGCTCAGCCAGCTCCAGGCCCAGATCGAACAGCAGAAGTACCAGACCGACGCCCAACTGCGGGACCGCCAGGGCCGCCTGTCCACCCTGGAGGCCCAGCTGGCCAGCATCTCCCAGGAGATCGGCCTCTATCGCGACGTCTCCAGCGCGGCCAATGACAAGCTGGCGGCGCTGAAGGTCCAGCGCGAGGACCTGCTGTCGCGCTATCGCAACGACGCCCGGCCGGTCCAGGAACTGGACGCCCAGATCGCCCAGCTGGAAGCCGGCATCGCCGCCGGCCGCACCCACACCGAAGGCGCCCGCCGCATCGGGGTCAATCCAGTCTATCAGACCCTGCAGACCGAGAAGATCCAGCTGACCGCCGAGGTCTCGGCCCTGAAGCAGACCCAGGGCGCGCTGGCTGAGCAGATCCTCCAGCTCACCGATCGCCGGCTGAAGCTGGCCGAGCTGGAGCCCCAGTTCCAGGAACTCAGCCTCGACCGGGACGTGCTGCAGGCCAATGTCCGCGACTACACGGTCAAGGAAGAGCAGACCCGCGCGGCCCAGGAAATCGCGGCCAAGACCAACGACAACATCCGCATCGTCAGCCGCGCGACCCCGCCGTCCAAGGGCAAGAGCCTGAAGAAGCCGGTGGTGGTGCTGGCCTTCCTGTTCGCCGCCTTCACCGCCCTGTGCGCCGGCCTACTGCGCATGTTCCTGCGGCCGGGCCTGCCCACCGCCCAGTCGGCGGCCCGCACCCTGGACCTGCCGGTGCTCGCCACCGCGCCCCTGAAGATTCATTAGGGCGCCGCGACCTTGGGCGTCGGTACGCGAGTGGAGAGATTGGGTTAGCTTGGACGCCCTGTGCGTGCCGCGATTCGAGAGATGGTGGACCTGAACGCCGAGATGGCCGAACTCTGGGCGTCCCTGGGCGCTCCAGCCGCTGGGCGCGCACGCGTGATCCAGGTGGCGGCCGCACGTCGGGGTGAGGGGGCCTCCACCGTAGCCCGCGAACTGGCCTTCTTCGCCGCCCGCCGCGCCGGCCGCTCGGTCTGGCTCGTGGATCTGGACCTGCTGGGGTCGCCCCAGCACGAGACCCTGCGGCTCGAAGCTGAACGCTATGGCCCGCTGGGCGAGGCCGCCGCGGCCAGCCCGGACGGCTCGATCTTTTTCACTGTCCAGCCCCCGGCCCAGGCTCCGGACGGCCAGGCCTGGCCGCCGGCCCGGTATCTCGCCGCCCACCGGGTGGGCCAGGCCCGCTGGTGGGTGACGCGGTTCCGGCGCGAGGCCATGCGCGGCCGCCAGACCGTCCACATCCTGCCGACCGCCGACTACTGGAACGCCCTGCGCAAGTACGCCGACCTGATCGTGGTCGATTGTCCGTCGCCGGACCGCTCCCAGGCGGTGCTGACGGTGGCGCCGTTCATGGACCAGACGGTGCTGGTGGTGGCGGCTGATGAGTCCGATGTCCGGGCGCCGGCCCAGCTGCGCGACGCCATCAAGGGCGCGGGCGGCAATGTCTCTGGCGTGTTCTTCAACCGCGTGACGGTGGAGCAGCCGGGCTTCATGCGGGCGCTGATCCCGTGACCTACCAGGCCTGGACCACGCCCACGGCGCCGCCCCTGGCGCCCCAGGTCCTCCACGACCACATCACCGCCTGGCGTATGGCCATCTTCGGGTCGGCGATCCTGGTCATCCTGGTGTTCAGCCAGGCCTGGGTGTTCCCGCTGCTGGGCGACGCCGGCAACCCGGCCATGGATGTGGTGGTCCGCAACCTCTACTTCCCGGCCTATGGCCTGGTGCTGTTCCTGGCGGCGCTGACGCCGCTCAGCGTCATTCTGGCGGCGATCCGCCAGCCCTTCCTGATCACCCTGATGCTGATCGTGGGCCTGTCGATCACCTGGTCGATCGCGCCGGACATGACCATGCGCCGGGTGATCGCCATCTACGCCACCACCCTGGGCGGGATCGTGCTGGGCGCGCGCTACCGTTGGGCCGAACTGGCAGAGGTGCTGGGCACGGCCTTCGCCATCCTGGGGGTGATCGCCTTCATCGTGCCCCTGGCGGTTCCCTCCATCGGGGTGATGCACGAGCTCTTCCCCGGCGCTTGGCGCGGGGTCTGGCCGGAAAAGAACGCCATGGGCGGCATCATGGCCCTGTCCTTCGCCATCCTGTCCGGGGCGGCGATGCTGAACCCGCAGCGGGCCAAGATCTGGTGGGGGTTTGCGGCGCTGAGCGTCGTGCTGATCCTGATGTCGACGTCCAAGACCTCGCTGGTCAGCGTCATGCTGGGCTTCGGGGTGCTGATCTTCGTCACCCTTGTCCGCCGCAGTCCGGCGGTGGGCGTAGCCACCGTGTGGCTGGCGGTGCTGGGCGTCGGCGCGGTCGCCTTCGTGGCGATCTTCGCCTCGGACCTGGTGTTCAAGGCCCTGGGCAAGGACGCCACCCTGACCGGCCGGACCGAGGTCTGGACCGCGGCCCTGCGGCTGATCGAACAGCGCCCCTGGACGGGCTATGGCTATGCCGCGATCTGGGATGACGAGGACCGCTGGGCGCCGCTCGCCAAGATCGTCAAGGAGGCCGGCTGGCGGCCGCACCACCCGCACAACACCTGGATCGAGACCTGGCTGGGCCTGGGCGTGTTCGGCCTGGCCTCGTGGGGGTTCTGTTTCCTGCAGACCCTGACGCTGGCCCTGATCGCGGCCTTCCGCAATCCGGGGGCCTATCTGGCCCTGCCGTTCCTGGTGATCTACGGCCTGCAGTCGCTCACCGAGACGGTGGCGGTGACCTATAACGACTTCCGCTGGGTGATCTTTGTGGCCATCGCCATCAAGCTGGTCTGGCCCGACCGTGAGGTGCGCACGCCGCCTGGGGTTATTTAGGTCTCGAACCCTCTCCCCGCAAAGCGGGGCGAGGGAGCCTCCTTACTCCGTGCGACGGACGAACCAGCCGCTCCAGAAGTGCCAGTAGTCGCGGGCCATGTCGGGGACGATGAAGTAGCCGTGCCGGTAGGGCGCTGAGACGCCGATCTCCGGGTACTTGTGGGCGTTGTCGTACCAGGTGCCGAACAGCCGGTCCCAGATGGGCGCCATGCCGAAGTGTCCGGTCTTCTCGGTCATGTCGAGCTTGTGGTGCAGGCGATGGTGCAGGGGCGACTGGACGATCCAGCGGCCGACCCAGCCCCAGTCCGACTTGATCTCGGAGTGGATCAGGAAGCCGATGCCGGTCACCAGAACGTTCACCCAGATCATCACCGAGGGGCTGGCGCCCAGGAAGGCCATCGGCAGGTTGACGATGAACGGACCCAGGAAGGCGGCAGGATGCTGGCGCGCCGCGGTGACCACGCCGAAGTCGCGAGCCGAGTGGTGATAGCGGTGCAGGGGCCAGAAGAACCGGCCGTGGTCGAACCGGTGGGTCCAGTAGTCGAAGAAGGTATAGGCGTAGAAGTAGATCACCAGCTGGGCCAGGAAGGGCAGGGCCGAGGCGTCCACCTGGAAGCCGGTGGCGGCGGCGATGCGGTCGCGCAGCCAGACGCTGGCGAAGACGCCGGCGCCCAGGGTCAGGACCTTGGAGACCAGATCCAGCACGTGGCCCTGGCCCAGCACCAGCACCGAAAGGTCGGTCTTGAGAGAGGGCGTCCGGTCGGCGAACAGCCGGCGCAGGGAGCAGCGCTCCCAACCCACCACCAGGCATTCAATCCAGAAGGCCAGAGGCAGCAGGGTCAGGATCACCGCCCCGTCGCGCAGCAGCCGGTCGTGGACGTTGTGCACTTCGAGATGCCGGCCGGCGAAGTTGAGGGACAGGTCGTCGGGGGCGAACCGCATCAGCCCCCACCAGCCCAGGGCCAGCAGGCCGGCATAGACCACCAAGGCGCCCAGGATCGCGGCGCGGCCCAGGCCCGGACGCTTGAGGTCTTGCGGGCCTACGAGGCCGTCGGCGGTATGGGTCATCAGCTGGGTTCCTAGGCGGCCAGGCGGCGCATGGCTTCGCGGACGGTGACGACCTGGAAGCCATCGGCGACGGCGGTGTCGATCAACCGGGCGAGGGTCTCGGGCGTGCAGCCCCAGGGGGACGGATCGGGGCGGACGTCGTGGGTGTAGAGGATCAGCCAGGCCTTGCGGGCCTTGGCCTCGGTCAGCCACTTGCGGGCCACGGCCTCGCCGTCAGGGCCCTCGACGCCCACGGCCGGGGCCTGGGCCAGGTCCGTGCCCTGCTCGATCACCCCGTGATGCAGGGCGCGCAGGGTGGCGAAGCGCTTGATCAGGGTCTTCTTGGGGCCGGCGGAGACCTCGCCATAGGGATAGGCGAAGTTCTCGGCCGGGGGCACGCCCCACTCGGCCAGGGCGGCGGCGTTGCGGCTGGTGTCGTCCCAGGCCGCCTGGCCGGACGCCCGGCCGCAGTCCAGGTGCGAATAGGTGTGGCAGGCGATCTCGTGGCCGGCGCGGGCCAGCCGCTGATAGTCGACGGCCTCGGCGCAGACCCCCATGGGCGCGTCCTGGCCTGCCAGGCCTGCCGAGACATAGTAGGTGCCGGCCAGACCGCGGGTCTCCAGCAGGGCGGCGCCCGCCACCGCCGAGGTCAGGGGCGCGTCATCGAAGGTGAACGACACCATCGGCGCGTCCGGCGCCTTGGCCAGGGGCTTACGGTGAAAGCGGCGCACGATCCGGCGCCTCAGCTTACCGGCAAGGCTGCGGTCAGCGGTGTAGACCTCGCCCATCAGACGGCCTCCACATAGAGGGCGGCGCGATAGAGGCGCAGGGCGAAGGCGCGGGTCTTGAGTGGCGCGGCCTCAGCCAGGGCGTAGGCCTTGAGCAGCGGCCGCCACAGCTTCAGCAAGGGCGCGCGCTTCAGGACCCTGGCGACCTTGTAGCTGCCATAGCGGGCGATAAGTTCGGGATGGCGGGCGGCGATGCGAGCGAAATTTCCGGTCGACTGCTCGTACTTGTCGGCCAGGGTCTGGGGGGTATCCAGGCCCAGGTGGGTGGCGGTGTTCTCGACGTGCAGGATGGGCCACCGGGCGGTGACCCGCATGCCCCATTCCACATCCTCCCAGCCCCAGCCGGTGAAGCTCTCATCGAAGGTCTCGGCGGCGAAGACGTCGCGGCGGACCAACAGATTGGAGGTGAAGATCTTCTCCGGCATCTGCGCCCGCTCGGTCGCCGGCAGGCAGTCGCTGTGGCCGGCCATGGCCCGGTGCAGGGCTTGGTGGGGCGGCACCGGCGCCTGGTCCTGGTAAATGCCGCGGACGGCCACGGCGGGGTTCTCGGCGGCGATCAGATCCAGCCAGACCTGCAGGAAGTCGGGGCGGTCGGGCAGCATGTCGCTGTCCAGGAACAGGAAGTGGTCGCCACGGGCATGACCCACCAGGCGGTTGCGGCCCTTGGACCGGCCCTCATTGGTCTCAAGCCGCACGAAACGCGCGGGGAAGGGCAGGGCGGCGACGGCGGCCTCGACCCGCGCGGCGAGGGCGGCGTCG
>CAZXVO010000006.1:15368-27174 GCA_964643835.1 uncultured Phenylobacterium sp. | reverse complement strand
TGGGCCCAACCCCCCCCCAACGGGGGGGGTAGGGGGGGGGGGGGGCGGGGGCCGCCCCCCGGGGGGGGGGGGGGGGCGTCGCCGGTGCCGTCATCCAGCAGGACCAGCTCGGCGCCCGGCGCCGGGGCCTGGCCGAGGGCGGTGAGCAGCGGCGTGGGGTCATCGCCCTTGAAGGGGGTGAGGATCGAGAGCCGGGGGGCGGCTCCGGCCCAATGGGGGTTGTCGAACAGGGTCTCGCTCATGCCGCGCGCCTCGCCTGCAGATAGGTGCGGCCACGGCTGCGGAGCGCGCCTGCGTCAATGGCGGCGATGATACCGCCATAGACCGCGGCCCCGACGGCGGCCTTCAGGAGCAGTTCGGGCAGGCCGCCCATGGCCGGAATCCGGCTGACGGCCAGGGCCATGACCCCGCTCGCGCCCACCGCCTGGGCCAGGGTTAGCCAGGGGACGGGCAGGATGAGGTTGCGGCGGCCCATGAGGGCCGAGGCCAGCAGGCCCAGGGCGAAGCTGCCCGGGGTCGCCCACAGGGCGCCGTCCAGGCCGAAGCGCGGGATCAGCAGCAGGTTCAGGCCGACATTGGCCAGGGCCGGCAGGAGCATGGCCACGCTGAGCAGGCTGGTGCGCCGGCTGAGCGTGAAGGCTTGGTGGAAATAGTAGGTGGTCAGGCCGCCCAGCAGGCCGCTGAGGGCGATCCAGGGGGTGACGTGGGCGGCGCCGGCGGCCAGTGCCGGGCCGATCATCAGCTGGGACAGGGGGGCGGCGACCAGGGCGAGGCCGGTGGCGGCCGGGATGGTCAGCAGGGCCATCAGCTCGGCCTGTTCCCGCGCGGCGTGGGCCAGGGCTTCGCGGCCGCCGCGCTCCAGGGCCATGACCAGGGCTGGGCCGCCGGCCGCGCCCAGCCAGATGAAGGTGACGTCCAGGGTGCGGTTCGCGAGGCTGTAGCCGGCGTGATAGACGCCCACCGTCGCCTCATCGAGGAAGTGGGCCAGGAGGAAGCGGTCCGTCGAGGCCAGGACCAGGGCCAGGATCAGGGACAGGGCGACCGGCAGGCCATAGAGGGCGTGCTCGCGCAGGCGCGCGGCTTCGGCCCGGCCCATGCTGGCCAGGGCCCGCTCCCCCGGCGCGATGAAGGGGATGCAGGCGACGGCGGCCAGGGCCGCGCCCAGGAGCGGCGCAGCGCCACCAAGGCCCAGCAGGGCCAGGGCCGCGCCGAGGCCGAAGCCGCCCAGGGTCTGGCCCATGTCGAGCATCACGGCGCCGCGCACCTCGCCGGCGGCGCGGCGGCGTTCCTGGGCCAGCTTGACGAGGGAGCGGGGCGCGACCGCCAGCAGGCCGGCCAGCACCGCATGGCGCAGGTCGGTCGACATTGGCCAGAGCCACACGACGACGCCCGCCAGGGGCAGGGCCAGCAGCAGCAGGCCCCAGGCGCGATAGATGGCGGCGCTGTGGTCGCCATGGTCGCCACGCTCGGCGGCGCCGGCCCAGAACCGAGCCATGGCCGCCTCGTTCCAGACGAAGACCGCGGTGTGGACCAGGGTCATCACCGAAAAGCCGATGGCGTAGGCCCCGAACTGGGCCGGCGTCAGCAGCCGGGTGAAGGTGACGATGGTGAGCAGGCCCACCACCCCTTGCACCAGGTTGGCGGGGAGGTAGCCGACGACGCCGCGCCAGAACATTGGCGGCCCCTAGCGCACGTTCTCGCTGTCCCCGAGGAGACAGGGGATGGTCATGATGATGATGTAGAGGTCGAGCCAGAAGGACTGGCGCTCGATGTACTCCACGTCCAGGGCCACGCGGCGGCGTACCAGCTCGGGCGTGTCCACCGGCCCGCGCGAGCCGTGGATGGCGGCCCAGCCGGTCATGCCGGGCTTCATGCGGTGGCGGTGGGCGTATTCGTGGACCAGGCGGGCGCTCTCCACCTCGCCGGTCATCAGGCCGACCGGGTGCGGACGCGGACCCACCAGGGACATCTCGCCGCGCAGCACGTTGAAGATCTGCGGCAGCTCGTCGAGCGAGGTCTTGCGGATGAAGCGGCCGATCCGGGTGACGCGGTCGTCATCGGCCGCCACCTGGCGCACGCCGCCGGTCTGGGGCGGGGCGGCGCGCATGGAGCGGAACTTCCAGACGATGATCTCTTCGTTGTTGAAGCCGTGGCGACGCTGGCGGAACAGGGCCGGGCCGGGGCTGTCCATACGGATCAGCACGGCGATGAGCGCCATCACCGGGGCGGCGACCAGCAGGGCGACGGAGCCGATCACTAGGTCCTGCAGGCGTTTGACCAGGGCGCGGCCGGCGTCGGTGGGCAGGCCGGAGACGCGGGCCAGGGGCACATTGGCGATGCGGCTGATGGCGGCGGCTTCCTGGTCCGGGGCTTCGCCGTCCAGCAGCAGGGTGATCTCGTTGGGCAGGACCCGCAGGCGCTCGACCAGCTGGCTGACCCGGCGCTGGGCCTTGGCCGGCACGGTGATCACCACCCGGTCCACATAGGGCATGACCTTGTGGTTCATCAGGGCTTCGGTGCCGCCGAGGACGGGGACGCCGCACAGGGCCTTGGGCGCGCGGCCGGCCCGGTCGTCGAAGACGCCCAGGATGTTGACGTCGCGGCTGCGCAGGCTGGCGGCGATCAGCCGTTCGGCCGCGCCGGTCGCGCCCACCACCACCACATTGGGGGTCAGGCGGCCATTGGCCCGCCAGCGGCGGACGCTGAGCGACCAGATGGCGTGCAGGATATAGAGGCCGACAAAGGCGGCGACGCCGCCGGTGGCCAGGATGTTGAGGATCGGCGCGGCGGGGGCGACCAGGGTCAGGATGACGGCCGCGCTGGCCAGGCCGGCGGCCGAGGCCACGGTCAGGCGGGCGAGCTGGAAGGCCAGCCCCTGGCGAGGGCCGAACTGGTAGGCGCGGGACAGGGACAGGGCCAGCAGCACCGGCAAGGTCAGGATCAGGGCCTCGGCCAGGCTGGCGCCGCCAAGGGCCATGGCTACGGCGCCGGCTGCGGCCAGCATGACCGCGTCGCCGGCCTGGAACATCCAGGCGATCAGGTGGCCGGGCAGGCGGGCGCGGGTCGGCACCAGGTTGGCCGGGCGCAACGGCCCGCGGCGATCCTGCTGGGGCGCTTGTTCGGCAGGCGGCAGAGACTCAGGCAGGACCTCGGGCGAGACCCCAAGCGGGACCTCCGACGTGCGCGCTGCGGCCTTGAGCGTCGGCGGATCGACGTCGTTGGCGGGCTTCTGCTGGGCGAGTGCGGGCATGAAACGTCTTACGGTCCAAGGGTTTGGAGCCGTCATTTTGCCGCAGGGGTCTGATCGTCAGGTTAACGGTCGCAGAGCCGATTGCCACAGGCCTCCGAAACGGCTATCCGTCCCCGCCCTGAGGTGACGTGGCCGAGTGGCTGAAGGCAACGGTTTGCTAAATCGTCATACGTGAAAGCGTATCGAGGGTTCGAATCCCTCCGTCACCGCCAGGGTTCTTCAGGCTTCTTGAGATTTTGGGCCTGCCGCCAGAGCCGCGCTTATCTCCCCCGGAACCGTCGTCTACTTCTGCAGTTCAGTCAGCAGGTTCATGACGTTCGGGCTTTCTGTCGGAATGGCGTAGCGCGTCCACGACCAGAGCGAAGGCCTGCGAGGTCTGACGGCGGCTTGGGTAGTAGAGGTGGTAGCCGGAGAATGGAGGGGTCCAGTCCTCCAACACGGCCGCGAGCCGCCCTTCTGCGATAAGGGCAGCAACCTCGCTTTCCAGCATGAAGGCCAATCCGCACCCGGCGCAGGCCGCTTGTATGATCGCAACGGTGTCGTTCAATACAAGTTGCCCCCCCACGCGCACATGCAACTCTCGCCCGGCCTTTTCGAACTCCCAGACATAAAGTTGTCCGAGCGTCGGGAAGCGAATGTTGATGCAGTTGTGGGCCGTCAGATCCTGCGGCGTTGCGGGCGTCCCGTTGCGCGCCAAGTAGTCCGGAGAGCCGACGACCAGCATGCGCATGTCGGGCCCTATTCGCACTGCGATCATGTCTGCGGCGACCTGTTCGCCCAGACGCACGCCGGCATCGAACCGATCCGTCACAATATCGCGCAGGCCGGAGTCCGCGGACAACTCGATCGAGATGTCTGGGTAGGCGCGGATCAGAGGGGCGAGCTTCGGCATCAGCACCTGTCTGATGGCGTGATGCCCTGATGTGATCCGCACTGTGCCAGACGGCCTGTCGCGAAGCTCGCTCAAGGCAGATAACTGATTGTCTATCTGTTCAAAGGCTGGTCGCAGACCTTGAAGCAGGCGATCCCCCGCCTCCGTCGGCGCGACGCTCCGCGTCGTGCGGGTCAGGAGCCGAATCCCCAGACGGGCCTCCAGGCGACGTATGGTCTGGCTCAGTGCTGACTGTGACGTGCTCAAACGCGCCGCGGCGCGCGTAAAACTGCGCTCTTCAGCCACTGCGAGGAAGGCGGTGAGGTCGGCCAGATCAGCGCGCTGCATTTATAATCTCAGATTATAAGTCCATGCCATGTTCAGCGTCTAATCGACATGACGAGCGAGGTCTAGATTTCACCTCACAAGCGGACCGGCGACTGCCGTAGCTGCTCGAGAGGGAAAATGAAGGACGTGGTTGTGGTGATAGGCGCGGGCGGTATCGGCGCCGCGATTGCGCGCAGGCAAGGCTTCGGGAGGACGGTGCTCCTGGCCGATTTCAACGAGAGCATCCTTGATGCAGCCGCAGAAGACTTGCGCCGGTCCAGCTACGCCGTCGAGACGCAGATCGTGGACGTGGCGTCCCGTTCCTCGGTGCGCACACTTGCAGAACGGGCCGCCGAACTTGGTGCTGTCCTACAGGTGGTAAACACCGCAGGCCTGTCTCCAAACATGGCGCCGCCAGATCGGGTGCTGTCCGTTGATCTTTATGGCTCCGCCGTCGTGTTCGAGGAGTTCGGGCGGGTGATTGCGCCAGGTGGAGCTGGCCTCGTGATCTCCAGCATGGCCGGACACATGCTGGCGCCGTTGAGCGCCGAGCAGAACCGGGCTTTGGCTTTTACGCCAGCCGACGAGCTTATGGCGCTGCCATTCCTGAGCCGCGAGGCCGTCCCAAACTCGATGGTGGCCTACATCATGGCCAAGCGGGCCAACCATCTCCGCGTCCAGGCCGAGGCGATCCGCTGGGGAGAGCGCGGGGCGCGGGTGAACTCGATCAGTCCAGGTATCATCGCCACACCCTTGGCGCAGCATGAGCTGAACTCGCCAATCGGCGACGGCTATCGCGCAATGATCGCGGCCTCGCCGGCCAGGCGGATGGCCTCGCCCGACGAGATCGCTGTCGCGGCAGCCTATCTCCTTGGGCCCGATGGCGGGTTCGTCACCGGCAGCGATCTGCTGATCGATGGCGGTGTGATCGCCGCCATGGCGGCCGGGAAGCTGCCGACCCCGGACTGAAGCCTAGAGCGCACCCAAGCTCGCCCCCCAATTGGATATTATGAGCAGAATTATGAACCAGCGCAGACTGGGAGACTTGACCGTCTCCGATCTTGGCTTCGGCACAATGAGCTTCGCCTCCACCTACGGCCCGGCGCCGGACAAGTCTGAGGCGATCCAGGTCATCCGTGGCGCACACGATCTTGGCGTCACCTTGTTCGACACGGCGGAAGCCTATGGCCCGTGGGCTAACGAAATTCTGGTGGGCGAGGCCCTGGCGCCCGTCCGGGACGAGGTCGTCATCGCCACCAAGTTCGGCTGGAACATCGATCCTCTGACGGGTGAGCGTCGGCCAGGGCTGAACAGCCGACCCGAGCATATCGTGCAAGTCGTCGACGGCATGCTCAAGCGCCTCGGCACGGGCCATATCGACCTACTCTACCAGCATCGCGTCGACCCGGACGTCCCCATCGAGGATGTCGCAGGCGCCGTGAAGACGCTGATTGAGGCCGGCAAGGTGCGCCATTTCGGCCTCTCTGAAGCCGCGGCCAGCACGATCCGACGCGCCCACGCGGTGCAGCCCGTCACGGCCGTACAAAGCGAATACTCCCTTTGGACGCGCGATCCGGAGCCTGAGGTTCTGCCGGCCTGCGAGGAACTGGGCATCGGCTTCGTTCCCTGGAGCCCGCTCGGCGCCGGCTACCTGACCGGCAAGGTGAGCGCGACAGAGACCTTCGAACCAGGTGATTTTAGAGCCCGCTCACCCCGGTTCACCCCGGAGGCGCGCGTCGCGAACCAGCGGCTTGTCGACGTGCTGGAAGGGGTGGCCGCGTCAAAGGGCGCGACGCCGGCCCAGGTCGCACTGGCCTGGCTCCTGGCGCGCAGACCCTTCATCGTGCCGATCTTCGGCACCCGCCGGCTCGACCGCGTGAGGGAAAATCTCGGCGCTGCAGAGCTGTGTCTGACGGGGGAAGACCTCGGTAAGATCGAGGCCCAGCTCGCCGGCGTCGAGGTCGTCGGCGATCGCCTGCCTGCGGCGGTGCTTCAGCTCTCATACCGCTAAAGGCGTAGCCGGCCTTCCATCATTGTGCGCCGGATCGAACGCCCGGCTGCGCAATGGCCCCACCCTGGACTGACCTATCCACAGAACGCCGCCGCGCTCGGCGGCGCAGGAGGACAATCATGCAGATGCGTCAACTTGGCCGGAATGGACCAAGGGTTTCCGCCCTCGGTCTTGGGTGTATGGGGCTCAGCTACGGATACGGGCCTGCGACCCCGCAAGCCGACGCCGTGAAGTTGATCCAGACGGCCTTCGACAGAGGGGTCACCTTCTTCGACACCGCTGAGGCTTATGCTCAAGGCGCCAATGAAAAGCTCCTTGGC
Source organism: uncultured Phenylobacterium sp. (assembly GCA_964643835.1). Lineage (GTDB taxonomy): Bacteria > Pseudomonadota > Alphaproteobacteria > Caulobacterales > Caulobacteraceae > Phenylobacterium. Next base: position 20,395 of record CAZXVO010000006.1, on the reverse strand, counting down.
GAAGCTGTGGCGCCCTTCCGCGATCACGTCGTTCTTGCGACCAAGTTCGGTTTCCAGGACGGGCAGGCGATGAAGGGAACCGACAGCCGTCCCACACGGATCCGGGAAGTCGCCGAAAACGCGCTGCGCCATCTTCGGACGGACCGGATTGACCTTTTCTACCAGCACCGGGTCGATCCCAACGTGCCGATGGAAGATGTCGCGGGCACGATCCGCGACCTCATCGCGGAAGGTAAGGTGCGGCACTTTGGCCTCTCGGAAGCCGGCCCGGAGTCGATCCGCAGGGCGCATGCCGTCCAACCCGTGGCCGCCTTGCAGAGCGAGTACTCGTTGTTCTGGCGTGAGCCGGAGACGGAGATTTTGCCGTTGCTTTCAGAGTTGGGCATCGGCTTCGTGCCCTTCAGTCCGCTGGGCAAAGGCTTTCTGACGGGAAAGATCGATGAGACGACCCAGTTCGCTGAGGGCGATTATCGCTACATCTTTCCGCGCTTCGAAGAAGAGAACCGCAGGGCCAACATGGTCCTGGTGCGGCGGATCGGCGAACTGGCCGAAGCGCATGGATTGACCAACGCCCAGGTCGCGCTTGCCTGGCTGCTGCACCAGAGCCCCGACATTGTGCCAATCCCCGGCACGACCAAGCTTTCGCGCCTGGAGGAGAACCTGGGCGCGACGGAGGTCACCCTCTCGGCTCAGGATCTCCAGGGTATCGACAAGGCCCTCAAAGGCATTGAGGTGGTCGGTGAACGCTATCCTGCCCGCCTGCGGGATCGACAAGGTCGTTGAGGCGGTCCAGCCCACCCGTTCGGCATGAGCCTTCCCCGTGTCCCGGAAACGGGGGAGGGGTCTCCCATCCGCGATAGTTCAGAGAGATCAAAGTCATGGCAGAGGTCGTTGTTGTTCTCGGGCCTGGTCAGATCGGGCAGGCCATCGCGAGACGGGTCGGCGCGGGCAAACATATCGTGCTTGGTGACGCACGAGTAGAAAGCGCCTCGGCCGCGGGGCGCCTCCTTCGCGACGCCGGCTTCCAGGTTACTGAGGCGACTGTCGATGTATCCTCCCGCAAGGATGTGGAGGCGCTCGTCCAAACGGCCACCGACATCGGAGAGGTGACGGGTCTCGTCCATGCGGCTGGTGTCTCGCCCAGCCAGGCTTCTGCCGAGACCGTGCTGAGCGTCGATCTGTACGGCACGGCGCTGGTGTTGGAGGTATTTGGTCAAGTCGTGGCGCGCGGCGGAGCGGGCGTCGTGATCGCGTCGCAATCTGGCCATCGCCTGCCGCCGCTGTCCGCGGCCGAAAATACGGCGCTCGCGACGTCGCCGGCCGGGGACCTGCTCGCGCTGCCCTTCCTTCAACCAAGCCAAGTCCGTGACTCGTTGCATGCCTACCAGCTCGCAAAGCGGGGCAACGCCTTGCGGGTGATGGCGGAAGCGGTGCGGTGGGGCCGCCGGGGGGCCAGGATCAACACGATCAGCCCCGGCATTGTCATGACTCCCTTGGCCAGGGACGAGTTGTCGGGGCCCCGCGGCGAAGGGTACCGGCGCATGATCGAAGGATCGCCTGTCGGTCGCGCCGCTACACCCGACGAGATCGCGGCCATGGCGGCTCTGCTGATGGGGCCGGAGGGCGGCTTCATAACCGGCGCCGACGTGCTCATGGACGGCGGGGTCACCGCAGCCTACTGGTTTGGCGACGTGGACGAGGTCAGGTAGGCTTGTGGCGCGCTGACCTCGCGTTGTGGCCGTATCCCGGATCCTAGGCGAGGCCCAGGGCGTCGATCTGCGCCATTTCGTCGGCCGAGTAGGCGCCGTCCGCCTCGGCCTTGAGGCCCATGGCCAGTTCGGCGCGGTTCTTCACCCCCAGCACCAGGGTGTCGTAGTTGGGCAGGGACAGGGCGTAGCGGTGGGCCACATAGGCCGGGTCGGCGCCCCAACGCTGGCACAGGGCGCGGAACGGCGCGGCGCGCTCATAGTCCAGCCGGTCGGGATTGTTCGCGGAAAGCTCGCGGTCCACCGCGGCGGTCAGGGCGCCGGCCTGCACGGCGCGGATGCCCATGACCCCCAGGCCCGCGGCCTTGGCGGCGGCGGCCACCTCGCGCGGGCGGGCCGGTTCGGCGTAGCGCTTCAGGGCGCCTGGGCTGTCCATCAGGTTGGCGATCACCTGCACCACCGCCGGCTTGGTCTCATGGGCGATGGCGTCGAGCACCGCGCTCGGCACGCCGATGCCGGTGATGCCCCAATGGGCGATCTTGCCCTTGGCCTGCAGGGCCTGCATGGCCGGGATCACCTCGGCGGCATAGGTCGTCCAGTCGGTGGAGAACTGGGCCTTGGCGCTATCGCCGAAGGCGTAGGTGAAGCCGTCGCGGTGGATATTGGAGTGCAGGAAGAACAGGTCGATGCGCTCCAGCCGCATGGCCGCCAGGCTCGCGTCCACCGAGGCCTCCAGCGCCGCCGCGGTCGCGCCGGGGGCGGGCGTGCCCAACTGGTGCTTGGTGGTGAACTTCACGCCCTGGGGCGGCCGGCCAGCGAAGGCCTCGCCGACGAAGCGCTCGGCGTTGCGGTACATCGGGGCGCAGTCGATCACCGTGATCCCGGCGTCCACCGCGGCATGGACCGTGGCGCGGGCTTCCTCCGCCGTGGTCTCGCCCCAGATCTGGCCGATCCCGCCGCCCAGGCAAAGGCGGCTGACTTCGCCGAGCTTTCCAAGTGTGGCGGTGCGCATGCGTATTCCTCCCCGTTGGGACGAGGCTAGCATGGTTCCGGTGTCTGCCGAGGGGGAGGTCGCGGCTCGCGGGCGGGCTTTCTGCCCCCGCGAGCCTAAGGCGGTGAACCTCTGCGCCGGCGGGGCGCGAGACCGGTGTCATAGACGGTTCGATCGCGGCGATGGAATGGGCGGTTCACCCGGATCGGGGCGGGCGCCGGCCGTCGTGCCCCGATCCGGGGGAGACAGGCTTAGCCAGACCCTTCACGGCGTGGGCGAGGCGCCTCGCTGAGCGTCACTTGCGGGCAGTCCGCGCCAGATCAGGACGGCGAGACCGCCGGCCGCGACCAGGTCGTAGGCGAGGCAGAACTGCGGCCACCAGGACGGAACGCCCGGATTGCTGACCAGGTGAGGGTGGACGGCGTCCATGACGCCGTGGGCGGCGAGGGCCAGGACCACGAGCCAGAGGTTCCGCCTGAACCCCCAGACCGCCATCAGCGTGAAGGCCGTCGCCAGCAGCAGTTCGGCTGGAAGCGCGTGGCCGGCGCCGACCAGCACGGCGAACAGGGGGTAGTAGGTGGCGATGACGATCAGGCTCAAGGGGTAGAAGGCACGGGAGCGGTCGAAGCCTGACAGGGCGGCGAACACCGCCGCCGCCGCGGCCAGAAGGGCACCGATCAACAGGGGCACGAGGAGTCTCCTGGTTTCAGGTCCAGCCGTGGCGGATGGCGCCGGCGACCAGCACAAGGAAGCCGCCGACTTCTCCTGCGATGAGGGCGTACATGAAGACGGTGATCACTCCGCCATGGACCGTTCGCCGCCCCAGTCGGTGAGGGCGGCGCAGCTGGTTGTCGGTGTCGCGCAGGACCCCATGCACGGCGTAGGTCATCACGGCGGAGATGAAGAAGGCCACCGGGGTCGCGACCGCGATCCTGTTCACCACCTCTGGCCAGGCGCTGACCCCGGCGAACTCTTTCAGCACCAGGCAGGCGAAGGCGTACATCAGGGCCGCGCGGTGGCACAGGTCCACATAGACGGGCGCCTGCGCCTCTGGAGAGCGGATGATCGCCCGATATTTCCAGACCCCGGTGAGAAGGCCCGTCAGGAAGAGGACGGCGCAGCCCAGGCGGGCGATGTCGACGGCGGATGGCATATCGGTGTCTCTGTCCGTTGGCCTAGCGCGAAGTCTTGGGCGCGTATTCGAGGCCAAGCCGGGCCAGGCGTGCGGCCCTGGAGCCGTAGCGTAGCTCGACGCCGGCAAGCGCTGTGTCCAGGGCCCGCAGCGGCGGGCCGTCAGGGGCTTCGAGGACTGAGCCGCCGGGCTTCGGCGCAGCGTCCGGAAGCAGAAGCAGGCCGTGGCGGGAGCGCACCGGCGTCCCATTCGGGTGTGTGGTCACGACTGGTCCGCGAAAGGCGCGGCTCCAGGTGTCGGCCTGCAGGGCCAAGGCGATCTCGTCCACGCCGTCCTGGATAGGCGCCTGCAGCGGCTCTCGCCGCCAGAAGGCCAGGAAGCCCAGCAGGGCGCCGGCATAGTCCGAGGCGCTGATCCGATAGTCCTGCGTCCGGTGTTCCGGGCTCCAGTCCGCGGCGCCAAGCCGGGTCGCGACTTCGCTCGCAGCGGGGCGGCCGGCGATGGCCTCCACCAGGGCCAGGGAGGCCGGAACCGAAGCGCTGACCCCCGTGGTGCTGATGATCGGGCCGTCCTGGACGTACCTCAGGTCCCGAACCCAGCGGGTCGCCGGATAGTGCTTTTCCAGGTCCGACAGGGCGTGCCAGTGGCTCGTCGCCCGGCGACCGTCCAGCAGGCCCGCCGCGGCCAGAACCCGCGCGCCCTCGCAGATCGAGACGATGGTTGCGCCCCGGGCCGCCTGGCTCTGGATCCAGGCGATGAGGATGGGGTCTCTCGGGTGGATCTGGGCCGGCACGATCACGATATCCGCGCCTGCGGGCTCTGTGGCGTCGAACTCGGCGAAGGTCTGGTCCGCCTCGATCTTCAGGCTCAGGAACAGTCGAACCGGACCCTTGGCCGAGGACAGGCTGCGGACCTCGGCCACGCCAGAATCCTTCAGCACGCCATACGGCACGACGAAATCCGTGGTCTCCGCGCCGGCGTTGTCCGCCACCACCGTCACGAGCGGTCGAAGGCGCCCGGCCTTGGGCGGCGGAAGAACGAGCCTGGTCGCGGCCATGGACGACGGGGCGACGGCGACGGCGACGGGGCGCGGGGCAGCTTGCAGGGGGGCAGGCGCGGCCAGCAGGGCGGCGCAGGCGCTGGTGACGAGGAGGGGGCGCATCAGATGTCTCGGGTGGGGGGAATTCGGCCGGGCGGG
>CAZXVO010000006.1:683-15358 GCA_964643835.1 uncultured Phenylobacterium sp. | reverse complement strand
CCCCCCCCGCGGGGGGGGGGGGGGGCCCGGCGGCGGGGGGGGGGCGCCCGGCCGCATGTCGCTACTCAGCCGCCGTCGCCGGGGCCTGGGCGGTGTGGCAGGCGCAGGACTCGCCGCAGGCGCAGGACGGCCCGCAGCCGCATTGGCAGGAGGCGCATTCGCAGGGATCGCAGGGACATTGGGTCGGCATCGGAAGTCTCCTTTGGTGTCCGGAAGTGGACAAGGAGCCATCTATCCCTTAGGGGGAATGGCGGAAATGACACAACAATCGCAAATCGCGCCAAATGACCCAATCTCGGACCATCGTTCTGCTCGGCTATGACGGCGCCCAGGCGCTGGATCTGGTCGGGCCCTTCGAAGTGTTCTCCATGGCCAACCGGTACGCCGGGCGTCCGGCCTATCAGGTGATCCTGGCGTCTCCGTCCGGGGGAGAGATCCACACGAATTCGGGCCTGAGCCTGGGAAACACGACGGCGCTCGCCGCCTTGCCCGAGCCGATCGACACGATCCTGATCGCGGGCGGCCATGAATACGGGCTGAGGTCGATGGAGACCGGGCCGACCCTGGACTGGCTGGCGGACCAGCATGGGCGGGCGCGCCGCATAGGCAGCGTCTGCACCGGGGCGCTCATCCTCGCCGCCACGGGCCTTCTGGACGGACGACGGGCCACGACCCACTGGGGCGCTTGCGACACGCTGAAAAGCCTGAGGCCCAGCGTCCAGGTCGAACCGGATGCGATCTTCGTGGCCGATCCGCCGTTCTACACCTCGGCGGGCGTGACAGCGGGCATCGACCTTTGCCTCTCCCTCGTGGAGGCCGACCTGGGGTCCCAGGTCGCCCTGGATGTCGCGCGCAACATGGTGCTGTTCATGCGCAGGCCTGGGGGGCAGACGCAGTTCAGCGCCGGCCTGTCCGTCCAGGCGGCCGCCCGTCCGAAACTGCAAATTCTCCTGAACGAGATCGTGGCGGACCCCACCGGCGACCTGAGCCTGCCGGCCCTGGCCCAACGCGCCGGCATGACCGAGCGGACCTTTTCCCGTGTGTTCCAGAAGGAGACCGGGACGACGCCGGCGCGGTTTGTGGAACAGGCGCGTCTAGACCGGGCCAAGGCCTTGTTGGAAGCCTCAGATTGGCCACTGGCGCGGGTCGCCGAACGCTCAGGCTTCGGCAGTCTCGACGGGCTGCACCGGGCCTTTCAGAAACGCATGGGCGTCACCCCCGGTGAATACCGGGAGCGCTTCGGCCGGGCGCCCTTCGCAGTATCCTCGCCTAGCGCCTAATCCTCCAGGGTGACGAGGTCGCGATAGGCGCGCCAGCTGGCCAGGCCGAGCCAGGGGAAGGTGAGGATGAAGGCTGTGAAGCCGGTGGCGGCGCTGAGCAGCAGCAAGGCGACCAGCAGGATGGCCCACAGGATCAGGGGCGCGGTGTTACGGTCCAGGGCGCGGAAGCTGGCGGCGGCGGCGCTGAAGACATTGGCGCGGGTGTCCAGCAGCATCGGGGCCGAGACCACCACCAGGGCGTAGGTGAGCAGGGCGAAGACTCCGCCGATGATGGTGCCGACCAGCAACATGGCGTGGCCGCCCTTGGTGTTCAGGGCGAAGGCGATGAAGTCGGCGGTGGTGTGCTGCAGGGAGAAGGTGTTGAGACCGTAGACGATCTGCGCGACCCGGCCCCAGAGCAGGTAGATCAGCAGCAGGGCGAGGCCGAGATAGAAGGTGTCCTGGCGGACGGCCTGGCGCACCAGGATCATGTCCCGCAGGCGCGGCCGCTCGCCAGCCTCGATCCGGCGGCCGGCCTCGTAGAGACCCATGGCCAGCATGGGGGCCACGAAGACGAAGCCCAGGGTCAGGGTCAGCACCCAGAAGGCGGCGTTGAAGGTGTAGAGGGCGTAGCAGATCCACAGGCTGAAGGCGGCCAGGACGAGGCCATAGACCAGGCAGGGGCCCGGCGCGCGCCACAGGTCCGACCATCCTTGGCCGAGCCAGCGGAAGGGGGCGGACAGGCCGACGCTGTTGATGTGGATGCGGCCGGCGCCTGCGCCGACGCTCTGCGGCTGGTCCATTGGTCCTCCCCCTGGGCGCGGCGTCTTGTGCGTGCGCCTAACCTGAGGTTCGGGGGCGGGGCGGCGCACCTGCATTGACCTAGATCAAGGGTGCGCTTGCGCAAGGGGGCGAACCCCTGTTCATCCTTGGCCAAACACGCCGGGAGGAAACATGGACCTGCTGTATTCGGGCGCGACGCGGACCTGGGTTCATCCGGAGACGGTGTCCATCGGCCGGCTGCCGGCGCGGGCGACCCTGTTCCCCTTTCCGGACGCTCAGGCCGCAAAGGCGGTGCGCCGCGAGGCCTCGCCCTTCTACCTGTCCCTGAACGGCGACTGGCGGTTCCGGATGGTCGAGCGGCCCGAGGCGATCCCAGCGGACTTCGCCGAGCCCGGCCTGGACGAGGGCGCGTGGGGATCGATCCCCGTGCCCGCCAACTGGACCCTGCATGGCCATGACCGGCCGCACTACACCAACATCCAGATGCCGTTCCCGGACGCGCCGCCCAACGTGCCGGACGAGAACCCGACCGGACTCTATCGGACGAGAGTGACGATCCCGGCTGACTGGGACGGGCGGCGGATTGTGCTTCAGGTCGGCGGGGCCGAGAGCGTGCTCTACGTCTGGGTCAATGGTCGGCCAGTGGGCATGGGCAAGGACAGCCGCCTGCCGCAAGACTTCGACATCACCCCTTACGTCTCCACGGGCCAGGAGGCGGTGATCGCCCTGGCGGTGGTCAAGTGGTCGGACGCCACCTTTGTCGAGGACCAGGACCAGTGGTGGATGGGCGGGCTGCACCGCGAGGTCTGCCTCTATTCCACGGCCCAGACCCATATCGCCGACGTCTTCGCCCTGGCCTCGCTGAAGGATGACTTCGCGACCGGGACCTTGAAGACTACGGTCAGCCTGGGCTTTCCGGGCGAGCCTGAGAACGGCTGGGAGGCCGAGGTCCAGCTGTTCGACGCCGCCGGTCAGCCGGTGCTGGCCCAGCCCCTGGCCGCGCCGGTGAAGGCCTCGCCGGTCGGCTACAATCCCTATCGCGGGCCGCTGGGCGTGGTGGCGCTGGAGGCGGAGATCCCGGGCGTCGCGCCCTGGTCGTCGGAGACACCGAACCTCTACACCCTGGTGGTCACCCTGAAGTCGTCGGAGGGCGCGGTGGTGGAGGCGACCGCCTGTCGCGTCGGCTTCCGGCGGGTGGAGCTGGGTGACCGCGAGCTGCTGATCAACGGCAAGCCGGTGATGATCAAGGGCATGAACCGGCACGAGCACCACCCGGTGCGCGGCAAGGTCGTCACCCGCGAGGACATGCTGGCCGACATCGCCTTGATGAAGCAATTCAACGTCAATGCGGTGAGAACCTCACACTATCCGAACGCGCCGGACTGGTACGACCTGTGCGACGAGCACGGCCTCTATCTGGTCGATGAGACCAATCTGGAGACCCACGCTTTCCTGCACACCATCTGCCGGGACCCGCGCTATGCGGCCCAGTTCGTGGAGCGGGGCCTGCGGATGGTGGAGCGGGACAAGAACCACCCCAGCGTCATCATCTGGTCCCTGGGCAATGAGAGCGGCTATGGGCCGAACCATGACGCCATGGCCGGCTGGATCCGGCATTTCGATCCGTCGCGGCCGCTGCACTATGAGGGCGCGATCTGGGGCTGGGACTTCGAAGGCGACCAGACGCGGCTGATCCGCGGCACGGTCTCGGCGCCGGAGAACCGGATGCGGGGCATGCGGGCCAGCGACCTGATCTGTCCCATGTATCCGGAGATCCACGCCCTGGTGCGGTGGGCGGAAGCCAACGATCCGACGGACCGGCGGCCGATGATCCTGTGCGAGTACTCGCACGCCATGGGCAATTCCAACGGCAGCCTGGGCGACTATTGGGACGCCTTCGAGGGCCATCACGGCCTGCAGGGCGGCTTCATCTGGGAATGGTGCGACCACGGCCTGGCCCAGGTGGACGACCAGGGCCGCACCTGGTTCGCCTATGGCGGCGACTTCGGCGATACGCCCAACGACCTGAACTTTTGCTGCGACGGCATCGTCAGCGCCGACCGCATCCCGCATCCGGGCCTTTGGGAGTTCAAGAAGCTGGCCCAGCCGGTGGCGGTGCGCTGGGCGGACCAGGGCAGGGTGGAGATCCGCAACAAGCGCGACTTCACCGCCCTGTCGGATCTGGCCGGGGCCTGGGTGGTTGAGGTGGACGGCGCGCCAGTGGCGCAAGGGTCGCTGCCCGCCTTGGATATCGCGCCTGGAGCCGCGGCGGTGTTCGATCTGGACCTGGCCCCCAGGACGCTGGAGCCCGGACAGGCCGCCTTTGTGCGCTTCCAGTTCACCCGGACCACGGCTTCGGCGACCTGCCCGGTGGGGCACGAGGTCGCCTGGGAGCAACTGCCCCTTGAGCTGCCGGTCCAGGCGACAGCTGCGCCGGCGGCGCGGTCGGGCTCCCCCCTCACCGTGGCGGACCAGGCCGGCCGGGTCACGGTTGCGGGCCAGGGCTTTGAGGTCGAGTTCGATCGGGCGGCGGGGCGGCTGTCGCGGCTGAGCGTGGGCAATCACACCATCCTGACCGCTGGACCCCGGCTGCAGGTCTGGCGCGGGGCCACCGACAACGATGGCATCAAGGGCTGGAGCGGCCAGGAGGAAAAGCCCCTGGGTCGCTGGCTGGCGGCGGGTCTCAACGACCTGGCCTTCGGCGATCCCAGCCTAGAGGTGGCCGAGGAGGACGGCGGGGTGGTTGTCCGCCTACGCCAGATCGCGGCCTGCGCGGCGGTGTCCGAGGCCGTGATCCACGCCCACGACTACCACATCCACCCCGACGGCCGGATCGTGGTGAGCAACGCCTTCCATGTGCAGGAGGCGCTGGAGGACCTGCCGCGCCTGGGCGTGACCATGACCCTGCCTGACGGGTTCGAGGCTCTGGAGTGGTTCGGCAAGGGGCCGCTGGAAAACTATGTCGACCGGGATCGCGCCGCCTGGATCGGCCGGTTCAGCGGCACGGTGAGCGGCCAGTATGTCGACTACGTCCTGCCGCAGGAGCACGGCAACAAGACCGGCTTGCGCTGGATGGAGCTGGCCTCTCGGGAGGCGACGGTGCGGTTCACCATCGACGGAACCTGCGAGGGCTCCGCCAGCCGGTTCGCGGCTGAGGACCTGTTCGCGGCCCGCCACACCACCGACCTGGTTCCTCGCCAAGAGGTGCTGGTCAATCTGGACGTCCGCCAGCGCGGCCTGGGCACGGCCAGCTGCGGGCCGGACACCTTGCCGCGCTACCGGATTGGCGGGGGCGACCACGCGCTGGGCTTCACCATCAGCGTGGAGCCCCGCTGAGGCCTACTTCTTGACGCACATCCAGCGGGCGCGGTGGAAATTCTCCACATTGTCCACGAAGCCGGTGATGCGCGGGGAGACCAGGTTGCGGCTGACCAGGTAGTAGAGCGGGATCATGGCTTCGTCGTTCAGCATCAGCTGTTCGGCCTCGGCCAGGATCTCGCCGCGCCGGATGGGATCGGGCTCGCGGTCAGCGGCGTCGAGCAGGGCGTCGTAGCTCGGGTTGCGATAGTCGCCATAGTTCTGAGCGCCCGTGTCCGAACGCATCAGGCCCAGGAAGGTCGTCGGATCGTTGAAGTCGGCGTACCAGCTCATCACCCCCAACTCGAAGTCGCGGTTGCGATAGGCTGCAAAGGCGATCTGGCCCTCGTTCTGAACCAGCTTGGCCTTGACCCCGATACTCGCCCAGTCGGCCTGGATCGCCTGAGAGATCAGCACGGTGTCGGGGGAGTTGGAGATCTTGAGCTCGACCTCCAGCGGGTTCTCAGGGCCGTAGCCGGCCTGGGCCAGCAGGCGCTTGGCCTCGGCCTGGCGCTGGGCCAGGGGCTCCTTGGCCCAGTAGAGCTGGGCGCCGCCTTGGGGATAGTTGGCGACGCCTGGCGGCACGAAGGCGTAGGCCGGGGCCTGGCCAGCGCGCAGGAGCTTGCTGGTCAGGAACTCGCGGTCCACCCCCATGGACAGGGCGCGGCGCACCCGGACATCGCGGAAGGCGGCGACGTCGCGGGTGTTGAAGGAGAAATAGGCCGTCGCCAGAATCGTGTGGGTGCGCGGCACGCCCGGCATGGTGGCCCGCAGCCGGGCGATGCGGTTCGACTGGAACGAGGTGTTGAGGTCGAGTTCGCCTCGCTTCACCCGCCGCTCGGCCATCACCGCATCCGCAGTCGGATAGTAGTTGATCCGGTCGATGCAGACATTGGCGGCGTCGAAGAAGCGCGGGTTCTTCTGCACCCGGATGTAGTCGCCCAGCCGCCAGGTGACGAGGGAGTAGGGGCCGTTGCCGACGAAGCGCCCCGGCTGGACCCAGTCGTCGCCCCACTTCTCCACCACGTGCTTGGGCACGGGGAAGAAGCTCTGGTGCTTGGCGATCTCGGGCAGGTAGGGCGCTGGGTGTTCGAGCTTGAGCACCAGGGTCTGAGGATCCGGGGCGCGGACGCCGAGGGTCTCGGGCGAGGCCTTGCCCTCGTTCACCGCCTGGCCGTTCTCCAGGATGTAGAGCAGGTAGGCGTAGATCGAGGCGGTCTTGGGATCGAGGATCCGGCGGTAGGCGTAGACGAAGTCCTCGGCGGTGACCGGAACCCCGTCGGACCAGTCCGCCTTGCGCAGATGGAAGGTCCAGGTCAGGCCGTCGGGGCTGGTCTCCCAGTGGGTGGCCATGGCCGGGGCTGGGCTGGCGTCCGGCGCGTCGGTGGTCAGGCCGACGATGAGGTCGGAGATGATCGTCGCCTCGTCGATCAGGTTGGACTTCTGGGGATCGAGGGTCGCGGCTTCGGTGTTGTTGCCATACTCGACGCAGACCTGGCCGGCGGGGCACGGCGCCCGGGTGACCTTGGGCTGGCAGGCGCCCAACAGGCTCGCCAAGGCGAGCAGGGCCAGGACACGGGCGGGACGGGATACGCGAACCAAGGGCGGCCTCCGAGGGAGCAGGTCCAAGACCTCGCATTCCTTCGACAGGATGGCCAGAGGGGCGTCGCGCCTCAGCCGCACAGACACGTCAAGGCGCCCCCCGGCCGGGCCGGGAGGCGCCTGCGGGCCAGTCGCCGCGACGGGGTCTAGCGCTCGCGCGTCGGGGCGGTGGGATTGCGGCCGCCGCCCCGGGAGGACTCACCGCCCTTGCGGCCGGCGTTGGCGGCGAGGTCGCGGTCCTTGGCGAAGCTGCGCTTTTCGCCCGGCACGCTGGCGCCGCCCTTGCGCGCGATCTCGCGGCGGCGCTCGGGGTTCATCGCCGCAAACCCACGTCGGGACTTTGGTTTGGCGTTGGGGTCGAGATCCATCGGCTACTCCTGAAGTCGGTTGCTCAGGTCCAAACCCCTCAGACGCCGGAGGGTTGCCGAAAAATCGTACAAGCTTCGCTATACTCGTCAGAAGCGGGCCCGCGAGGCTGAAAAAGCCAGTTGTGAGGCTTGTTTCGGGAAACGCTGTTCGCTCAGAGCGGCAGGCGGACCCGGGCCAGGAGGCCGCCTTCGGTGCGGGTGGTCAGCTCGACGTCGCCGCCATGGCTGCGCGCTACGGAGCGCACCACAGCCAGGCCTAGCCCGATGCCGCCGGTCTGGCGGCTGCGGGAGGGTTCGCGGCGATAGAAGGGCTCGAACACCCGATCGCGCTCGGCCTCGGGGATGCCGGGACCGTCGTCGACGATCTCCACTACGGCGAAGCCTTGCGCCTCATAGACCCTGGCGCGGGCCCGGTCGCCGAACTTCACCGCATTCTCCAGCAGGTTGGCGAAAAGTCTGCGCAGGGCCACGGGATCACCCTGCAGCACCACCTTGGCCCCCAGGTCCGCCTGAGCGTCGGCGCCAGTCTCAGCCATCTCGTCGCACAAGCTCTCGATCAGCGAGGACAGCTCCAGCCGGGTGCGTTCGCCGACCTGGGTGGCGTCGCGGACGAAGGTCAGGGCCGCGGAGATCATCTCCTCCATCTGGTCCAGGTCGCTGGCCATCTTGGCGCGCAGGTCCTCAGGCGCGTTCTCGATCCGGAACCGCAGGCGCGTCAGGGGCGTGCGCAGGTCGTGGGCGATGGCGCCGACCATGGCGGTGCGATCCTCCACATAGCGGCGCAGACGCTCCTGCATCTCGTTGAAGGCGCGGGCCGCCACATTGATCTCGGTCGTGCCCCTCAGGTCGAGGGCCAGGGGGGCGGCGCGGGGATCTCGGCCCAGTCGGTCCGCCGCCTCAGCGAACTGTTGCAGGGGCCGGGAAATGCGCCGGGCGTAGACATAGGCGGCGGGCGCCATGGCCAGGGTGGACAGCACGAACCACAGCACCATGCGCTGCTGCCAGGGCTCCAGGCCGAAGCCCTCGGGCCGCAGGATCTTCCAGCTGCCGTCGGCCTGCCGGACCCCGAGCGAGAAGGGGGCGACCAGGAAGTGCTCCTCGCCACCCTCGCGGGCCATGCGGTCGCGCAGGATGCGGAACACCCGACGGTCGGAGAAGGGGCTGCGGTCACCGCCGATGACGATGGCGTCTGGCGAGACGCCCAGGCCCTTGGCGAGTTCGGCGCGGATCACCCCGCTCATGCGGCCGTCCGGGGCGGCCGGTGGCGGCTCACGCGATGTACGGACCACCAGGGGGCGGCGCTCGGTGAAGGTCGGCGGGGCGCCGCGCAGGGCCTGGACAAGCTCGCCCAGGCGGTAGAAGTCCGGGATCGGCGGGGGCAGGGCGAAGATCAGGATGACGCTGATCAGCTGGGCCGCAGCCAGGCTCGCGCCCACCAGCAGCAGCAGGCGGCCGAATAGCGAATTGGTCGCCTTGAACCGCCGGGCCAGTCTCACGCGCGCCGGACCTTGGCGGTGAACATATAGCCCTCGTTGCGCACGGTGCGGATCAGGTCCTGGCCCACCGCGCCGTCGTCGAGCTTTCGGCGCAGGCGCGAGATCTGGACGTCGATCGCCCGGTCAAAGGCGTCGGAAGCCGGGCCGCGGGCGTAGTCGAGCAGCTGGTCGCGGGTCAGCACCCGCTGCGGCCGCTCCACGAAGGCGCGCAGCAGCGAGAACTCGCCAGAGGACAGGTTGACCACCACGCCATCGGGGGACCGCAGCTCGCGCCGCATCAGGTCCAGCCGCCAGCCGGCGAATTCACAGCCGGCTCCACCGCCGCTGGTCACGCCGCGCAGCTCCGCCCGGCGCAGGACGGCGCGCACGCGGGCCAGCAGTTCGCGGGGATTGCACGGCTTGGGCAGGTAGTCGTCGGCCCCCAGTTCCAGGCCGACAATGCGGTCGGTGTCCTCGCCCATGGCCGACAGCATGATGATCGGCGGGCCTTCAGGGCCGGCCAGGCGGCGGCAGATGGCCAGCCCGTCCTCGCCCGGCAGCATGACGTCCAGCACCACCAGGTCCACAGGCCCGCGCGACAGGGCGACGTCCATTTCGCGGGAATCGCCGGCGGTCTCGACCTGGTAGCCGTGCTTGCCCAGGAAGTCGGAGACGACGTCGCGGATGCCCGGATCGTCGTCGACCATCAGGATGCGCGGGGCGGGAGCGTTGGGATCGGCCACAGTTTCCATCCCCGGCATCTTAGGGGCGCGCGTGTCACGCGGATTTCACGCCTGAAAAGCTTCGTCGTCTGACGATCAGGCGTCCGACAGCGCGTCGTCCGACACAAAGGGGTTGGTCTGCCGCTCGCGGCCGAAGGTCGACATCGGGCCGTGGCCGGGGACGAAGGCCACATCGTCGCCCAAGGGCCAGAGCTTGCCGGTGATCGAGGTGATCAGGTCGCGATAGTTGCCCTTCGGAAAATCGGTGCGGCCGATGGAGCCCTGGAACAGCACATCGCCCACCTGCGCAAAGCGGGCCTCGGGGTGGTAGAAGATCACATGGCCGGGCGTGTGGCCGGGGCAGTGGAAGACCTGGAACCGGGTTTCGCCCAGGGTGACCTCGTCACCGTCTTCCAGCCAACGGTCGGGGGTGAAGTGCTTGGCCTCGGGCATGCCCCAACGTGCGCCGGAGTCTTCCATCTCGGCGATCCAGAAGGCGTCGTCCCTGTGCGGGCCTTCGACCACCGCGCCGGTGGCGGCCTTAAGCGCCGCCGTGCCGCCGGCATGGTCCAGGTGGCCGTGGGTGATCCAGATCTTCTCCAGGGTCAGGCCGTGCTGGGCCAGCGCTGCCATCAGCCGGTCCACCTCGCCGCCGGGATCGATGATCGCCGCCTTCTTGGTCTTGTCGCACCAGACGATGGTGCAGTTCTGGGCCAGCGGGGTCACCGGCGCGATCAGGGCTTTGATGGGCGGGCTTTCGGACATGGCCCTAACATCGGGCGTCTTGGCCCATAAGAAAAGGCCCGGGATGATCCCGGGCCTTCCCAGTTTCGTCAGTGCGAGCCCGGAGGCGGCGCGCCCGGCATGGGCGGCACCGATTCCGGCGGCGCGTCAGGCGACAGCTCCGGCACCTCCACGATGCCCTTGGCGATGTGGCTGTGACGGAAGCCATAGAGGAAATAGACCACCAGACCGATCGCGGCCCAGACCACGAACATCAGCTGGGTTTCCTTGGGCAGGCTGAAGAACAGATAGATGCAGCCGATGGCCGCCAGCGGGGCGACGACGACCACGGCCGGGGTCTTGAACGGACGGCGGCGGTTCGGGTCGGTCCGGCGCAGCACCAGCACGGTGATGGCCACCATGGCGAAGGCGAACAGGGTGCCCGAGTTCGAGATGTCGGCCAGCAGACCCACCGGGAAGAAGGCGGCGAACAGGGCCACGAACACGCCGGTGATCAGGGTCACCACGTGCGGGGTCTTGAACTTGGGGTGAACCTTGGACAGCACCGGCGGCAGCAGGCCGTCACGGCTCATCACGAAGAAGATGCGGGTCTGGCCGTACATCATCATCAGAATGACCGAGGGCAGGGCCAGGCCGGCGGCGAGGCCGATCAGGTTGCCGACCTGGGGCCAGCCGATGGACCGCAGGGTCCAGGCCAGCGCTTCCTTGGAGCAGACCACCTTGGCGTCGCCGAGCTGGGCGCAGGCGGCGGACAGCTCGGGGCTGCCGGGACGCAGGGCGGCGCCATCAGCGCCGAGCACCGGCTGGGCGCCCACGGTGCCGATCACGCCCGAGGCCACCAGGATGTAGAAGATGGTGCAGATGCCCAGCGAGCCGATGAGGCCGATAGGCATGTTGCGCTGGGGATTGCGGGTCTCTTCCGCCGCGGTGGAGACCGCGTCGAAGCCCACATAGGCGAAGAAGATCGACGCCGCCGCCGCCGAGACGCCGCCGAAGCCGAGCGGGGCGAAGGGGGTGAAGTTCTCCATCTTCATCACCGGCACGGCCAGGAAGATGAACACCGACAGGGCCGCAACCTTGATCAGCACCAGGAAGGCGTTGACGGTCGCCGATTCCTTGGTGCCCATGACCAGCAGCAGGGTGACCAGGGTGGCGATCAGGGCCGCCGGCAGGTTGACCAGGCCGCCGTCCATCGGTCCGCGCACCAGGGCGTTGGGAATGTCGATGTGCAGGGCGTTTTCGACCAGGCCGACCACATAGCCCGACCAGCCCACGGACACCGCGCCCGCGGCGACGGCGTATTCGAGGATCAGGGCCCAGCCGACCATCCAGGCCAGCATCTCGCCCATGACGGCGTAGCTATAGGTGTAGGCCGAGCCCGACACCGGCACCATGGCCGCCATCTCGGCGTAGCAGAGGGCCGCCACCGCGCAGACGAAGCCGGCGATGATGAAGGCCGCGATCATGCCGGGGCCGGCCTTTTGGGCGGCTTCGGCGGTGAGGACGAAGATGCCGGTCCCGATGATGGCCCCGATGCCCAGCATGGTCAGCTGGAACGGGCCTAGGGATCGGTGCAGAGATTTCTTTTCGGCCGTCGCGATGATCGCGTCCAGCGGCTTAACGCGCCACATAGTCCCTCCTGGCGGGCGGTGTTCAGACACCACCTGAATTGAATTGGCAGGACCCTGGCGCGGTTAACCGCCGCCGGTCAAGCCGCAACCCTTGGCGGGGGTGCTGCGCGACGCTAGACCCCGCAAATGCTTCCGGTCGAGGAAATCGTGCCCGCCTTGCAGGCGCAGTTGGCGGAATCCACCGCCGCGGTGCTCGTGGCCCCGCCCGGCGCCGGCAAGACGACCGTGGTTCCCTTGCGCCTGCTGGACCAGCCCTGGCTGGCCGGGGGCAAGATCATCATGCTCGAACCGCGCCGCCTGGCCGCCCGCGCCGCCGCCGAGCGCATGGCGCGCACCCTGGGCGAGCGGGTCGGCCAGACGGTCGGATACCGCGTGCGGATGCAGTCCAAGGTCTCAGGCGCTACGCGAATCGAGGTGGTCACCGAGGGCGTCTTCGCCCGGATGATCCTGTCCGACCCGACCCTGGACGGCGTAGGCTGCGTGATCTTCGACGAGTTCCACGAGCGCAGCCTGGACGCCGACCTGGGCCTGGCGCTCGCCCGCGACGCGCAAGGGGTGCTGCGCGACGACCTGCGCCTGCTGGTCATGTCGGCGACCCTGGACGGGGCGGCGGTGGCCAGGCTGCTGGACGCCAAGGTGCTGGAGAGCCAGGGCCGCACCTATCCGGTGGAGACCCGCTATCTGGGCCGCGACGAGCGCCTGCGCCTGGAGGACCGGGTGGTGCGCGCCGTCGAGAAGGCCCTGGCTGAGGAGACCGGCAGCCTGCTGGTCTTCCTGCCGGGGCAGGGCGAGATCCGCCGCACCGCCGACCTGCTCACTGAGCGCATCCGCCGGCCGGGCGTTGAGATCACCCCGCTCTATGGCGCGCTCGATCCCGCTGAACAGGACCGGGCCATCTCGCCGGCGCCGGCGGGCGTTCGCAAGGTCGTGCTGGCCACCTCCATCGCCGAGACCAGCCTGACCATCGAGGGCGTGCGGGTGGTGATTGATTGCGGTCTGGCGCGGGTTCCCCGGTTTGACCCGGCCAGCGGCCTGACGAGGCTCGCCACCGTCCGCGTCAGCCGCGCCGCCGCCGACCAGCGCCGGGGCCGGGCGGGCCGCACCGAGCCCGGTGTCTGCTACCGCCTGTGGGACGAGCCGGAGACCCGCGCCCTGCCGGCCTTCGCTGATCCGGAGATCCTCGACGCCGAACTGTCGGGCCTCGCCCTGGACCTGGCGCGCTGGGGGGCGAAAGACGCGGGCGACCTGGCCTTCCTCGACCCGCCGCCGGCCGCGGCCTATGCCGAGGCCCGCAGCCTGCTGCGACGGCTGGAGGCGGTGGACGACGCCGGGGTGCTGACCGATCACGGCCGCGCGCTGTCCGAGTTCCCGCTCGCGCCGCGCCTGGCCCATATGGTGATCAAGGCCGCCGAGACCGGTCAGGCGCCCCGCGCCGCGCGGATCGCGGCCCTGGTCACCGAACGCAATCTGGGAGGTCGCGACGCCGACCTGCGCCATCGGCTCGAGGGCCTGGAACGGGACCGCTCGCCCCGCGCCCGGGACGCCAAGGCGCTCGCCGACCGCTGGGCTGGTCTCGCCGGCAAGGCGGGGCGGGGCGAGCCTCTTGATGACGGTCTGCTGCTGGCCTTCGCCTATCCGGAGCGTATCGCCAAGGCGCGCGGCGGGCAGGGGGAGTTCCAACTGGCCGGCGGTCGCGGCGCCTTTGTCGAGGCCACGGACGCTCTGGCCCGCGAGCCCTGGCTGGCCGTGGCCGAGTTGGGCGGCGGCGAGGGCCGCGCCCCCCCCCGCCGGGGGGCGGCCGGGGGGGGGGGGGGGGGGGGCCGCGGCCCCCGCCAGTCTGGGACTGGGTCAGAACTTCTTGCGCAGCCCGATCCGGAAGGTGCGACCGAGCGGATCGGAAGTCATCGCATCATAGCCTTCGGGCAACCGTGCCAGCGGCGGATCGGCATCCAGCAGGTTGGTAACCGCAAAGGTAAAACCGATTTCCCAGGGCAGATCGACATTGATGGCGACGTCATGCAGGAATTGCCGGTTGATCCGGTAACCCACCGCCGTCGCGGCCTGGCGCTGGTCGATGTAGGACGAATAGTACCGCCCGCTCCACCGCACGTTGAATGGCCCGTTCTGGTAATTGACGAAGGTGTTGAGCTTGAACTTGGGGACCGTGTGCGCCAGCGTTCCGGCATTAAGCTTGCCCACCGCGTCGAACCCGGCGACGGTGAGGCCCGCAACCTGGAACGGATCGAACTTGTAGGTCAGGACCAGGTTGGCAACGCCGCCGACCTGAAGGGCTCCGCCGAAGATGCCGGGCTGAGTGAAGGTCCCCCGGAAATCGAGTCCCGAGAAGCTGGCCTTCGGGCCGTTGATCCGCAGCAGCAGGACCTTTGACAGGTTCGCCGCGCTGCAGGGTCCGGTGAACTGGAAGTGGCTGGCAATGAATGCCGCATCCAGCGTGCCGCAGTTGTCCGCGCCTGCCGCCCCATTGGGGAACAGGGCATTGACGACCGCATTCTGTGGCTCAGTCGTCAGGATATCGCTGACCGCATAATGGTAGTAGTCAACGGCCGCATCGAAACCGCCTGTCCGCACCATCACGCCGCCGCCCCAGGTCGTGGCCCGTTCCGGATCGAGGCCGGGATTGCCGACCAGATCGAGCGCCGTGGCCCGGCCCAGGATGTTGGGGATCGAGGCAGACGGGTTGGGGGCCAGCGAGGTTTGCTGGGGGGCGCGGAAC
>CAZXVO010000006.1:0-579 GCA_964643835.1 uncultured Phenylobacterium sp. | reverse complement strand
AAGTTCGCGAACTCGTTGGTCTTGTTGTCGGTCGGGGCAAAGGCAGCTGCCAGCCCGAGCGGCGAATAGGGCGTGGGGGTGCAGATGTTGGCATTGGGGATGTTGAGGGTTGAGTTGAGACACGGCACCTGCGTGCGATCGGCATATTTCGAATCCCTCTCGCGGAAGCCGAGCCAGCGCCACTGGCCGCCGACCGCCCATTTCACTGCACCGCCGCCTAGGTCGATTCCGGGCAGTTCGCCGTCAAAGCCGAAATTGGTTTCGGCGCTTTGGCTGGTCAGGAACCGCTCCTGCTTGAGCATCAGCCAGTCGGCCAATTCGTTGGTATTGGCGACTGCCGGGTTGTAGCCAGGGTTGGACTGCACCCCATTGATCGGCGCGCTCTGTATTGCGTTGGACATGGGAGTGAGCCACAGGCATCCGGCGCTTCCAGGTGCGGCGGTCTGCCACTGGCAATTGGGGCCGCCCAGCCCGCGCAGGGCAAGCTCAATCATCCCCCCGCTAGAATCCCAGCCATAAAGGTAGTGCTTGTTGCGGCCATAGGTGACGTCGAAGTTCCAGCCGATGGCGCCATCGCCC
>CAZXVO010000005.1:36444-39527 GCA_964643835.1 uncultured Phenylobacterium sp. | reverse complement strand
GCTGCACAGCGAGCTCCCCTCCCCCTTGCGGGGAGGGGGTAGGGGGTGGGGGTGTCTGCGCGAGAGCCCGGGGCTTTGCACAAATCTGACCGCGCCGCGTCTGCGGCGAGGCGTCTGAGGCGCGCGCCCACGCCTGCCGAGGCGCGCCTCTGGAAGGTCTTGCGCCGGCTGGAGCATTCCGCGGCCCACTTTCGAAGACAGGCGCCCCTGGGACCCTATGTCGTCGACTTCGTGAGCCACTCGGCGCGTTTGGTTATCGAGGTCGATGGCGGCGTGCATCGGCTTGATGCGGTCGCGATGCGCGATGCCGAGCGGGACGCTTGGCTAGAAGGCAGGGGCTATCAGGTGCTTCGGTTGACGAATGAGGAGGTGTTCGGCGATCTCGGGACCGTTCTGGCGGGTTTCCGCGGCGGGCTGGGCGGTCACCCCCCCACCCAACCCCCCCCCCGCATGGGGGAGGGGCTCTGAGTCAACTGCACGGCGTCCCGTCCAGTTGCCGCTGATAGGCGGCGACTAGGCTGAGATAGGGGGGCAGGAAGGTGTGGATCACCACGGGTTTGCCGTCGGTGGTGGTCCCGGCGACGCCGGCCCGCATCTCGAAGTGGGTGTGGATGGTGGTGGGGGTCTTGCCGAAGTCGTTGGAGGTCTTGCCCAGGTGGTCGCCGGCCTTGACCTCGGAGCCCTCGTGGACCGCCAGCTCCTTCATGGTCATGTGCAGGTAGCGATAGACCCGGTGCGGCGGGGCCGCGGCGACCAGGGTGACCGTATAGGTCCCGATGTCGGTGATGATCCCGTCCTCGGCGGCCTGGACCCAGTGGACGTTCTTCTTGCAGGTGGCCGGGCGGATATCCTGGCCCTGGTGGCCCGTGCCGGAGGCGCAGACCGGGCTGGCATAGCCGCGCGCCTCACAGAAGTTGTCGCGCCAGGGTAGGGAATAGTTGGAGGCGTCGCATTGGCTGGGCTTGTCTTTCGGCCCCTTGCCGCCGCCCGCGCCATAGACCTGGGAATTGGCGAAGCCGCCGTCGGCCATGGGGAAGCAGAGGTTGGGCGACCAGACGGTGCGGTCGAGATAGCCCGAGCCTGAGCCCGGGATCAGGTCGCCGGCCTCGCCGTGCTGGAAGCTGGCGACCACCGGAGGCGCCTCGCCAGGATTGGCTGGGCTGGCGGGACCGGCGGGCAGGGCCTCGTCCGTCGGCTGTTCCGCGCCGCCGTCGCCGACCGGCTCGCCAGGATCGGCGGCAGGGGTGGGCTGAGCCGGCGCCGCGGGCTGCCCCGGCTGGGCCGGCGCGGGCGGCTGCTTCTTTTCGCAGGCGGTCAGGGCCAGGAGGGCGAGGGAGGCCAGAAGGATGGTCTTGCGCATGGTCAGCCTCCCAGACCGGCGGCTTGGCGGGCGGCCTTGCCCATCACCACGCTGGTGGAGCGGGCCACCAGCTGGCGGACCAAGGCGTCATCGCGGCAGCGGGCGTCGGTGGGCTCGTCGCAGCGAAGCTCCACCGTGTAGAGCACCCCGTAGCGGACAAAGCTGGCCAGCTGGCCGTCGATGGTGCGCTGGACCACCAGGTCCTCCGGGCCGACCTGCGTGCGCAAAGGCGCCGTGACCGGCAGGCTGACCCTGGCGGTGGTCCCGGTGAGCGCCCAGCCGGCGCCGGCGATATCAGCGCTGATCGCGTAGTAGTCGCCGAAGGAATAGATCCGCGCCGTATCGAACCCCGGCGCCACCGGCAGCAGGATCGGCAGGCGGGTGCGGTCGACGGTGGCCTGATCGAGACCCAGCCCGGCGGCGGCCTGGGGGCCTTGACCCTGGCTCTGGCGCAGGCCTCCGACGGCGGCGGCCCAGTCGACACCGCCACGGGGTGCGACCGTGGCGCGGGTCAGAGGCGCGGTTGGCCGGACCTGGGAGGCGGCCGGCGCGGCGGCTAGCGCCAGCGCCACGACCAGTCCCAGACGCGGCAGGTTTCGTGGTTCCATCGTCAGCCCCCCGGCTTGATCCCCAGATTGAGCATGGCTGCTTTTTCAGGGCTTGTTAACCAAAGGTTGCGCCCGGGCGCCGGAATTCGCCTCAGGCGCCGTAGCGTCGCGGGTGGCGCGCAATTGAACGGCCCCCGTATCGGGGCTATATCGGCGCTCCCCACATCAGAGAGACCTCCCCATGCTCGTGACCCTGATGAAGGCCAAGCTGCACCGCGCGACGGTGACCCAGGCCGACATGGACTATGAAGGCTCCATCGCCATCGACCGTGACCTGCTGGACGCCTCGGGCATCCTGCCGCACGAGCAGGTGGATGTGCTGAACATCACCACCGGCGCCCGGTTCACCACCTACGCCATCGAGGCGCCGCGCGGCTCCAAGGTGATCGGCGTGAACGGCGCCGCCGCCCGCCTGGTCCAGACCAACGACAAGGTGATCATCGTCACCTACGGCATGCTGCCGGAGGAAGAGGCGCGGAACTATTCGCCGACCGTCGTGCTGCTGGACGACGGCAACCAGATCAAGAAGGCCGCGTGATGCGCCCCGCGGCGGCTCTGGTCCTTCTCACCCTGGGCCTGGTCGCCTGCGCGCCCCAGGCCGGCAAGGCGATCAACAAGGATCAGCTGGACGCGGCGGTCGGGGCGGCCATCGGCGATCCCAACACCTGCGTGGTGCTGGCCTCGCGAAGCGGCAAGACCGTGGTCTACGAGTTCGGCAACTACCTGACCTGCACCCATCCCTGGCCGGACTGCGCCGGGGGCAAGCGCACGGCGCGGGACTTCCTGAACCAGACCATCGGCAAGGCCGACCCGACCCGTGAGAGCTGCGCCAGCCTGGAAGACGGCTCGCGCGGCGTGGCCTGGTCGGCCGGCCCGACCCCGGATCCGGACCTGGCCTACGCCGCGGCCATGGAAGGCCCGAACGTGCCGCCGGGCGTGGTCATCGCCGACAAGCTGAAGGCGGCGTTCGAGAAGGCGGGGCTTTAGGGGCCGCCGACGTCACGTCCTCCTGGACTGGCGTCCACGAACCACACGAACCACACGAACGAGGGCTTCTCCCTCTTTGTCGTCATGGGCCGCCGTTTTGCCGCCCCCCCAAACCCCCCGGTCCCGCC
>CAZXVO010000005.1:31236-36434 GCA_964643835.1 uncultured Phenylobacterium sp. | reverse complement strand
ACACGGAGTTCTTGGATGGCCGGTACAAGCCCGGCCATGACGGCTTTGGGGGTTTACCGGCCCAGTTCGTACACCGCGCTGATGTCGACGCGGACGGCGATTTCGCCGGCGGCGACGGGGGTGGACTCGGCCTTGTCGAAGCGGGCCATGGCCAGCATCGGCACGGGCGAGGGCGGGGTGTAGCCGCCGCCTTCCGACAGGGTGACCAGGCGCTGGACCTTGTAGCCGGTGGCCGCCGCATAGAGGTTGGCCTTGGCGGCTAGCGCCTTGACCGCCTGCAGGCGGGCGGCGTTCTCGGCCGCGGACGGGTCGGACAGGCCGAAGTTGATGCCGTTGACCTGGTTGGCCCCAGCGCTGACCGTGGCGTCCACCGCCTGGCCCAGCTTGGCCAGGTCGCGGACCACGATGGTCACCTGGTTGGAGGCCTGGTAGCCGCGCAGCTTGGGCGGCTCGTTCTGGACGTAGTCGTACTGGGCCGACAGGTTCAGGTTCGAGGTCTGGACGTCCTTGTCGGCGATCCCGGCCCGCTTCAGGGCGGCGATGACCTTGGTCATCTGGGCGGCGTTGGCCTGCATGGCGCCGGCCGCGGTCGCAGCCTCGGTGTTCACGCCCAGATTTATGGTCGCCATGTCCGGCGTGACGCGGGTCTCGCCATAGGCCGACAGGTTCAGGGTGGTGGCCTGAACCACGGGCGCCGCGGCGGGGGCCGTCTGGGCCAGGGCGGCGGGGGCGGCCGCCGAGGCGGCGATCAGGAGGCCGAAGGCGCCGGCGCGGGCGAGGGTGGTCATGGAAATCTCCCTGAAGGGCTGTGAACTCGAACCTAGCTGCGCCGCTCTCAAAGCGCGAGTGACAGCGCAGGTTCCCCTCCTCGCAAATCCAACATGAACGCAGGCTTTAAGGCCCGTGCAGCCCGTGGTAACCGAGCGCTCCGCAGCGCTGCAGGGGCCTGTAGCTCAATGGTTAGAGCCGACCGCTCATAACGGTCTGGTTGTAGGTTCGAGTCCTACCGGGCCCACCAGCCTTCGCTCGCTTCGCGAGCTACGGCTCGGCAAGCCAGCCTACCGAGGAAGATGCGAAGCGAGCGAAGGCTGCCGCGCCGAAGTCCGCAGGGCGTAGGCGGGCCGGCTGTGCGGTCGCCGCCGCTATTCGCAGCAATCGCAGGCGCGCGGCGGGACACCGTGTCGAAGCCGGTAGCCGAGGCTGCGTGAGCGCGGGTGTAGTCGATGCTCGTTCGGAGCTACCCGCGATTATGTTCGCGGTTTAACTTTGGCAGATGACAATGCCGTTCAACTACGCCGTCAGTCTTCACATCAGGCATCCAACGGCGCAGGCTGACGCTTTGGCGGGGCCCTTGCCTTGGATGGCCGCTTCTAGCTGGTCGGTCGGCGATGAGCGCAGCACGCCAAATGGGCGCGCGCTCGGTGGCAAGAGGTCTCAAAGCTACTGCACATTCGAAGTCGGAGAAGGCGATGATGGCAAACTCGCGGCTTGCCTCTCGCAGATTACCGAAGAACTCCTTGTTCACCGGGAGCATCTCGCCGAGTTGCGCCGCACAGGTGGAAGGCTGAGCTTCTACGTCTACTGGTATCCATGCGGCGACACGGGTGAAGTGTTCACCGCCGAGCTAATGGCGAAGATGGCATCTCTCGGGATCGATTTCGGCTTGAACGTCTACGAGGATCGATCCGACTGACGTATCGTTCCGGCCTGCGGTGTCCGAGAACTTTGTGGTGGCCCAAATCACCTACAATGCTTGCAAGACGACGCATGTAGAAACAGCAACCTCGTGGACGTTCTAGGGTCTCCGGCCCTAGCCGCTATTCCGCCGCTACCGCTGCGGCGAGTTCGTTGGCGGGGGTCCAGACGTAGGCGTTGACGAGGCCGGGGGTCAGGCGGCCCTGGTCCTGGTAGCCCTTGAGCTCCAGCAGCAGCCCGGGGTCGAGGGAGGCGAAGCGGGAGCCGAAGCTGACGCCGCCCTTGTTGTCGGGGCCAGGCGCGAAGAGGGCGGCGTTGATCTCGGGCTGCTTGATGACCAGCATGGCGGCGGCCTTGCGCGCCATGTGGGGCTGGGCGGTGGCGAGGTTCGGCGTGCGGGCGAACTCGTCGGTGATCATGCGGACCACCTTCAGCGTCGGCAGGGTGCGCAGGTGGGCCACGACCTCGAGCGAAATGAGGTCCTGCAGAGCCAGATCCAGAACGGTGTCGTTGAGCAGGAAATGCACCGCTGCGCCCCCTTTCTACAGCGCGAGAGTTTCGCGGAACGCGGTTAGGGCTTGGTTGACACCTGGCGGCGGGGTGACCCGGATTGGGGCGAGCGCGGCGGCTTGCCTTCCGCACGGACAGCCGGCGAAGCTGGCCGCCAATTCAAAAGAGACAAGGCGAGGAAACGACCATGGCCATCGACTTCGACATTCCGGCGGAGGCCAAGGCCATCCGCGAGACGGTGCGCGCCTGGGTGCAGGACGAGTGCATCCCGGCGGAAAAGCGCCTGATGGCCGGCGAAGACTACAAGACGGTCCTGGGCGAACTGCGGACCAAGGCTCGGGCTAAGGGCCTGTGGTGCCCCTTCATCCCCAAGGAATACGGCGGCATGGGCTTAGGCCCGCTGGCCAACGCCCTGGTGCAGATGGAGCTGGGCGAAAGCTATCTGGGCGCCCTGTCGATGAATACGCAGGGGCCCGACGACGCCACCATGCTGACCCTGCTGGAGCACGGCACGCCGTTCCAGAAAGAGAAGTACCTGAAGCCGTTGCTGAACGGCGAGAAGCGCATCTGCTACTCGATGACCGAGAAGGCGGCCGGCGCCGACGCCACCGGCATGCAGACCCGCGCGGTCAAGGACGGCAACGAGAACTATGTCCTGAACGGCGAGAAGTGGTTCTCCTCGGCCGCCAGCGTCGCCGACATCGCCGTGGTGATGGCCAAGACCGACCCGGACGCCCCGCGCCACCGCCAGTTCTCGACCTTCATCGTCGAGCTGCCCAACCCCGGTTATCGCATCGTGCGTGACATCGGGACCATGGCCGCCGAAGGCCCGCTGAGCCACGTGCTGGGCGGCGGGCATTCCGAGGTCGAGATCAAGGACCTGGTGGTGCCGGCCGAGAACCTGCTGGGCGGGGAGGGCAATGGCTTCGCCATGGGCCAGCACCGCCTGGCCTATGGCCGCCTGCGCCACGGGATGCACAACGTGGCCATGGCCCAGCGGGCGCTGGACCTGGCCACCGCCCACGTGACCAGCCGCTCAACCTTCGGCAAGCCGCTGGATGAGCGCCAGGGGGTGCAGTGGATGCTGGCTGACTGCGCGAGCGAACTCTACATGGCCCGGCTGATGCTGATGCACATCGCCTACAAGGCCGAGCGCGGCATGGACCTGCGGCAGGAAAACTCCATCGCCAAGGTCTTCCTGGCCCACATGGTGCACAAGGTGGTGGACACCGCCATCCAGCTGCACGGGGCGCTGGGCTATTCCACCGATACGCCGCTGGCGCGCTGGTACACCCACATCCGCTCGCAGCGGCTGGTGGACGGGCCGGACGAGGTGCACCGCTGGACGGTGGGCCGCAATGTGATCAAGGCCTTCAAGGAACACGGCACCACGGCCTCGGCGGCCGGCGGCGACCTGCTCTGAGGTCCCAGAGGGGTGGCGGCCCGGCCGTCACCCCTTCAGGGCGTTCACGTAAGTTCCCATGTCGAAGTAGTCGCGCCAGACGGCGATCTTACCTTCGCGCATCTCGAAGACCCCGCAGCAGGGCAGGTTGACCGGCTTGGCGCCGACCAGGGTGCGGTCCAGGCGCTCGGCGATGACCACATCGCCCTTGGACACCAGGTTCAGGATGTCCCACTCGGTGGAGGTCCAGTCCTTCAGGAAGGCCCCGATGAAGCCCTTCAGGGCCGCATGGCCGGCGACCGGCTGGGTCGGCATGTTGTGATAGACGCCGTCGGGGGTGAAGAAGGCCGTCAGCTCCTCCGGATCCCGGCGGCTCCAGGCCTGGATAAAGGTTCGGATGATGTCTTCGTTGGCTTGGCTCATGGCCGCCTCCCCGTGATTTTCAGCAAGGCTTAGCGGTTCCCGAACGGAGCCTCCAGGCTGACCTGGGGTTCGGTGAACCAGGCTGCGCCGTCCTCAGTGACATAGAAATGGTCTTCCAGGCGGACGCCGAACTGGTCGGGGATGACGATCATCGGCTCGTTGGAGAAGCACATGCCGGGCTGGAGCGGGGTCTTGTCGCCGCGCACCAGATAGGGCGCCTCGTGGATCGACAGGCCGATGCCGTGGCCGGTGCGATGGGGCAGGCCGGGCAGGGCGTAGTCGGGGCCGAGGCCCTCGGCTTCCAGCACGGCGCGGGCGACGGCGTCGATCTGTTCGCAGGGCACGCCCGGCTTCACGGCGGCGAAGGCGGCGGCCTGGGCGCGCTTCTCGATCTCCCAGATCCGGCGGTGTTCGGGGCTCGGCTCGCCGAACACATAGGTGCGGGTGATGTCGGAGTTGTAGCCCTGGACCCGGCAGCCGGTGTCGATCAGCACCAGGTCGCCGGACTTCAGGGCCTGTTCGCCGGGCAGGCCGTGGGGATAGGCGCTGGCCACCCCGAACTGGACCGCGCAGAAGCTGGAGCCGTCGTCGGCGCCCAGGGCCCGATGCGCCTGGTCGATGAAGCGGCGGACCTCGCCGGTCGTGATCCCCTCGGCCAGGATGCGCGCGGCGCGGCGGTGGACCTCCAGGGTCATAGCCTTGGCCTGGGCCATCAGGGCCAGTTCGGCCGGCGACTTGGTCATCCGGCAGCCGTCGACCACCGGAGCGGCCTCCAGCAATTCCAGGCCAGGGGCGGCCTTGGCCAGGCCGTTGGCGACGGAGAAGGGCGCGGCGGGGTCGAGGGCCAGGCGGGTGGCCCCCAGGTCGGCCAGCATGGCGGCGGCCAGCGCGCAGGGGTTCTCGTGCTCTTCCCACAGGGCGATCCCGGCCTCGATGGCGAGGCTGGCTTCCAGGGAGCCCAGTTCGAAACGCGGGCAGATCATGCGCGGGGCGTCCTCCACCGGCAGCAGCAGGGCCACCAGCCGCTCCGTCGCGCCCCAGGCGACGCCGGTGAAGTAGCGCAGGCTGGCGCCGGCGGTGATCAGCAGGGCCTGGGCGCCGATGTCGCGGGTCAGGGCGCGCGCGCGGTCCCGGCGCTGCAGCCGCTCGTTCAGGCTGATGGGCGCCG
>CAZXVO010000005.1:26247-31226 GCA_964643835.1 uncultured Phenylobacterium sp. | reverse complement strand
CGACGCGAACGCCCCGGATCCGCAGATGGGGAATGCCGGGAAGGGCGTGCAGATCGCCTACTGGCGGGCGGACTGGCAGGCGACGGTGGATGGACGCGGCTCGGCGATCCAGGACCTGTATCCCAACGCCACGGTCGACCACTACCCGTTCGACGCGCAGTCGCTCGAGAAGGGGACCGACGCCCAGCGGCAGATGGCGCGGCGGTACGCCCCGGCGGAGGTCGCCGGCAACCTGCGTGGAGGGCCGCGCACGTCGCCGGTCGAAGATCTCGTCGCCGAGGGCCCCGGCTCGCTGTCGCCGGCCGGTGCGTCGTCCGCGCGCGGTCGAGGCGTTGCAGCCGCTCGTCCAGGCTGATGGGCGCCGCGGGGTTGGGCCAGGGCCGCAGGTCCGCCAGTTCCGCCGCCGCGGCCGAGCCGCCGATCCCGTATCCCGCCATCTCTCGATCCCTTGCCTTACCCAAATCGGGCCACGCGACCGGCCTGAGTAAACCCAAATTCAACCCGCAAGCCGCGAGATGGTAGCCCAGCAACCGGGGCGGGTTTCCATGAGCGCGCGGCGCAGTCTTCCCAGCACTAATCTCACGCGGGCCGATCTTTCGGAACTGTGCGTGCTGGTGGTGGACGACCATGGCCATACCGCGCGCCTGATCGCCGACATCCTGCGCGCCGGCGGGGTGGGGCGGGTGCACGTCAAGACCGACTCCAAGCAGGCCCTGGCCAGCCTGCACGCGATCAATCCGGACATCATCTTCACCGACCGGATGATGCCCTACATGGACGGCCTGACCTTTGCGCAGACCATCCGCCAGGCGGCCCTGGTGGGCGGCGACCTGGTGCCGCGGCCGGAAATCCCCATCGTCATGGTCACCAGCCAGGCGGCGGTGCTGGACGTGGAGCTGGCCCGCCAGGCCGGCGTCAACGAGTTCGTGCTGAAGCCCTTCACGCCCGCGGCCCTGCTGTCGCGGATCGAGCTGGTGCTGCGCAAGCCCAGGCCCTTTGTGGTCAGCGAGTCCTATGTGGGGCCGGATCGGCGCCGCAAGGCGCAGCTGGACTATTCCGGCCCGACGCGGCGCCGCTCCGATCCGGTGGAGATGTCGGACGCTGGCGAACGCAACCTGACCCGCCAGACCATCGCGGTCGAGCTGGCCGCCCTGCGCCGGCTGATCCGCGCCCGCGGCGGCCTGGACCGCAGCCTGATGCAGATGACCCACCGGGTGATCCAGCACACCCGCTTCCGCGCCCTGCAGGTGCGCGACCGCACGGTGGAGCGGACCACCAATTCGCTGCTGGCCTATATCGACGCCGTGGGCGGGCCGGAGGCGTGCGACCGGGAAATCCTGGAAGTGCACTTCGACGCCATCGTCACCCTGATGGGGATCGACGAGGCCGATACGGCCCAGGCGGACAAGATCATCCGCAATCTTGAGCTGACGGTGGAGTACAAGGCCGCCGAGCGCCTGAAGGAAGAGGCGCGGCTCAAGACCGAAATGCCCATCGCGGTCTTAGACGGACCATCCTATATGGGCGGCCATGGCCGAAGCCTTCAACGATCTGATCCTGCCCGCCGAAAAGGCGGAGCGCTACGCCACGCTCGCCGAGGAGATCGCCTCGGTGCTGTCGGGCGAGCCCAACCTGACCGCGCGGATGGCGACGGTGGCCTCCATGCTGGCCAACAGCTTTGCGCACTATTTCTGGACCGGCTTCTATGTGGTCGACCCGGCCAAGGGCGACGAGCTGGTGGTCGGGCCTTACCAGGGCACGCTGGGCTGCCTGCGGATCGCCTTCGGGCGCGGGGTCTGCGGGACGGCGGCGGCGACGCGCACCACCCAGGTGGTGGAGGACGTGCATGCCTTTCCCGGCCACATCGCCTGCGACAGCCGCTCGGCGAGCGAGATCGTGGTCCCAGTGTTCGGCAAGGCGGGCGAGCTGATCGCCGTGTTGGACGTGGATTCCGAGGCGCCGGCGGCCTTCGATGCGACGGACAAGGCCTGGCTGGAGCGCATCCTGGCGGCCACCTTCAGCTAGGTCTTCCCGGTCCGGCGCTTGCAGGGAATGGGGAAAATTTCCCCTTCCGGGACACGTTGCACCGATGACCGCCCAGACCCTGCATCCCGCCGAACTGTCCCTGGTCGATATCGCCGCCTGGCGCGCCCTGTGCGCGGCCGAGCCGGCCTACGCCAATCCCCTGATGGGGCCGGACTTCGCCCTGGCTGTGGGCGAGGTGCGCGGCGACACGCGCGTTACGGTGTGGCGCCGCGACGGGCGGGCGGTGGCCTTCCTGGCGCATCATCGCCGTCCGGGCGGCCTGGCGCGGCCCGTGGGCGCGCCGCTCAGCGACTATCACGGCGTTGTGGCCGAAGCCGGCTTTGATGGCCTGGCGGCCATGGCCGAGGCGGGGCTGTCCGCCTATCCCTTCACCGGCCTGATCGATCCGGCCGGACCGCTGGCGGGCGCGGTGGCCGGCGAGCGCGAAGCCTATGTCATCGAGCTCGACGGGGATCCGGCCGAGTATCTGGAGGCCCTGCGCGCTGCCAGCCCCAAGCGGTTCAAGAACTATCGCCGCCTGGACCACAAGCTGGACCGCGAGGTGGGCGAGCTCACCGTCCGTGCGCCGGACTGGGACGAGGCGGCGTTCGAGCAGTTGCTCACCTGGAAGCGCGAGCAGCTGGTCCGCACCGGGGCGCATGATTTCCTGGGTCCGGACTGGACGCGGGACCTGCTGCGCAATCTGTTCGCCCGCCGCGAGGGCGAGTTCCAGGGCCTGATGATCAACCTCTATGCCGGCGACCGGCTGGTGGCGGGGCATTTCGGCATTCGCCTGGGTGGGGTCTATCACCCGTGGATCGCCTCCACCGACCCGGCCCTGGCCGCCTGGTCGCCGGGCCAGGTGTTCCTGCTGCGGGCCATCGACGCCATGGGGCCGCTGGGCCTGACCAGCTATGACATCGGCCCCGGCCACGACCACTACAAGAAGCCCTACGCCCGCACCGTGCGCCGGATCGGCCAGGGGCTGGCGGCCACCGACAGCGCCTTTGGCCTGGCCGCCAAGGCCGCCGAGAGCGCCTGGATGTGGGCCGGCGCGGGCCGTGAAGGATTTGTCGACAAGGTGAAGCGCAGACTGGACACCATCGCCATGGTGGAGACGTCGCTGGCCGGCCGGATGCGGGGCCTCGCCGCCGCCGCCGGGGCGCTGCGCAAGTCCGACCCGGAATCCGAGGCCGCCTAGATGTCCGCCCCGCACGTCAGTCTGATCATCCCGACCCAGCGCCGGCTGGAGGGACTGACGACGGCCGTGCGCTCGACCTTCCGCCAGCAGGGGATCGAGGTTTCGAGCCTGGAGCTGGTGGTAGTGGACAATGACGTTCAGCCCTCGGCCCAGGCCACCGTCGAGGCCCTCGCCGCCGAGGCGCCGTTCCCGGTGATCTATGTGCATGAGCCGGAGCCCGGCGTGGCCAACGCCCGCAACGCCGCCATGGCCAAGGCCTCCGGCGCCTTCATCGCCTTCCTGGACGACGACGAGGAGGCGCCGCAGGGCTGGCTCGCCGCCTTGCTGGCCGCTCAGAAGCAGTTCGAGGCCGATGTCGTCTTTGGTCCCGTGCGGGGCAGGGCGCCGGCTGAGATCGCCCGCCATCGCGGCTATCTGGAATGGTTCTTCTCGCGGGTTGGGCCGGACCAGGCCCAGCTGCTGGACCACTACTACGGCTGCGGCGACAGCCTTTTGAAGCGCACGAGCCTGCCGGATCCGGTCGCGCCGTTCTCGGCCATTCGCAACCATATCGGTGGCGAGGACGACCTGCTGTTTGGGGCCATGAAAGAGCGCGGCGCGCGGTTCGCCTGGGCGCCTGAGGCCTGGGTCTGGGAAGATCCGGTCCCGGCCCGCCTGACCCTCGACTACACGATCCGCCGGGCCTTTGCGTACGGCCAGGGGCCGAGTTCGGCCTGCGCGATCCAGCATGACCGCCTGGGGATCGCCCGCTGGATGCTGATCGGCCTGGCCCAGGCCGCGGTCTATGGCGCTGTGGCCCTGGCCCAACGGCTGATCGGGTCGGAACGCTACGCCTTCACCCTCGACCGGGCCGCCCGCGGCCTGGGCAAGACCCTGTGGTGGGGTCCCTTCAAGATTCACTTCTACGGCCTGAGGCCCGCGACATGAGCATCATCAAGGACTGGACCCCGGAGAAGGGTCGCGCCTTCACCCGCGAGAACCTCGCCTTCGAGCACGGGCTGCACGAGCGGCCGATGTTCGATGACGAAGGCCTCGAGCAGCTGCTGGACACCTATCCGCGCGAGAAGCTCGGCGTCTTCACCATGGGCGATGACCCCAAGGC
The DNA here is from genome assembly GCA_964643835.1 of uncultured Phenylobacterium sp. Classification (GTDB taxonomy): domain Bacteria; phylum Pseudomonadota; class Alphaproteobacteria; order Caulobacterales; family Caulobacteraceae; genus Phenylobacterium. The sequence continues at coordinate 26,898 of CAZXVO010000005.1, read as the reverse complement.
CTGGACCACCTGGCGCCGGGGCCGGGCTGACAGCCTGTCGGGCGGCCAGCTGCTGGAGGCGGCCAAGTCGGGCCGCATCTGGCTGAACCTGCGCCACACCAACGAATACCTGGAGCCCTATCGCCAACTCGAGGCGGAGATCTTCGCCGAGAAGCACGCTCATGCGCCGGGCCTGAAGACCTTCAAGCGCGACCTGGGCATGCTGATCTCGTCGGCCAACGCGCAGGTCTTCTATCACCTGGATGTCTCGCTGGTGAGCCTGTGGCAGCTGCGCGGCCAGAAGCAGGTCTGGGTCTATCCGGTGGAAGAACCCTATGTCGGCGAACAGGACCTGGAGCGGATCGTCCTGCGCGAGACCGCCGAGCAGTTCGCCTTCGACCCCGCCTGGGACGCGGGCGCTGAGAGCCACATCCTGACGCCCGGCAAGATGGTCACCTGGAAGCAGAACGCCCCGCACCGGATCGAGAACGGGCCGATGCTGAATGTCTCGCTGTCCATCGAGTTCATGACGCCCCAGGCCCTGATGCGGGCCAATGTGATCTACGCCAACGGCGTCCTGCGCCGCCGGCTGGGCGCGCGGCGGCCGCGCATCCAGGATGGTTTCACGCCCGGCGCCCTGGGCAAGCTGGCGGTGGCGCGCGGCGCCAAGGT
>CAZXVO010000005.1:7929-26237 GCA_964643835.1 uncultured Phenylobacterium sp. | reverse complement strand
CCGCCCTGCTGCGGCCCAATGACATCACCGCCACCGGCCTGAGGCGCCGCCGGCGGGGCGCCCCGCCGAAGCTGGTCGACGGCTTCACCCCGGCCAATATCGGCAAGCTGGCCGTGGCGCGGGGGGCCAAGGCGCTCAATCTGCAGAAGCCAAACGAGCGGGTCCTGCCGCCCAGCTTCCGGCTGGACGCGGGTCGGCCCGGGCTGCTGCTGCCGGCCTGATCCACCGCTGCCAGGCTTGACCCCGCTGGGGTTAGAGAGCCATTTGGCTTCCGTCACGGCGCCTGAGATACAGACGCCGACGACGCGCATATGACGCGCATTCCATGGGAGCGGAACAATGGCTGAAGCCTATATCGTCGCGGCGACGCGCACGGCTGGTGGTCGCAAGGGCGGCAAGCTGAAGGACTGGCATCCGGCCGACCTGGGCGGCTCGGTGCTCAACAACATCATCGACCGTACCGGCATTGATCCGGCCGCCGTCGAAGACGTGATCATGGGCTGCGTCGGCCAAGTCGGCGAGCAGGCCGTGAACATCGCGCGCAACGCGGTGCTGGCCTCCAAGCTGCCGGAAAGCGTGCCGGCCACCTCGGTCGACCGTCAGTGCGGTTCCTCGCAACAAGCCATGCAATTCGCGGCCCAGGCCGTGATGAGCGGCACCATGGACGTGGTGATCGCCTCGGGCGTGGAAAGCATGACCCGCGTGCCGATGGGCCTGGCCGCTGTGCTGCCGGCTCAGAACGGCTTCGGCAACTACAAGAGCCCGCGGATGGAAGAGCGCTATCCGAACATCCAGTTCAGCCAGTTCATGGGCGCCGAAATGGTCGCCGAGAAGTACGGCCTGACCAAGGATGAGCTGGACGCGTTCTCGTACGAGTCCCATCGCCGGGCGATCGCGGCGACCCAAGCCGGCGCCTTCAAGAACGAAATCGTCGCCCTGGAAATCACCGACGCCGAGGGCAACAAGACCCTGCACACCGTCGACGAAGGCATCCGCTTCGACGCCTCGCTCGAAGGCATCAAGGGCGTGAAACTGCTGCGTGAGAACGGCCGCCTGACCGCCGCCTCGTCCAGCCAGATCTGCGACGGCGCCTCGGCCGTGATGGTCGTCTCGGAAAAGGCCCTGAAGGAACACGGCCTGACGCCGCTGGCCCGCATCCACCACCTGTCCCTGCTGGGCCATGACCCGGTGATCATGCTGGAAGCCCCGATCCCGGCCACCGAGCGCGCCCTGAAGCGCGCGGGCATGAAGATCGACGACATCGACGCCTTCGAAGTCAACGAAGCCTTCGCCTCGGTTCCGGTCGCCTACGCCAAGCACCTCGGCGCCGACCCGGCCAAGATCAACGTCAATGGCGGCGCGATCGCGCTCGGCCACCCGCTCGGCGCCTCGGGCACCAAGCTGATGGCGACCCTGCTGGGCGTGCTGGAACAGAAGGGCGGCAAGTACGGCCTTCAGACCATGTGCGAAGGCGGCGGCATGGCCAACGTGACCATCGTCGAGCGTCTGTAAGACCAGATGGCCGGACGCGTCATCGCTATCACTGGCGCGTTCGGCGTCCTCGGCTCCGCGGTCGCCAAGGCGGCCGCGGAGCAGGGGTACAAGGTTATCCTGATCGACTATGCAGCGACCCCGCCCGCGGGCCTGCTGGCGGCCTGTGGGCCCCAGGCTCAGGTTCTCGGCGGGGTCGATCTGTCTGAGCCGGGCGCGGCGACCACCGCCATCGACAAGGCGGCTCAAGCGTTCGGCGGGCTGGACGTGCTGGTGAATATCGCCGGCGGCTTTGTCTGGCAGACCCTGAGTGACGGCGCGCCCGAGGCCTGGGACGCGATGTTCCGCATGAACCTGGCCACCGCCGCCAACGCCAGCCGCGCGGCGATCCCGCACCTGGCGGGCTCCAGGGCCGGCCGGATCGTCAATATCGGCGCCAATGGCGCGATGAAGGCCGCCGCCGGCATGGGCGCCTACGCCGCCTCCAAGGCCGGCGTCCACAAGCTGACCGAGAGCCTGGCCGAGGAACTGAAGGCCCAGGGGATCACGGTCAACGCCGTCCTGCCCTCGATCATCGACACCCCGACCAACCGCACCGACATGCCTGATGCGGACCATGCCGCCTGGGTTTCGCCGGCTGACCTCGCGGCGGTGATCCTGTTCCTGGCGTCCGAAGAGGCCCGTGCGGTTACCGGCGCCCTGCTGCCGGTGACGGGCCGGGTCTAGCCTTAGCGGGCAAACCGGCTAAATACGTCGGGCTGCCGTTTAGGCAGGCCTGTCAGTTATTTGCTCGCGTCTTTCATTTTTCGGATTTCAGCCGCAGTCGCGGCGCGGCGTCTCGGCGCCGGCAAGTAGGGCGGGGGCCCTTGTCATGCGTAAGACCATCCTCCTGGCGCTGAGCGCCCTGGCGGCTTCGGCGCAGCTGGCCATGGCGGCCGAGCCCGAGACCGGGGTCATCTCCTACAACGCCGGCTACTTCGCCGCGGTGGGGCCGACGACGGCGCTCGACATGGTCATGCGCCTGCCGGGCTTCACCTTCGACAAGGGCACGGTGGTGCGCGGGCTGGAGGGTTCGGGCGGTAACGTGCTTGTCGACGGCGCCGTGCCGGTGGCCAAGAACGACACCCTGGACGAGATCCTGCGGCGCATCCCGGCCGCCTCGGTGGCGCGCATCGACGTGATCCGCGGCGGCGCGCCCGGCATCGACATGCAGGGCCGTACGGTGGTGGCCAACCTGGTGCGCAAGCAGACCGCCGGCTTCCAGGGCGCAGTTAGCCTGTCGTCGCACTATCTGGATGACCATCGGGTGCTGAACTCGGTGCGCACCGAGTGGCAGTGGCGCTGGAACGGCAAGCTGGTGGAGCTGTCCACCGTGCTGGGCAAGGGGCCGGACGACCAGCTTGGCGACGGACAACGCATCCGGGTCACGCCGGCGGGCAATGTGCTGATCCGCTCCAACGTCGACGCCGACGCCGGCGGCCTGCGCAAGTGGCTGATCGGCGCCTATGAGACCCCGGCGTTCGGCGGGCGGCTTCGCCTGAACGGGGCCTTCATGCCCAATCCCTATTCGGCCGAGATCATGGACCGGCTGGAGACGCCGCCGGGCCGGGAATACGAATACGACACCATGGACAAGAGCCAGGCCGAGCTCGGCGCGCGCTGGTCGCGCAGCTTCGGGCCGACGTCCTTGGAGCTGATCGCCTTCCAGCAATGGAATGACAACGACACCAAGGCGCGCTTCACCTCGGCGACCATCGACCGGGACTTCCGGCTGGACAAGAAGGTCACCGAAAGCGTCGGCCGCGCCAACCTGCGCCACAAGCTGTCGGACCAATGGACCGTGGAAGGCTTCGTCGAGGGCGCGAAGAACTCCCTCGATAGCCAGACCCGCTTCATCCAGAACGGCGTCAATGTCCGGGTGCCGGCGGCCGATGTTCGGGTCGAGGAGCAGCGCGCTCAGGTGGCCGCGGCCGCGGTCTGGCGGCCGAGCCCGACGCTTTCGGCCGAGTTCGGGGTGCGCCAGGAGCGCTCGACCGTGACCTCGACCGGCGACGTGGTGCTGGAGAAGACGCTGAGCTTCACCAAGCCGCGGGTCACCGTGACCTGGTCGCCGGATCCCAAGGATCAGGTGCGGCTGCGGGTGGAGCGCGAGGTCAGCCAGCTGAACTTCGACGACTTTGTCTCGTCGTCGCAGCTGGTGAACACAGGCTCGCTGCTGGCTGGCAATCCGGATCTGTCGCCGCAGCAGGCCTGGGTGGTCGAGGCGGCGGTCGAGCGGCGATTCTGGAAGACCGGCGCGGCGGTGCTGACCCTGCGCCACTATGAGCTGAAGGACGTGATCGACCGGGCCCCGGTGTTCAACCGGGCAGGCGTCGCCGTGGCCGACGCACCCGGCAATATCGGCGAGGGGACCAAGGACGAGCTGGTGGCCAGCCTGTCGACGCCGCTGGAGAAGCTGGGGATCGCGCGGGCCCAGCTGAAGACCCAGGCCACCTGGCGCAAGTCCGAGGTGACGGATCCGGCGACGGGGCAGGGCCGGGAGATTTCCATCCTGCACCCGCTGGACTGGGAGCTGCACTTCACCCAGGACCTGCCCGCCTTGAAGTCGAACTGGGGGATCGATCTCTTCTCGGCCTATCGCGAGCGGGCGTTCCGCCTGACCGAGATCGAGACCAAGAAGGCCGAGACGATGTTCGGGGTGTTCATCGAGGCCAAGCCACGGCCCGACCTGATCGTCCGCACCGAGTTCCAGAACCTGGGCGCGCGGGATGTGAACCGCATCCGCGAGGTGTGGGCGGGGCCGCGGGCCACCTCGGCGCAGCTCTATACCGACAGCCGGAACCTGCAGTTCGGCCGGGCCCTGTTCATCCGGGTCCGGAAGATCTTCTAGGCCTGGTCGACCAAGCCTAGACGCGGTACCAGGGTTCCACGGGCCAGAGCCGCGCCGGGGGCGACCACGGCGTTGGCGCCCAGGCGCACGCCATCGGCCAGCAGGGCGCCGAACTTGTCGACGCCGGTGTCGATCAGCCGGCCCTCGTGCTGGAAGCGGATGCGCTTGTCGGCCTTCTCGTTGCGGTAGTTGGCGACGATGGAGCCTGCCTCCAGGTTCACGCCCGCGCCCAGGACGCTGTCGCCCACGAAGTTGAAGTGGGCGAGCTTCGAGCCTGCGAACATGAAGCTGGATTTCAGCTCCGCGCCGGGGCCCAGGATGCAGTTGTCGTCCAGCCAGCAGCCATCGCGCACGTAAGCCCCGGCGGCGACGAAGCCGTGGGCGCCGATGACGGCCGGACCTTTCAGGATCGCCGCGGCCTCAACGGTGGCGGTGACGTGGACGGCGATGTCGCCCTCGACGCGGAAGTCTCCGCGGCCCTTCAGCTCGGCCACCAGTTCGGCGACGACGGCGCGGGACATGGAGGTCAGGGCCCAGGGCGGCGCCTCTGACCAGCGGGCCAAAGGGGACTGAGCGAAGCGGTCGATATGGTCGGCGGCGCGCATGGGCTCAGTTGGCCGGGGCCACGCGCCAGACGGTGTCGCCGGCGTCGTCAGCCACCAGCAGGGCGCCGCGGGCGTCCACCGCCACCCCGACCGGGCGGCCATGGGCCTGGCCCTTGGCGTTCAGGAAGCCGCCCAGGAACACCTCGGGCTTGCCGCTGGGACGGCCGTTGGCGAAGGGGACGTAGACCACCTGGTAGCCGCTGGCCGGCCTGCGGTTCCACGAGCCGTGTTGGCCGATGAACACGCCGCCGCGATAGTGGGCCGGGAAGGTTTGCGCCTTGTAGAAGGCCAGGCCCAGGGAGGCGGTGTGGGCGCCGAGCGCATAGTCCGGCGCGATAGCCTTGGCCACCATGTCGGGGCGCGGCGGCTGGACCCGGACGTCCACATGGTCGCCGTAATAGGACCAGGGCCAGCCATAGAAGCCGCCGTCCTTGAGGCTCGTCATGTAGTCGGGAACCAGGTCGTTACCGATCTCGTCGCGTTCGTTGACCGCAGTCCACAGCGTGCCGGTGGACGGCTCGAAGTCCAGGCCGTTGGGGTTGCGCAGGCCAGTGGCGTAGGGGCGGGACGGGCCGGCGGGCAGGGTGAACTCCACCACCTGGGCGCGGCCTTCCTCGGCCTTCAGGCCATTCTCGCCGACATTGGAGTTGGAGCCGACGGTGGCGTAGAGCTTGGTCCCGTCCTGGCTGGCGATGATGTTCTTGGTCCAGTGGTGATTGATCGGCCCGCCGGGCAGATCGAAGACCTTCACCGCCGCGCCGCGGGCCTTGGTGTCGCCGGCCGCGTAGGGCAGGCGGACGATGGCGTCGTCATTGGCGACGTAGAGCGCGTCGCCGACCAGGGCCATGCCGAAGGGGCGCTTCAGGTCTGTGGCGAACACGCTGCGGAACTCGGCCACGCCGTCGCCGTCGGCGTCGCGCAGCAGGACGATCCGGTTGGGGCTCTTCTGCAGGGCGCCGGCCTGTTTCTGGATGATCTGGGCGACCCAGTCGCGGAAGCCCTCGGGTTTGGCCGGCTCGGTCGCGGACTCGGCGGCCAGGACATCGCCGTTCGGCAGGACATAGAGCCAGCGCGGATGGTCCAGGTCGGCGGCGTAGCGCGTGACCTTGAAACCGGCCGGGGCGGTGGGCTGTTCGCCCGCGGGCCACGGCGCGATCTTGGCGATGTTCACCGTTGGCAGCAGGGCCTTCTTCGGCGTGGGCAGTTCAGGCCGCTCACCGAACCCTGCAAACGGCGAGGTCGAGCCCTCGCTGCAGCCCGTGAGCGTAAGCGAGATCAGGCCGATGGCCGCCAGGCTAAGCCGCATGGTTGTCCTCCAAGGCGCTGCTGTTAACGCACCATACCTCGGTTTGGTCCAGGCGCCTGAATTGCGCGCCCCACGCTGGGAGAATTTTGCGCTGCTGGGGATGCTCAAGCATCGCCAGCGGGGGCGGACCGAACCCGATCCGGCGGCGAGCTCTTGCGCCCACCAGCTCTGCCTTCCGGACGATCTATCCGGTCGCCCCCGCAGGCTACGGCGACGGCGGTCCAGCGTGGCCCTCGTTCAGGCCCCTGGCGAAGGCCTGCCCCCCAATTCCACGCGGCCGTCGTACGACGCCGATACAGGGTGAGACGGCGCCGGATGGAGCCGCCCTCAGGTCATGGTGATCAAAAAGTTCGCGTGGCCACCAGGCTCAGGGTCCGGGGGCGCTGGGGGGTGACCTGGCGCACCTGGCCGAAGCTGAACGGGTTGCCGTAGGCGAAGGTGTCGGCCTGGGTGTTGGCCGGATTGTCCAGGAAGGCGGCCAGGCGCCAGACCGGCCCCTTAAGCTGGGCCGAGAGGCGCCCGGTGAAATAGCCGCCCATAACCGGCGATAGCGCCGGGTCGAAGGTCAGGCGCGAGCGGCCGATATAGGTGGTCTGGCCCGTGAACAGCAGGGTCAGCCCGTCCCGCAGCGGGCGCTCATAGGTCAGCAGGGCCGAGAACGAGGTATCGGGCACGCCCGGAAGCTGGTTCTGAATCCGGCTGGCGAACAGAGGGTCGGCGCGGGTGACCTTCGGGTCATCGAACAGGGCGTTGGTCTGCAGGGCCCATCCCGGGGCCGGGCGCCAGGTGGCCTCGACCTCCAGCCCGACATTGCGGCCGTCCCCCACATTAGCCGTGTAGGGCAGGCCAGAGGGAAAATACTGGTCGCTCTGAATGTCGTCCCAGAGATCGTAGAAGGCGGCGGCCCGCACATTGAGGCGCTGGTCCAGCAGGTTGAGCTTGGCGCCGAGCTCATAGTTGCGCAGCCGATCCGGTCGATAGGCGCGACGCGCGGCGCTCGGCGCGATCAGGCCGCCGGAATTGAACCCTCCGGCCCGATAGCCCTCGGTGGCCAGGCCATAGACCATGGCGCCATTGGGGAAGACGTACTGCAGCGAGACCTTGGGCGACCAGTTGGAGAAGTCCGCCTTGTGGATTATGGCCCGGCTTTGGCCGCCCGCGACATTGACCGTGACGTCGGAGCTGGTCCGCCGGCTGATCCGCGAGCCCCGGCCGCCAAAGGCCAGTCCCCAGCCGGCCCCCAGGTCGATGGAAACCTCGCTATAGGCGGCGACCTCGGACAGGCGGTCGCTGCGGATCTCCGAATAGACGGCGCGGGGGGCGAGGGCGTTGACTCCGACCCGCAGCTCCGACGGGGAGTCTTCGTTGGAGACCGCGCCATAGACCCCGGCCAGCCAGCGGTAGCGGCCGGCGGCGGTGGAGGTCAGGACCGTGTCCTGGACCACCATGTCGATCTTGGCCCGCTCCTGGTAGACGCCCAGGTCGGCGGCGCTGGCCCCGAAGCGGGAAAGGGCGGCCGAGGCGTCATACTGGCTGGCGAAGGCATGCCGGACATAGGCGGTGGAGGATTGCAGCTGGCCGAAGGGCGTCGCGCCCTCGATGGACAGGCCGACCTGGGCGAAGTCGTTCTTGTGGGTCTCCCGCACCCGGTTGGCGCGCTGCAGGCCGGCGGCCGAGGCGGTGACATACTGGGTGTCGTTGGAATCCAGCTGTTGCACCGCGCCGGACAGGGTCACTGTCCAGTCCGGCGAGAGCCAGGCCTTCACCGCCAGCCGGCCGCCGTCGCGGATCGTGCGGTCGACATTGGACAGGCGCAGGTTCACGTCGTCCAGATAGCCGCCTTCCAGGTCGTGATAGGCGACCAGGCGTGCGGCCAGGCGGCCCTCGACCAGGGGGGCGTTGACCATGGCCTCCAGGCTGGTGCTGGCGGAGCCGGACTTGGTCCAGCCGGTCAGGACGCCCAGCTTGGCGTGGTAGCCGTCGAGCTGGGGCTTACGGGTGATAATGCGGTACACGCCGCTGATCGAGCCGGCGCCATAGAGGGCGCCCTGCGGGCCGCGCACCACCTCCACCGTGGCCACGTCAGCGAGGCGCAGGTCGGGGTCCGGGGCGTTGTAGGTGATCGGCGCGTTGTCCAGGAAGATGCCGACGGTGGAGCGGGTGCGTCCTGTGAAGGCCCCGTCAGAGATGCCGCGCAACATGATCTTGTCGCGGCCCGGTCCGAGGTTGGTGGTGGTCATGCCGGCGGCCAGGCGCATCAGGCCGGCGGCGTCCTTCACGCCCGCGGTCTCCAGCTGGTCGGCGCCGATGACGCTGATCGAGGCCGGCAGGCGGTTGGCGTCCTCAACCCGCTTGGTGGCGGTCACCAGCACTTCGGACACGATTGAAGGCGGCGGGGGCGGCGGCGGACGTGGGCTGGGCGGGGGCGGGCGCCGCAGGGGCGAGACGCGCACCGCGCGGGCGTCGAGGATTTCGAAAGCGCAGGCGCCGGCGGTCAGGTGCTCCAGCGCGTCCCGGAGGGTGTAGACGCCGGTCAGGGCGCTGGACCGGCCCGGGCAATTGCCCACGCCGCCGATGGAGACGCCGGACTGCAGCGCCAGGTCGATCAGGGCGTCGGCGCGGGGCTGGGCCGGCACCGCCAGCCGGATGGCCTTGCCGGCCGCGCGAGCTGGAGGCGCAAGCGTGCACGCGACGGCGAACACCGTCGCGCTGAGCAGCGCGGCGCGGGCCGAGTCGTGTGTCGCGGCAGACCCCCCGAACGACCAATCCTTGTAGGCGAACCTACCTTGCGCGCAGCAGTAGGCCTTCGGGCGTTGAAGTGGAAGTCACGGGGGCGATCAAAGTGAGGGTGCGCACCATGTCCTGGCTATCCGAGGCGGCCAGCACGCCGGAGAAGGGCAGCCGCCCGGTGCGGGCGTCGGCCAGCTTCAGGGGCTGGTCCGCATACTGGTTCAGGTCAGCGACGACGTTGGCCAGGGGCTCGTTGCGGTAGACCAGCTGGCCGGTGCGCCAGGCGAATACGGCCTGGGGCGATGCGGCGCTGATCCGGGCTTCGGCGGCGCCGGTCTCGTGATCTAGGCGCTGGCCGACCGTCAGGCGATAGGCCTGGCCGGACGCGCCGGCGGAGGGACGCACCTCGACGCGGCCGCGGGCCACGGTGACCGACTGGCGGCCGTCGCGATAGCGGACGTCGAACTGGGTGCCGAGCACGCGGACGGTGCGGTCGCCGGCCTCGATCAGGAAGGGCCGGCGGGCGTCCTTGGCGACATCGAAGATCGCCTGGCCCTCGGTCAGCACCACGCGCCGCTCATGGCCCTTGAGGCGCACGGTGAGCCGGGTGCCGGCGTTCAGGTCAATCCGGCTGCCGTCGGTCAGGGCGACGCTCAGGCGCTCTCCCTTGGCGGTCTGATAGGTGGTGGTCGGGGCGGTGATGTCGCCCCAGGGCGTCACCGCAGCAACAAGCCCGGCGGCGGCGAGACCGCCCGCCAACAGCCAGCGGCGCGACGTGTCGATTCGGGATGGCTGACCCAGGGCTCGGTCCAGTTGCGGCGCCGCAGCCTCCATTTCCGACCACAGGGTCAGGACCTGGTCATAGGCCTGCTGGTGTTCAGGCGCAGCGTTCAGCCAGGCGTCGAAGGCGGTCCAGTCCGCCTCGCCCACGTTCGGCCGATCCAGGCGGGCCAGCCAATCGGCGGCGACCGCCCGTGTGGCGTCCAGCTTTTCAGGTGACGGCTCGGTCATGTCGTCGCGCCCGCATAGCGGCCAAGGCCGCTGTCCTGATTGGATGACGCCGCCGCAGCGACGCGCCCCCCGTTCGGGACGTTGAAAAAAAATTGCGCGTAGGGCCGGGATGGGGTCATCCGAGCCTCGCCAGGAGGGCTTTGAGGGCGCCGCTGATGTGTTTCTCGACTGCGCTCACCGACACGCCCATGGCGCGGGCGGTTTCGGCATGGCTCAGCCCCTGGAGCTTGTGAAGCTGAAAGGCCTGGCGCATGCGCGGCGGCAGATCCTGGAGGCCGGCGAGCAACTGGGCCAGCCGCTGGCGGTCGCCGATGGCGTCGTCGACCGACGGCTCGTCCTGGATATCCTCGGCGCCGATGCGGACGGTGACGGTCTCGCGCCAGGCGCCTTCACGGGCCGCTGCGCGGCGATCCTGGCGCAGGCGATCAAGCATCAGATTGGCGCCCATCCGGTAGAGCAGGGCGTTGGGGTTCTGTACCGGCTCGTCGGCGGGCAGGGCGGCGATCTTCAGGTAGAGGTCCTGGGCGAGATCCTCGGCGGCGGCGCGGGCGCCCAGGCGCGCTGCAAAGAAGCGCACGAGATTGGCGCGCTTCTCGAGATAGAGACCAAGCAGGTCTCCCGCGGTGGACGGCGGGCCGCTGTCGTCGTCGCTGGCCAGCTTGAACTCCACACGGTCTCACGCCCGTTCGGGCTCCTTGCGAGCCAGCCTAGAGCCGCCGGGGCGGGGGTCAAGGCGGCTCGCAGGCGCGCGGTTGACCCAAGCGCGCGGCGGGCGGATCGTCCGCCCAGGCTGCGCCTCAAGCGCGGCGTCAAAATGGGGGAGTGAAACATGAGCGTCGAACTGACCATGCTGGCCTATTCCGTGGCCCTGCTGCTGGTCCTTGTCCTGATCCAGGTGGTGGCCGGGATCCGCACCCAGGGGCTGATGCCGCTGGCCAATTCCCGGGACGACCTGCCGCCGCCCGGTGTGTTCCAGGCCCGGGCCGGACGGGTGGTGCAGAACCACCGCGAAGGCCTGACCATGATGGCGCCGCTGCTGCTGATGGTGGCGGTGATGGATGCGTCGAGCCCGCTGACCGTGCTGGGCGCGCAGCTGTTCTTCTATTCGCGGGTGGCGCACGCGGTGGTCTACCTGGCCGGCCTGCCGATGATCCGGCCGCTGATTTGGGGCGTTGGTCTGGCCGGGATCGTGATGGTGCTGGCTCACCTGCTGGGCCTCGCCTGAGACCATAGGTTCTGGGGCGGCGTCTCGACTTTCGTGCCGCTCCGGGCCAATGGGGGCCGCCCATCCGCAGGAGCAGCGGCCTTGAAGATTTTCGGCATCCTGAACCTCACCGAGGACTCGTTCTTCGCGGACAGCCGGACGCCCCTGGCTGAGGCGGCGGCGGGGGCCGAGCGGCTGCTGGCCGCGGGCGCCGACGTGGTCGATGTGGGGCCGGCCGCCAGCAATCCCGATGCGGCCAAGGTGAGCGGTGAGGAAGAGCTGCGCCGGATCGCGCCGGTGCTGGCGCACCTGGCGGATCGCCTGGACCAGGTCTCCATCGACACCTACCTGGCCGAGACCCAGTTGGCTGCGGCGGCGGGGGGCGTCGGCTATCTGAACGACATCCATGGCTTTCCGGATGCGCGGGTGCGCGAGGTCCTGGCCGGGTTCGACTGCCGGCTGGTGGTGATGCACGCCGTCCAGGCCGAGGGGCTGGCGACGCGGGAGGTCGGGCTGGATCCGGACCGGGCGGTGGAAGCGATCCTGGACTTCTTCCAGCGCCGGGTCGCCGAGCTGGAAGCCGCGGGCGTGGCGCGGGACCGGATCATCCTCGACCCCGGCATGGGCTTCTTCCTGGGCGCGAACCCTGAGACCTCGTTCCGGGTGCTGGCGCGGCTGGACGAGCTGAAGGCCTTGGGCCTGCCCCTGCTGGTCTCGGTGTCGCGCAAGTCGTTCCTGCGCGCCGTCGCTGGGGTAAGCGCTGAGGAGGCAGGGCCGGCCACCCTGGCGGGCGAACTGTGGGCGGCGGCCCAGGGCTGCGACTATATCCGCACCCATGATCCCAAGGCGCTGAAACAGGCCTGGGCGGTCTGGACGGCGACGCAGGCCCAGGGGCTGCGTTGATCCCGGTCAAGGCGGGGGTTCAGCCACCACCTAAGGCTCCCTGGACTTCGAGGGAGACTGAAGATGGACTTTGGCCTGAGCGAGCGCGAGACCTACTGGCGCGACCGTGTGCGCGACTTCATGGCCGCCCACGTCTATCCGGCGATCCCGGCCTATAACCGACACTTCGCCCAGGAAGGCGCGGCGCGCTGGACGGTGATCCCGGTGATCGAGGAACTGAAGGCCAAGGCCTACTCGGAAGGCCTGTGGAACCTGTTCCTGAACAAGTCCGAGCATGACGATCCGGACTATGCCGGTCCCGGCCTGAGCAACCTGGAATACGCCCTGTGCGCCGAGGAGATGGGCCGGGTGGGCTTTGCTTCGGAGGTGTTCAACTGCTCCGCGCCGGACACCGGCAACATGGAGGTGCTGCGCCAGTACGGCACCCCGCAGCAGAAGGCCAAGTGGCTGCGGCCGCTGATGGACGGCGAGATTCGCTCGGTGTTCCTGATGACCGAGCCGGATGTGGCCTCGTCGGACGCCACCAATATCCAGACCTCGATCCGCCGCGAAGGCGACGAGTACGTGATCAACGGCCGCAAGTGGTGGTCCTCGGGCCTGGGCGATCCGCGCTGCAAGGTGGCGGTGCTGATGGGCAAGACCGATCCGGAGAGCCAGCGCCACACCCAGCAGTCCCAGATCCTGGTGCCCACCGACGCGCCCGGCATGGAGGTCGTCCGGATGCTGCCGGTGTTCGGCTATGACGACGCCCCGCACGGCCACGCCGAGGTGGTGCTGCGCGACGTGCGGGTGCCGGTGGAGAATGTGCTGCTGGGCGAGGGCCGGGGCTTCGAGATCGCCCAGGGCCGGCTTGGTCCGGGCCGCATCCACCACTGCATGCGCACCATCGGGACGGCCGAGGTGGCGCTGGAGAAGATGGTCGACCGCCTGACCTCGCGGATCGCGTTCGGCAAGCGCCTGGCCGACCAGTCGGTTTGGGAGCAGCGGATCGGCGAGGCCCGGCTGGACATCGAGGCCAGCCGCCTCATGTGCCACAAGGCCGCCGACATGATGGACAAGGCCGGCAACAAGGAAGCCCAGCTCGAGATCGCTATGATCAAGGTCTCTGCGCCGCGCATGGCCCTGCGGGTTATCGATGACGCCATCCAGGCCCATGGCGGCGGCGGCCTGTCGGAGGACTTCGGCCTGGCCCGCGCCTATGCCGGCCAGCGCGCCCTGCGCATCGCCGACGGCCCCGACGAGGTCCACCTGCGCGCCATCGCCCGCCTGGAAATGGGCCGCCATGCCGCCCGCATGCGCGCCTGGCGCGAAGGCGCGGTGGCGGACGCCGCGCCGGTCAGGGCCTGAGCCCCGGCGCCCTTGGGCGCTGAACCCTGATCTGCTATAGGCCTGAAAAGTCAGGGACCCCGGCGCAAGCTGGGGTCCCGTTCGTTTCAGGTCCCATGTCCGCCGTTCACGCTCCATCCCACCGCCTGTCCGTCGCGCCGATGATGGACTGGATGGATTCGTAAGTTATTTCAATAACTTGCCAGGAGGTGGGTGCGCATCTGGTGCGAGCATGTTCTCGCAACATTTCGCATTTGTTCGCGTGAAATCGGCCCCATAGGGGACTGGACGCACCCGATGTCGCGGTGCCTGCGCCGAAAACGCAGTCTCTGATGTAGGGGCGGCATGGGCCCTCTGCCGTTCAAGGCAGCCTCGCTAAGGCGATGTCGTCGACATCTCTCGGCGCTGCTGCCGCCTGCTTTCAGGCGGAGGGAGGACGTCTCCTGAGGCACCCGTTCACGCGCCTGAAAAGTTGGCCCCGCCCACCAGGCAGGAGCGGGGCCAAGTCATTGAGGAGAAAGTTCCGAACCGATCGCACGAGATTAGGAGGCAATCCTGAAGCTCTCGCTCGACCGACGGTAAGGAGGACATCAAGACTTCGAACGGCGTTTCACAAGCGCCCCGACCACCGAATTCCGATTAGATTGTCGAACGTTGTTCGAGGCCGCCGCATGGACGTCAGTGTCTCGGCTGCAGCTAGTGCCGCCGAAGGTCGTAGTGCGCGCAAGAGGGCTCCCAGACCCAGCATGCGCCGGGAGGGGGGAACGAATGGGTGATGTGACGCCAGCCGAAACGGCTAACCCGACTGTAAAAGGTCCGGCGCCTCGCCAGGCGGCCTTCGGATTCATCTTTGCGTCGGCGCTGATGAACTCGATCTCGTTCGGGATCATGCTGCCTATCGTTCCGAATCTGATCCGGGAACTGGCGGGCGGCGACACGTCCTCGGCCTCGGAATGGAACGTGCTCTTCGCGACCAGTTGGGGGGTGATGCAGCTCTTCTGTGGCCCGCTGTTGGGCATGCTGTCAGATCGGGTCGGGCGTCGTCCCGTCCTGTTGATCTCGTTCTTCGGGCTCGGCCTGGACTTCCTGCTCATGGCCTATGCGCCGAACCTTTGGTGGCTGCTGGTGGGACGGCTGCTCAATGGGGCGACGGCCAGCACGATGTCGACCGCCAACGCCTACCTCGCCGACGTCACCCCACCCGAAAAACGCGCAAAGACCTTTGGCCTGATGGGATCTGCGTTCTCCATCGGCTTCATCGTCGGACCGATGCTCGGCGGTCTGCTTGGAGAGCATAGCCTGCGGCTGCCGTTCATCGCGGCGGCCGTCATCACCTTCGCCAATGCAATCTATGGGCTACTGGTCCTGCCGGAGTCCTTGCCTAAGGCGCGGCGCGCGACCCGGTTCGAGTGGCGGCGGGCCAATCCCCTTGGCGCCCTGCAGCTCTTGAGGTCTCACTCCGATCTGTTGCCGCTGGCCGGCGTCGGCTTTCTCTTCCAGCTCTCACAGATGGTGCTGCCGACGATCTATGTCCTCTACACCACCCACCGATATGGCTGGTCGCCCGGCATGGAAGGCGCTGCATTCCTGGTGATCGGCGTGCTGGGCGTGTTCGTGCAGATGGTTCTAGTCGGGCCGGTCGTCGCCCGGTTCGGACTGCGGAACACCATCTTGCTAGGCGCAGCGTCTGGCGCGGCTTGCTATGCTTGGTACGGCGGAATGGCGAACGGGTGGGTCTTCCTGGCCGGAGCGGCGTTGCAGGCCCTTCAGGGCTTCCTGATGCCTGGACTGCAGGGGCTGATGACGCGGTTGGTTCGACCTGAGGAACAGGGACAACTGCAAGGCGCCAACCAGAGCATGATGGGTGTCGCCTCGATCGCTGGACCTATGGTCTTCGGCATGGTCTTCGCCTGGTCGGTCCGCCACGAGTCTAGCTTTTCAACGCCTGGACTGGCCTTCTATCTAGCCGCAGGCCTGATGATCGCAGCGCTGGTCCTGGCCTTCTGGAAGGCGCGGCCTCCGCAAAGTAACTAGGTCCGCAGACGGCTCCGATGTGGTCCGTGCCGACGGTCAAGCAAGGCTCGTCAGCAGTTGTTTGCACCTCTCACGCAAAGCGCCGTCGTGGGGACGGGTCGCCAGCCACTCGCCGAATCCGACGATCTTCGCCTTCTGCTCAGGGGTCCACGTCTCCACCCGGGTCAGAAGAGCGAAGATCGCGCTCGCGCGTGCACGCGGGGAGGGGGCGCTAGGGAGGGTGCGGCAGAGACCCTTGGCCTCGGTCAGGGCGTGTTCGCGCGGTAGGGACATCGTGTAGATGGAGCTCATTGGACGTTCGTTTGAAGTGTTCTGGCGCTCAAAACCGTGAATGTCGCGCAGGATGCTGACCGGCAAGCGGGCCGTCGATCACAAGTGTCGGCGGCGCCCTCTTTCAACATCTGCGCACGGTCCACGAGGTGAACGTTTGCGCCGCCCCCGGTCGGGTTCGCGTCGCGATGGGCAGTAGGGTGCGTCGGTCATTCAGGGGCTAACCACTTCTCGTGGATGTGATGAAGAGCAGCACGCTTCCATCGAACCTCATTCGACAAGGCCCGTCGTGGATTCACCAGCAGAGTCAGTTGATGCTGGTGGACTGACGGCGGTGAGCCGAGGTTCACGGGGCCAGCGCCGCCGAGACGATCGCCTCGCGATCCGAGCTTGTGGAACGTCGTTCGAACAACCTCCATCCTCAATGTCGATCCGCGGACAAGGGTCTCCAGGCCTTGATCGCTGCTGATTGCCCCGGGGCTACCGGGAGCCCGTCCTTGGCGTTGGTTCGGTCGGCCAAGGAGGGGCTTTCGGTAGCGCCCAACCGCCAAATACGGCGGCCTGACAGAAGCCCAGCAAGGGCGCGTACGAACAGCGGGAGGCTGAGATATGAATGACGCAGCGAGCGATGGAATTGAGCGCGCGTCGACTCAGCACTTCGAGGTGCTGGTGGTTGGCGCAGGCATCTCGGGGGTAGGCTCGGCCTACCATTTGAAGACCCAGGCGCCAGATCGCAGCTTCAAGGTCTTGGAGGCGCAGGACAGCTTCGGCGGCACCTGGTGGACTCACAAGTATCCCGGCGTCCGCTCTGACAGCGATCTTCATACCTTCGGCTATCGGTTCAAACCTTGGCGCGGCGTCCCGATCGCGACCGGCGAGGAGATCCTCGCCTACATGGCTGAGGTGATCGAAGAAAACGACCTTGGACGCTACATCCAGTACAGCACCAAGATCCTGAATGCGCGATGGTCGAGCCCAGATGGCCTCTGGTTCGTCGATGCAGAGCGCAGCGACACAGGCCAGATCGAGCACTACACCACGCGGTTCCTGTGGATGTGCCAAGGCTACTACCGCCACAGCAAGGGATACACGCCCACCTGGCCAGGCATGGAGCGGTTCAAGGGGCCGATCTTGCACCCGCAGACCTGGCCGCAGGACGTCGATTATGCGGGCAAGCGGGTCGTCGTGATCGGTTCCGGTGCGACAGCCGCGACGCTCATTCCGGCGCTCGCGACCGAGGCTGCCCACGTGACGATGCTGCAGCGTACGCCCACCTACTTTTCGACGGGGCGCAACAAGAGCGACCTGGCTGAAAGCCTTCGCGAACTCGAAATCGACGAGAGCTGGATCCATGAGATCGTTCGGCGCCGCACGCTACGCGACGGCGCTGCGTATATTCGCCGGGCTCTGGATGAGCCCGAGCTCGTTCGGGAGGAAATCCTGGACGCCGTCCGGAGCCAATTGCCAGAAGGCTACGACGTCGAGAAGCACTTCGCGCCGTCGTATCTGCCATGGCGTCAGAGGGTCGCCTTCATCCCCAACGGCGACATGTTCAAAGCCATTTCCGCCGGCAAGGCTTCAGTGGCCACCGACGAGATCGCGACCTTCACCGAGACCGGCATTGAGCTGAAGTCCGGCGAGCACCTGGACGCCGACGTGATCGTAACCGCCACCGGTTTCGACCTCAATGTGATGGGCGACATCGAGTTCGTCGTCGACAACGAGCCTTTGGACTTCTCCGAGGTGGTGACCTATCGCGGCATGATGTTCACCGGCGTTCCCAACCTCGTCTGGGTGTTCGGGTATTTCCGCGCCAGCTGGACGCTGCGTGCCGATCTCATCGGCGACTTCGTTCCGCGCCTCTTGGACTACATGGACCAGCATGACTATCGGCGGGTCGCTCCGGCCCTACGGCCTGAGGACGGTGACATGCCGCTTGGTCCGTGGGTCGATCCGGAGAGCTTCAATCCCGGCTACCTTGCGCGAGGCATGCACCTGATGCCGAAGAGCGGCGCAAAGCGCGAATGGCGCCACACCCAGGACTACTGGTCGGAGAAGGACGAGTTCCCGGAGATCGCGCTCGACGATCCGGCTTTCCAATACGCTTAGAGTTCTTCGGCTTGGAGCAGGCATATTCAGATCAGTCGGCGTCGCCGGCGCCTTGGAGGTCGGCGATATGACGTTTCCCATTCTCGAAAACGCCATTCGCACATCGCGGCACAGCACCTTCTACCTGTCCTGCGGTCGACCGGACGCCACGCCGATCGTCTTTGTTCACGGCTGGCCTGAACTCTCGATCTCATGGCGCCACCAGCTCTCCGTCATGGCCGGACTGGGCTTCCGCGCCATCGCCCCCGACATGCGGGGCTATGGGCGTTCCAGTGTCTACGGGCGCCATCAGGACTACGCCCAGGAAGAGATCGTCGCCGACATGCTGGACCTTCTCGACGCCCGGGGCGGGGGGGAGGCGGGGTGGGTCGGGGCCGCCGGGGGTGGGCCCGGGGGTGTTCATGACGTCGATCCGGGTGCCCGCGATCT
>CAZXVO010000005.1:280-7919 GCA_964643835.1 uncultured Phenylobacterium sp. | reverse complement strand
AGGCGGTGTGGGTCGGGCACGACTGGGGTGGTCCCGTGGTCTGGAGCCTCGCCCAGCATCATCCTGAAAGATGCCATGGGGTAGCCGGCCTTTGCGTGCCGTACATGCCCGATGGTTTCGCGCCAGAGACGCTGATCCCCCTCGTGAACCGCGACGTCTATCCGGAGGCTCAGTTCCCTGCAGGCCAGTGGGACTACATGATGTTCTATCGGGAGAACTTCAATGCGGCTCGAGATGCGTTCGACGCCGATCCGCACGCCTTTGTCCGGCTGGCCTTCCGGTCGGGAAACCCTGACGGCCAAGGCAAGCCCGCCGGCACCGCCTTCACGCGCGCAAACGGCGGCTGGTTCGGTGGCGGCCCGGCGCCCAGCGTGCCTCGCGATGAGGCCGTCTTGAGCGAAGACGATGAGCATCGTTATGCATCGGCCCTGGTGCGTAACGGGTTCTTCGGACCAGACAGCTGGTACATGAACGGGGCGGCCAACATGGAATACGCCGCACGCGCCACCAGCAGGATCCTGCGCATGCCGGCGCTCTTCCTGCACGGTGTCTACGACTATGTCTGTCAGACCACCGATTCCAGGCTTGCCGATCCAATGCGAGCGCATTGCAAGGATCTCACCGAAGTGGTGGTGCCGTCTGGCCACTGGATGGCGCAGGAGAAGCCGGTAGAAGTGAACGCGGCGCTGGCGAAGTGGCTGGCCGGCCGACTGCCTTGGCTATGGCTCCAGTAGGGCGGCTAGGCGGTATTTGGCCAGCCTCGTCGCCCAGGCCTAGTCCCGACGTCGACCCCGGCCATGCGGCAGGAAGTTCAGGTTGAGGCCAAGTCTACGTGACTGCTCATCCAGCCAGGTCTCGGCGGTTAGGTCGCGTTTGCGGACGTGCTCGGTCATATCCTGGAACAGCCGCCTGAAGCCGCCCCACCACACCCGCGGCTCAATCAGCCGAATGTCGTCTTCGAGGTCCTCGTGAAATTCGCGCAAGGCTAGGGTGAACACTACCAGGGGTTTGGTGTCGATGGCGCGGACGGCGAACTCCGGCGACTGCAGCCAGATGCTCGCAACGATGGCGAAAGGGTCGCTGTCGGTGAAGTCCGCGAACAGCTTTATCCGGTCGAGTTCGAAGGGACCGGAGCCTTCCTCCAAGCGCTGATACGTTCGCAAGGGAAGCCCGATCGCATCGGCAACCTGGCTTGTGCGCAGGCCCCGCGCCTTGCGAATGCCGCGCAAGGCAGCGCCGAGCAGCGCGCCTTGACTCTGCAAACCGCCCGATGGGTCGTCGTCCATGGGTCTTGAACCTAAGCAACGGGAGGACCACTCCAAACTGTAGCTTAGCGCGTGATCTGCCAATCCACCTTTTACGATTGAGCATCTTTCCGACCCTCATTCCACAATTTCCGGTGGAGAAAGGGGGCGGGCGTTGGAATCCTCCGTGCAGAGGCCCGCTATCTGGTCCGCATCCGCCGCCGACGGGTCGCACCGTCCCCTGGCTCTGAGATGCGGCCTGCGTCACGGCGCCCGCCGAGCAGATCGTGCGGCCGGCGGTGGCGGCCGGCAAGCGTGGGGAGGGCAAGGACCCTTGCTGCGTAGAGAACCGCGCCAAAGCGGCGATAGGACGTTCAGGTGCGCACCTAGTTCGCCGGTGTCGCGACGCCCAGTGGCGGTGGGCGCGTCACAGAATGGCGCGGCGCAGAAAATCGAGCCACTACAGAGACTTAGAGCTCGATCCCTCGAATCTGCTGAGCTGTGATGGTCGCATGACGGCTCTTCGCCATACCTTAGGCGACGGGGCGTATCGATACGATGCGCCGCTCAAGCCTATCGTGACCCGCTCGGACTTCGCCTGGGAGTTCCTGCGGCGAAACCCTGGATATGGCCAAGTTGCCCGGGAAAGCCGAGGCGCCGGGCGCAGTACGCAATCGGTGGAAGAGGCCCTTCGCCCCTGGGGACTGCAGTTCTTGGCCGATCCTACCCTCCCGGCCGGGGCGGTGGACGTCTTCTGGAGACCTGACGTTGCGCCCGGATTAGTGGTCCGCCTGGAGCAGGCGCAAGCGGAGTGGGCCAGTCGGCTTCGTCTTGGCGCGAACCTCGCCCTCCAGCGCCGTGCGTCCAACGGACTACATCTGCTGCTGCCCTCGGGCCTGCAGATCCATGTTCCCAATGGCGATCTCTCGACGCCGCTCGCGGCCATCCTTCCCATCAGCGGCGTCTTCTCGGTGCATCTGCGCTCGGCCCATCGCCTGCAACGCGCCCTGGCGGGCGATCATCGCCCTTTGGACGATCTTACTGGCCAGCAGCGCAAGAGGCTGATCCAAACCCTGCGCGCCCTAGACTTGGCTGCCGATCAGCGCAATTATCGCGAAATCGCCGCAGCCTTGTTTGGCCAGGACGCCGCGGAGCGCGGCGACTGGCGCACCTGCTCAGTGCGTGACACCGTGATCCGCCTTGTGCGGTCCGGACGCGCCCTCGTCGCCGGGGGGTATCGGCGTATCCTGGCGGGCGCGTGAGCGCCGTATGCTGACTCTTCAGCGACCTTCGGAAGGTCCGCTCTCCGGTGCCCGCACACACCCAAGCGGCGACGACCGGGTTGGGCTCTTAGCAGAGGGTCGGAGCGTCCGCTGTCGGGCGCTTACTGGAGTTCAAGTCCAATGCGTCATCCCTGGGGGCCAAGCCGACGCTGGGAAGGACTACTGCATCGCCTATCGAACCCGCGTTCGAGGCGGTGGGCGTAGGCCCGCGAGCCAAACCTTCACTGCAGCCGGCCGCCGGGAAGAGAGGGAGCGTGCCAATGAGTAGGTTTGGTTGCGTCTCGCAAACGACCTGTGGACGTCGTGGAACAGCGACGGACGGGGTGCTTGTCAGTGCGCGCCCAAGCTGTAGCATCCAGTATTCAGAACTCAGAAGCGACCTCCTGCGGCGGCGCCGGTGTCGCTCCAGCTTTGGTCCCTAAGAAACGATCGGGGGATATTTGAACGACAGGATGGCGCTCGGCCTCCTTGCGGAGGTCATGGGTTGGACGTCGGACACCGAGGCGGTGCCCGCGCACGAATACGCCTGGCTGCGGCTAATGAGCTCCATCAAATACGACGGGTACGCGGATTTCCGTGCGGGCGTGCGGTTCTTGGAGAGCCTCGCAATCTGGCTCAAGCAGTTCGATGCCGCCGATCGGCCCACCGCCTACGATTTCGTCAAGCGGCGGCTCGTCTACATATCGTTGTCCGAGATGCTGCGTCTCATCGAGAACTTCGTGCCGGAGGTGGTAACCCCGATCCTTCGCCAGGTGGTCGCCGACGAGCTCGGGTGCAAACCCTACGAGGTGTGGTCGACGCCAAAGGGTGCCGAGTCGTTCAACAAGCACCTGCGCCAGACGCTTTTCGTGGGACTTAGCGACGGCAGCCGGATCGACCTTCTTCGCCGCGCCAACAGCGGTCGGCTATCGCCCGAGCAGATCGTGCCGATGCTCAACATCGACGTCGGGAAGTGGCGCGACCTGCGGAATAAGCTCGCCAAGGAGCACGAGGGCGCGACGTTCGAACGGGTCTTTCTGATCGATGATTTTACCGCCTCGGGCACGACCTTCATCCGCGAGATCGAGGGGGAGTGGAAGGGCAAGCTGAACACCTTCAACGAAATGGTGCTGGAGGCCCAGGATGAGCTTAAAGACGCATTCCCTATCCAGAAGGGCTATCACCTGCACATCCATCACTACGTCTCAAGCGACCAAGCGCGTCTGGCGCTGGAAGAAAGGGTGAAGGACGCTCAGGAGCGGTGGTCGCAAGCTTGGTTCGGCGAGGTCGACATTACCGAGGGGCTGCGGCTGCCGCCCGATCTGAAACTTGCCGCACCGCGTGACGCCGCCATGCTGGACCTTGGCGACCGCTATTATGATCACGCGCTCTACGAGCGCATAAAGCAGCACTGCGACGAGAACGGCCAGAGCGACATGAAACTGGGCTACGCTAATTGCGCACTGCCTATCGTTCTCGATCACAACACCCCGAACAACAGCATCCCGTTGCTCTGGGCGGAGACGCCGGGCGCGAACAACGTCCACCCCATGCGACCGCTGTTCCATCGCCGCGATCGGCACGGGTGATCCGATGGCCAACCCGTTCCTTCGCCGTGCGACCGAGTTCATCCGCGACGATTCGGAGTTTCTCTCGATCGTCAGCCCCGAGCCGCTGACCGCCTTCCTGGCCCGCCATCCTAAGAAGGAGATGTTCTTCGACCTGCCGGTGCGAGTGATCGGCACGCCAGGCAGTGGCAAGACCATGATGGCGACGCTGGTTGAGTATCGGCTTGTCGAGGCCATACTTAGCGACCAGAGCAGCCAAGAGAATAAGACCCTCGCCGCAGCGCTCACCGCCACCGGCTTCAGCGACGGAGAACGTCCGCTGATCGCCGCGGTCCGCGTACCTATGGAGTCGGAGTATCGCGACTTCTGGGAGCTGCCGTATGACGAGAGCGTGCGCACCAAGCTCGTCCTGTCGCTCATCCAGGCTCGGGCCATGTTGGGCCTATTTCGCAACCTGACCGCCCATCGCCGTCGTGCCGTGGCGGACATCCGGCTGATGTTGCGGGAGGACTCGGCGGCGCAGTTGGAGGGTATCGGCGGCGCCGACTCGGAGGGCGTTTTGAACCGAGCGCGGGAGGTCGAGCGCGCGGTCTATTCGGTCGGCGCGAGCTTGATTCCACCGGCCGTGGAGGCGATCCCGCAGGCCGCAAACGAGCCTTACCAGCCCTTCGAGAGTTTGCGCGATATCGAACTGACCTGGCGGGACGGCGAACGCATCCGTGTGAAGTTCCTGGTTATTCTCGACGACGTGCACACCTTGCATCCCGAACAGCTGCAGATGCTTTTCCGTGCGATGTCGAAGCGCGAGATGCGGATCGGCCGCTGGATGATGATGCGGTTCGACGCGCTGTCGCCCGCCACCGTATTTCAGTCCGCCGGCGAGGACGCTTTGCCGGGAATGAAGCGGGATCGCGACTATCTCGATATCCTGATGCAGCAGCTGCAGTCCCGCGGCGGAGATCGCCGTCATTTCCGCAAGCTGGCGAACGATATGTCGGACCGGTACCTGCGCTTGGTCCAGACGCTCAGGGACCGTCGCTACACCCGCTTCAGCCGGCTCTTGAGCGAAGAGCCGCCGCGGCTCACCGATGCGCGGGCGCAGGAGAACCGAGAGGCGACAGATCGCGAGCAACGTCGCCTGAAAGTCCCGGCGGCGCGGCGGGCCAGCATCGAGGACCTAGTCCGCAGCTATGTCGCCGGCGCGCAGTCAGCGGACGTCGACGACGACGTGCAACAGGCCATGATGCGCGTGCTGATGAACCGCTACAACGTGCGGCTCGCCGCACAGGCCCCCTCGCTTTTCGAGGAAGAGAACCCCGACCCCCGCACGCCGTTGAAGGCAGACTCCGACATCGCTGAGGCGGCGAGACTCCACCTCCATCATCGGTTTGGCCGCCCCTATCACTTCGGCATGGGCGACGTCAGCGATGCCGCTAATGAGAACGCCGAACTCTTCCTGCAACTCGCCGGGGCGCTCGTCGACCGGATGGAGATCCGTGCTATCCGCAATCAGGATCCGGCGCTCAATCCGCTTCAGCAGCAGGCCGTTCTGCGCGAGAAGGCCAAGGAGATCGTCGACAGCTGGTCCTTTCCGTTTGCCCGGAAAATCCGCGCCTTCGTGCAGCACATCGCCGGCGAATGCCTTGATAACTCCCTGCAGGGTAACGCGCCGCTTGGGCCTGGCGCGAACGCCATCGCGGTGCCCGACGCCGATATGGACAGGCTACTGCAGACTGAAGACGAGACGGCTCTGGTTCTTAAGTACGCGCAAGCCTACGGCGCAATCGTCGCCGTCCGCGGTTACGGGCAGGGGGGCAAGCAATGGTGCCTGCTGGAGCTAGCGGGGCCGGTCTGCCTGGCTCACGGCCTGACGTTGCGGCGCGGGGGCTTCCTTGAGCGCGACGTAGGCGATCTCGTCGCCTTGATCGAGGCGGTCTGACATGCGACCGCACTGGGATAATTGCATCACCCACTTCGACGATGCTGTCGACAGCTTCGTCGTCGCCTATTTCGCAGGGGAGGGGCGTACTTGCCTGCTCCTGGCGGGCGCCGGGTTCGATCCCCGCGCTCGGATCGTTGCGCAACGACTGTCCGCGGCGATGGGGAATCGGCTGGAAGCGCTGTTTATCCGTGAAGACCGATTGGATGTGGCAGAGGATCTGAAGGACGCCGCAGCCGCAAACGAGCAGGCTCTGCGCGAACTCGTGCCGCGCTGCGATGTGCAGCACATCTCGGTCTTCGCCGAGGACCTGGCACCTGTTGGCGGGGCCCGGATCAGCCGGTTGCTGAATCAGCGTGAGTGGCCGCAGGTGACAGATGTGGTCCTCGATCTCAGCGCGCTATCAGTCGGCATCGGGTTTCCCGCCGCGAAGCTATTGCTTGAGAAGTGCGAGAGCCTGCCGCAGGTGAGCTTCCATCTCATGGTGACCTCCAATCCCGAGCTGGACGCTCGGATCATCGGCGAGCCGTCGGCCGGCGCGGTGACCATCCGCGGATTCGCGGGCGAAGCGGTGGCCTCAGCCGAACTGCCGCTGGCCCAAGTCTGGCTTCCTCAACTGGCGCCGCGCAAGCAACTGGTGCTTCAGAAGATCAACGGCGGCGGCTCCGGCTACAAGGTCTGTCCGATCCTGCCTTTCCCGGCCCGCGATCCGCGGCGGGCCGACGCGCTGCTGGCCGAGTACGAACCCGAGCTGCGCAACGAGTGGCAGGTTGATTCCCGCGATCTCATCTACGTGTCCGAGCGCAATCCGCTCGACACCTATCGGACTGTGTCGACCCTGAAGCAGCGATACGATGCGACCTTCGCCGACGTATACACGCCCCAGATCATCCTCTCGCCGGTGGGTAGTAAGGTGATGGCAGCGGGCGCCTTGATGGCCGCCATCGAGCACAATCTCGTCGTCCGCCACGTCGAGTCCCTGCGCTACGAACTCGACTCGGGCGCGGCTGACGCGTCCGCCGGACCGGACATGATCGTGCATGTCTGGTTGCACGGCCCTGTTTATGCCGGCTACTTCCCGCCTCCGCTCACGCCGACGGTGCCGCCGGATGCGCCGGCCGAGAGCGACGCCTGAGGGGCGGCGATGAGTGTGTTTTCCGAGAAGCTCGACCATCTTCAGGCGACCGTAGCGCGTGCTGCTGGTCTGAACCCCGAGCTGCTCGCCAAGGCTTTGGACGAGGCCCGCGGGTTCGCCACCGTGATCGGCTCAGGGGGCTCCGCAGTGACCTGCTCCTATCTGGCCGCCTGTCGCAGGACGCTGGGTCAGGGACCGACCTGGGTGACCACGCCGGCTGAGTTCGTTCTTACGGGCGAGACCGCTCATGGTCAGCCGATCTGGCTACTGTCTGGCAGTGGTGACAACAGCGACATCCTCGCCGCCTTTGAGCGCGCCCGCGCGATGGGCGCCCCCAATCTGCACGTGCTGACCAGTCGCGCCGAAAGCCCGCTCGCGCTTAGAGCTGCCGCGGCCGGCGCCAGCGTGCATCTGGCCGACTGCGGCGCGGAGAAGGATGGTTTTCTGGCGACTCACACCTTGGCCGCGGCGCTGACGGCGCTGCTGATCGG
>CAZXVO010000005.1:0-270 GCA_964643835.1 uncultured Phenylobacterium sp. | reverse complement strand
GGTGCTAGGGCAGGAGGCGCGCGCGCAACTGCGTGAGGCCTTCGACGGCCTGAGCTCAGACGACGTGCTGTTCGTGCTGCATGACCCTCGGCTTGCGCCGGCCGCGATTGCGCTGGAGACCAGCGCCTGGGAGGCGGGTCTGTGCCCGGTGCAGCGCGTCGACTTCCGCAATTTTGCCCACGGACGGCATGTGTGGGCAGGGCGTATGCCCGAGAAGGTCCTGGTCCTGGCACTGACCAGCAGCGAAACACGGCCCATGTGGGCCGAGAT
>CAZXVO010000004.1:29391-39816 GCA_964643835.1 uncultured Phenylobacterium sp. | reverse complement strand
GAGATGACGCCCGAGGCGCGATAGCCGCGGATCCGGCGCAGGATGGCCGAGGGCGACAGGGGCACGCGCTCGGCCAGGTCCTGGGCGCTGGCCTGATTGTTCTCCTGCAGGGCCGCCAGGATCTGCAGATCAAGGCGGTCAAGTTCGAAGTCCGCCATCGATCCCCTCCCCCAGGCTGAAGTGTTTGAAAAAGGCTTGTTCACAATGGGCCGACCAAACACCGGCCCCCGGCGTTTGCGCCAGTTAACTCGCGTTCATTCGCTACGCGCCGGCTGGCGCTCAGCGCAGGATGGCGATGGCCTGTCGGATCACCCCGTCCAGCCGCGCCCGCGCCTCGCGGCCCTTGTCGGTGAGGTGGATGATGCGGCTGCGGCCATCGCGGGGATTGAGGAAGGCCTCCACCAGCCCCAGGGCCGGCGGGCGCGCCCACTCCGAGCCCTCCGGCCCAAAGGTGCGGATGCTGCGCGAGGCGGTGGGCTCGGTCATGCGGGCCACATAGGCCAGCTCCTGAACGTTCAACCCCTCGTTCTCGCACGTGTAGAGAAAGGCGATGATCTCATTGACCGTGACGCCCGGATTGAGCTCCCGGAAATATGACAGGCCCTCCAGGAGGGAGTCTCTGGGCCGCATCTCAGGCGCGCTCGATATAGTCGTTCAGCTTGCCGGTCGCCGCGGGGCGCGGCAGGGCCCGAACGAGAGGCTGGGCCTTGCGCTGGCGCCGCTCGCGCATGGACAGGGTCGCCTCAGGGTAGGCGTCGCGGACGAGCTTTAGGATGTCTTCCAGACGGCGCTGATGGTCGGCGGCCTCGACATAGTCCCCGACCGTGAGCTCCACGGAAATCTGGCCCCACAGCTTCATAGCTAACCTCGTACTCTTTGGTGTCGAACGGACAACCAAATCTAGGACGGTTTGCACGCTCGTTTTGAGCGTTTGCGAGGTACTGATCGCCAGATTGACCCGCAATGACGGCTAACCGCGCGTCTTCATTGCAATGTTACGCCTGAGATACGACAATTAAATCCCGGTAATGTATAAATGCGCGGGTCAATTGCTTGATTCATTCAGCCGCATTCAGCACAATTCGGGGCGACGCGGATTCATTACAGAAAGTTTATCATGCGCCACCGCAACACCATGCTGGAAGCACTGGAGTTGCTTCGCGCGGTCAATGGCGACTTCACGGTCAGCCAGCTGGTCAGCCTGCTCTACATCGCCGATGAGGCGGAGCCTCTGCCCCTGCCCGACCTGCGGCGGCGGGCGGGTATGGCGACGGACGCCTGCTGGAAGACCGTCCAGGCGCTGACCGAAATGGATGATGGATCCGGCGAGGGCCTGGTGCGCGTTGAACGCTGGGCCATGCGCGGCATCGTGGCCGCAGAACTCACGGCGGCGGGGCGCCGCCTTTGCGCGGGCCTCGACGAGATTCTCGCCGAGGCCCGGCCGATCATCGCGCCCTCAGGGCGCGGCGACGGGGGCGAGCTTGCGCTTGAAGAAGGCCAGCGTCGCTTCCATGCGGTGCTTGAGGTGGGCCTGGGTCCAGCCGGCCCGGTGGCGTAGGCCCGGATAGAGCATGGTCTCGAAGGGGATGGCCTTGGCCTGCAGGGTCGCCATCAACCGCGTCGAGTTGTCGAAGGTGACATTGTCGTCGGCCATGCCGTGCATCAGCAGCAGGGCGTCGGGCGCCAAGCGATCGGCGCGCGCCGTCACCTCGGAGCCCGCATAGCCAGCGGCGTTGTCCTTGGGCGTACCCATGTAACGCTCGGTGTAGTGGGTGTCGTAGAGGCTCCAGTCCGTCGGCGGCGCGCCCGAAACCCCGGCCGCGAACGGCGAGTTCGGGGCGGTCAGCAGCATCAGGGTCATATAGCCGCCATAGGACCAGCCGGTGACGCCGATCCGGGCCGGATCCACGTACGGCAGGGTCTTCAGATAGTCGGCGCCGCGGATCTGGTCGGCGACCTCCCAGGTCCCGAGCTTGCGGTCGATGGCGGTCTTGAACGCGCTCGAGCGGTTGGGCGTGCCGTGGTTGTCCAGGGTGAACAGGATGAAGCCGGCTTCCAGATAGAGCTGGTCGGCCGGATCGCCCCAGGTCTTGGCCACCAGGGCGCGTCCCGGCCCGCCATAGAGCTTGACCACCACCGGATAGCGCTTGGCCGGATCAAAGCCCGGCGGGGTGCGCATCATCCAGTGCAGGTCCTCGCCGTCGCTGGCCTTGATGGTCCCGAACTCCGGGGTGCGCAGCCGCGCGCGATAGGGCCAATAGGGGTGGCCGTCCGCCAGGCGGTTCTCCTCGATCCAGCGGACCAGCTGGCCGTCGGCGCGATAGAGGCCGGTCTGAGGCGGGGTCGCGGGGTCTTCATAGGTTCCGGTGAAGGCGCCGCCGGCCTTGGCGACCTTCACGGTCCACCAGCCGCCGGCCTTGGTCAGCGGCCTCGGCTGGGCGGAGGCCTTGTAGGAGACTTCGTAGAGCCGGCGCTCGATGGGGGTGTCCACACTGGCGGTGAACAGCACGAGGCCGCGGGCCTCGTCCACACCCTGGATGGCGTCCACCGGCCAGTCGCCTTGCGTCACCTGGCGGACCAGCTTGCCGCTGGGGCCATAGAGGTAGAGGTGCTTCCAGCCCGAACGCTCCGAAGACCACAGGAAGCCACCGTCCTTCAGCGGGCGGAAGTCGTCGCTGAGATCCACCCAGTGTGGGCTGGTCTCGGTGAGCACCACCGTGGCTTTGCCGGTGGCGATGTCCACGGCCAGCAGGTCCAGGCGCTTCTGGTCGCGGGTCTGGCGCTGCACATAGAGGGTCTTGCCGTCGCGGGCCCAGTCGACGCGGGCGAGATAGATGTCCGCATCGGCGCCCAGGTCGACCTTGACCCGCGCGCCGCTGGCGACGTCGGCGACATAGAGGTCAACGCGGGCGTTGGGCCGGCCCACGCGGGGATAGCGCTGGGCGACGATGGTCGCGCCCGTGGGGCCGATATCGGCCCGCTCCACAACGTCCACGCCAGTCTGGTCGACATGGGTCAGCGCGATGTGACGATCGTCCGGGCTCCACCAGTAGCCGGTCTGGCGGTCCATCTCCTCCTGGGCGATGAACTCGGCGGTGGCCCAGGACTTGAGCTCGGTCCCGTCGGTGGTGAGCGCCCGCTCGGCCCCGCCGCCAGCCGGTTGGACATAGAGGTTGTCGTCGCGGACGAAGGAGACGAAGCCGCCCCTTGGCGAGACCTTGGCGTCGATCTCGTCGTCGGGAGTGTTGGTCAGGCGACTGACCTGGCCGGAGGCGCGGCTGTAGAGCCACAGATCGCCCTCGACAGGGACCAGGATGAAGCGGCCCTGGTCGTCCCAGTCATAGGCCACCACGCCACGGGTCTGGACGCCCTGGCGCTCGCGGCGGCTCTTCTCGGCCTCGGAGAGGATGCGGTCCTTAGGGATCAGGGCGCGAGCGTCGATCAGCAGGCGTGGGTCCCCGCCGGCCACGTCCGCCGCCCACAGGTCGGTCATGCGCGGATCGTCGGCCTTGGCCTTCAGATAGGTGACGAGCGTCCCGTCCGGCGACAGGCTGACGCCCCGGGCCCGGGGCCCCGACAGGTCCGGCGCCGCATAGACCCGCTCCGCCGTCAACTTCTCGGCGCTCGCCTGGCCCACCATCGTCACCCCCAACACCACGCCCGCGAGGGCGCCCACACCGATCCGCATCTACGAACTCCTGAAGACGGGGGATGTGAGGCCGCGCGGGCGGGCTTGGCAAGGATCAGATCAGGGCCGCGGGCTCCAGACCCAGCTCCTTCAGCAGCGGCTCGGCATAGGCGACGCGGCCGGTCAGGGTGGCGGGGTCGGCCTTGGCCAGCTGGTAGACGGCTTCGGCGATGTATTCGATCGGCTGGACGCGGGACTTGGTCGCCTCATTGATCAGGCCATGCACCGCCACGCCGGGGGTGTCGACAAGGCCCGGCGAGACCACGTTCACCGCCACGCCATCCGCCTGGACCTCGCTGGCCAGGCCGGTCGTGAAGCGCTCCAGCGCCGCCTTGCACAGGCCATAGACCGTGCCGCCGCGCCCCCCCTGGTAGGGCGGCTTGGGGTGGATGCCGGCCGGCGAAGAGATGTTGACGATGGAGCCGGACTTGCGGGCGATCATGCCGGGCAGCACCAGCTGGGACAGGTGGAAGGGCGCATAGACCTGCACCTCCATCATCAGCTTGAAGCGCTTCTCGGTGAAGTCGACGACCGGCATGAAATAGGTGATGGCGGCGTTGTTCACGAGGATGTCGATGGGGCCGAAGGCGGCCTCGGCCTCCTCCACCAGCCGCTCGCGCTCGCTGGCCTGGGCGAGGTCGGCCTTGACGAAGACGGCCTGGCCGCCGGCGGCCTTCAGGCGATCGACCGTTTCATGCAGGGTGCCCGGCAGGCGACTTTCGCCCGCCTCCGCCGTCCGCGCCGAGGCGACGACACTTGCGCCCTCCATGGCCAGGCGGGCGCAGATGGCCTCGCCGATGCCGCGGCTGGCGCCGGTGACCAGGGCGACCTTGCCCCGCAAGCTTCCATTGGGATTGATCCTGGCGTCCGACATGAAATCCGGCCCTCCCTGGGCGATGTTATGGTTCAAACAATGGAGGGAGCCTCGCGCCGTTGCGTCGCCAGCGCAAGCAATCGCGCGCCGGCTGTAGGGTCTCGCCAGCCGGCTGGGACGTGTTAATCATAGGGTATGGCCCGTTCTGAGCGACACGACGAGACGATGGGACGCCGGATCTTCAACCTGATCCTCGTGCTCCTGCTGGTGGCCATCGCGGCCTTCTTCGCCGCGCCCTGGTTCGCCTTCCGCGCCCTGCGCGCCGACGCCCGCGACGGCGACGCCCAGGGCCTGGCCGAGCTGGTGGACTACAACTCCGTCCGCGGCTCGCTGAAGGCCCAGATCGCCGACACCCCGCCGCCGGCCGCCCCGGCCCCCA
The DNA here is from genome assembly GCA_964643835.1 of uncultured Phenylobacterium sp. GTDB lineage: Bacteria > Pseudomonadota > Alphaproteobacteria > Caulobacterales > Caulobacteraceae > Phenylobacterium. The sequence continues at coordinate 34,875 of CAZXVO010000004.1, read as the reverse complement.
GCTTGTGGACCGACCCCCTGGGCGCGATCCGCCACGCCATGGAGCCCCTGCGTCCGCCGCCGCCGGCCGTGGACACCTATGTCAGCGCCCAGGGCCTGCATGACCTGACCCGCGGCTACGCGCCGGGCGAAGGCCCGCCCGAGGCGCCGCCGCCCGAGGGTTTCCTGGACCAGGCCAAGGCGGCCATAGACGCCCGCTGGCCGCGCACCCAGTTCTGGGACCCGAACCGTATGCGCTTTGCGGTGAAGCACCCGAAGGAGGACGGCCAGGAGACGGTCTTCACCTTCCAGCGCAAGGACTGGTTCGAGTGGAAGCTGGTCGACATCAAGCTCCCCTCCAAGACCAAAGCCCAGGCGGAAGCCGAAAAAGGTTCTTGATTTGTTCTATATCCGGCGACTAGGCTTCGCGCCTGTCATCCGGAGGGAACGAACATGATCGGCTATGTCACCATCGGGGCGAAGGACGTCGAAGCGTCTCTGCCCTTCTTCGACGCGGTGTTTGGCGCCTTGGGCCGCGAGCGCAGCTTCTTCCAGGGCGGCTGGGCCGGCTATGCGGCCAAGGGCTCGGACGCCGACTGCTATATCTGCCCGCCCTTTGACGGCGAGGACGCCCGCCCTGGCAACGGGATCATGATCGCCTTCCTGGCCGGCTCGAAGGCTGAGGTCGACGCGGCCCACGCCGCGGCCCTGGCCGCCGGTGGGACGGATGAAGGCGCGCCCGGTCCTCGCCCGGCGGACTCCACCAGCTTCTACGGCGCCTATTTCCGCGACCCGACCGGCAACAAGCTCTGCGTGTTCGCCAAGACCTGAGCGCGCGGCTGCCTGGTCAGCTCCCTGGCCGGGGCGCGGTCGCCGCTTGACGGCGGCTGCGCCGCCCGGCCCCATGGCGGCCTGTCGGAGATCCCCACATGCGCCGCCGCCCCGCGCTCCTCGCCGCCGTTCTCGCCGCCCTGCCCGGCCTGGCCTTGGCCGCGCCGAGCCACCTGTGCGCCAGTTGGAGCGCGGCGAGCGAGGTGGGGACCCTGGACCCGGCGCTGGTGAACGAGGCCAGCGGCCTGGAGGCCTCGACCCGCCTTCCCGGCCGGCTCTACCACCACAACGACTCCGGCGATTCCCTGCGCTTCTTCGTCTCCGACCTGACGGGCGGGGGGTTGAAGGCTGTGAACCTGGAGGGAGCGAAGCCGCGCGACATCGAGGACATGGCGCTAGGCCCCTGCGGCAAGGCCTCCTGCCTCTACCTGGCCGATGTGGGCGACAATCCGGGGACCCGCGGCGAGATATCCTTTGTGGTGGTCGAGGAGAAGGCCGAGTTCGGCGAGACCGAGACGCCGCTGCGCACCGTGCGCGCCCGCTATCCCGACGGCCCGCACAACGCTGAATCCATCGCCATGCATCCGGACGGCGACCTGTTCCTGGTCACCAAACCCATCGACGGCCAGGCCCGCAATCCCGGCCCTGCCAAGGTTTATCGGCTGTCGGCGGCGCAACTGCGGGCGACGGACGGCGTCCAGGTGATGGACCTGGTGGGCGAGATCGACCTGCCCCGCCTGGCGCCTGACCAGACCTTTTGGGCCTGGATCCCCACGGGCTTCGATATCTCCCAGGACGGCAAGCGGGCGGTGCTGCTGACCTATGGGGCGGTGTTCGAGTTCGGCTTCGACCTGGCCAAGGGCCTGCCGCCCAAGGCCGGCTGGGAGGCGGGCAAGACCTATTCCGTCATCCTGTCCAAGCGGCTGGCGCAGCAGGAAGCCATCACGCTGACGCCGGACGGCTTCCTCTATGACAGCGAGTCCTGGGGCAAGAAGGCCGCGCCGCTGATGAAGGTGACCTGCCTGGACAAGTAGGCTCAGGCCACGGCGAAGATCTTGCCGGGATTGAGGATGTTCTTCGGATCCAGAGCCGCCTTGAGCGTCCGCATCACGGCGATTTCGGTCGGGCTACGGCTCAAGGGCAGGAACTCGCGCTTCTGCAGGCCGATGCCGTGCTCGGCGGAAATCGAGCCGTCGCGGGCGCGCAGCAGGCCGTAGACCACCTCCTCGATGGGGTGGCGGGCCTCGGGGCCCGGCAGGCCCACGATCAGGTGCAGGTTGCCGTCGCCCAGGTGGCCGAAGACCACCAGGCTGATGCCTGGCCACCTGGTCTGCAGCACCGCGTCCAGTTCGGCGATGTAGGACTCCATCGCCGAGATCGCCAGGCTGACGTCGAAGGTGATGATCGGGCCATTGCGCGCCACCTGGGCCACGTCGTCGCGCAACGCCCACAGCCCCTGGCGCTGAGCTTCGGACCCGGCCAGGACAGCGTCGGCGATCAGCTCCTCGGCGAAGCCGGCCTCCAGCGCCGCCTCCAGCCGGGCGCGGTCGGCGGCGGGGTCCGCGCCCAGGGTCTCGACCAGCACATAGTAGGGATAGCGGCCATCAAGCGGCGGTCGGCCCTTGGCGGGCGCGGTGGTGACCAGGTCATGGAACGAGGCCCACATGACCTCGAAGGCCGACAGGGCGCCGCCCAGCCTGGCCTCCAGGTGGCGCAGCAGGCGCGGCAACTGGTCGAAGCGCTCCACGCCTAGCACCGCCACATCCTGGCTGAGCGGCTGCGGCCGCAGGCGCAGGGTGGCGCGGGTGACCACGCCCAGCGTGCCCTCGGCGCCGATGAACAGCTGCTTGAGGTCATAGCCGGTGTTGTTCTTGATCAGTGGGCTCATGGCGCTGACCACGGTCCCGTCCGCCAGCACCGCCTCCAGGCCCAGCACCATCTCCCGCACCATGCCGTACCGCAAAACCCGGTTGCCGCCGGCGTTGGTCGAGATGTTGCCGCCGATGGTCGCCGAGCCGCGGGAGCCGAGATCGAGGGGCAGGAACAGGTGGCGCGCCTCAGCCGCCTCGCAGGCCGTCTGCAGCGGACAGCCGGCCTGGACGGTCATGGTCGAGGCCTCGACATCGATCGCTTCGACCCGGTTCATCAGCTCCAGGGACAGGGCCAACTGGCCCTCGGCGTTGGCCCCGTCCACCAGGCCGGTCTTGCCGCCCCAGGGCACGATGGGCGCGCCGGCGGCGTGGGCCAGGCGCAGGACCGCGGAGACCTCCTCGGTGGAGCGCGGGCGCAGGATCGCGCACGGCTTGCCGACCCGGCTCCAGCCGCCCGCGACGCTGTCGATGTCGGTGATGACGCCGCCGGCGCCGAGCGCGGCGGTGAGCTCAGAGATCAGCTGGTCCATGCGGCCCTCCCGCGCGCAGCATGGCGCGGGAGGAACCGTTCAGGGGATGATCCAGGTCAAGCCAGGGCGGCTTTGATGGCCGCCAGGCCCTCGTCCGCCTTGGCGCCGTCGGGGGCGCCGCCCTGGGCGAAGTCCGGCTTGCCGCCGGCGCCCTGCCCGCCCATGGCGGTCACCGCCGCCCGGGCCAGGTCCACGGCGCTGAAGCGGCCGGCGGCCGCGCCGGTGACGGCCACGGTCACGGCGGCCTTGCCGTCGGCCACGCCCACCAGGGCGATGCCCCCGTCGGTCACCTGCTTCTTGAATTCCTCGGCGATGGGCCGCAGGTCCTTGCCGCCGACGCCGTCCATGACACGGGCCAGCACCTGCACGCCGCCGATCTCCTCGATCGCCGGAGCGCCGCCGCCCGTGCCGCCGCCCATGGCCAGCTGGCGCTTGGCCTCGGCCAGCTCCTTTTCGAGCTTGCGGCGTTGGGCGTCGAGAGCGTCGACCCGGGCCAGAACCTCGGCGACCGGGGTCTTGAACTGGTCGGCCAGCGCCTTGGCGACCGAGGCCTGCTCCAGCAACCAGCGGCGCGCCGCCTCGCCAGTCAGGGCCTCGATGCGGCGGATGCCGGCTGCCACGCCGCCTTCGGAGGTGATTTTGAACAGGGCGATGTCGCCAGTGCGCGCCACGTGGGTGCCGCCGCACAGTTCGACCGAATACGCGCCGTCGCCGGCCAAGGCGTGGCCCAGGGTCAGGACGCGGACCTTGTCGCCGTACTTCTCGCCGAACAGGGCGATGGCGCCGGCCTCGATGGCCTCATCAGGCGCCATTTCCTTGGTCTCGGCCGGCAGGTTCTGGCGGATCACCGCATTGACCTCGGCCTCGATAGCGTCGAGCTCGGCCGGGGTCAGCGGACCGCCGTGGCTGAAGTCGAAGCGCATGCGCTCGCCGTCGACCAGTTGGCCCTTCTGGGCCACGTGGGGACCCAGCACATTGCGCAGGGCCGCGTGCACCAGGTGGGCGGCGGAGTGGTTGGAGCGGGTGGTCAGCCGGCGGTCGGCGTCGACGGCCAGGCGCGCGCTCGCGCCGACCTTGAGCACGCCTTGGGTGATCTCAAGCTCGTGGACGAACAGGTCGCCGGCCTGTTTCTGGGTGTCGAGCACCTTGGCCTTGCCGCCGTCCCATTCGACCTCGCCGGTGTCGCCGGCCTGGCCGCCGCTCTCGGCGTAGAAGGGGGTGCGATCGAACACGGCGAACACAGTCTCGCCCGTACCGGCCTCACCCACCTCGGCCGCGCCGGACACCAGGGTCAGGAGCTTGCCGGTGGCCTCGACGGTCTCGTAGCCATTGAAGTCGGTGGAGCCCAGGCGCTCGCGGATCGCGAACCACTCGCCGGCCGCGGCCGACTGGCCCGACCCGGTCCAGGCCTCTCGGGCCTGTTCCTTCTGCCGCGCCATGGCGGTGTCGAAGCCGTCCAGGTCGACGGTGATGCCCTTGGCGCGCACGGCGTCCTGGGTCAGGTCGAGCGGGAAGCCATAGGTGTCATAGAGCTTGAAAGCGGTCTCGCCGGGCAGCACGCCGCCTTCCGAGAGGCCGGCCGTGGCTTCGTCCAGCAGCGTCATGCCGCGGCCCAGCGTGCGGCGGAAGCGTTCTTCCTCCTGGCGCAGGGTCTCGACGATCACCGGTTCGGCGCGACGCAGTTCGGGATAGGCCTCGCCCATCTCGGCCACCAGGACCGGGGCCAGGCGGTGCATCAACGGCTCTTCCGCGCCCAGCAGGTGGGCGTGGCGCATGGCCCGGCGCATGATCCGGCGCAGGACGTAGCCGCGGCCCTCGTTCGAGGGCGAGACGCCGTCGGCGATCAGGAAGCTGGTCGAGCGCAGATGGTCGGCGATGACCCGGTGCGACGGCTGGGCCTTGCCCTCGGCCTTCACGCCCGTGGCGTCGACGCTGGCCGCGATCAGGGTGCGGAACAGGTCGGTGTCGTAGTTGGAATGGACGCCCTGCAGGATGGCGGTGATCCGCTCCAGGCCCATGCCGGTGTCGATCTGCGGCTTCGGCAGCGGGCGCTCGGTCCCGTCGGCGAAGCGCTCGAACTGCATGAAGACCAGGTTCCAGAATTCCAGGAACCGGTCGCCGTCCTCATCCGGGCTGCCGGGGGGGCCGCCGGCCAGGGACGGGCCCTGGTCGATGAAGATTTCCGAGCACGGGCCGCAGGGGCCGGTGTCGCCCATGGACCAGAAATTGTCCGAGGTCGCGATGCGGATGATCCGGTCGTCGGAGAAGCCGGCG
>CAZXVO010000004.1:27876-29165 GCA_964643835.1 uncultured Phenylobacterium sp. | reverse complement strand
GAACAGCAGGGTCGGGTCGTTCTGCGGCACCAGGGGAGCCGAGGGCAGGATCTGGTGCTGACCGGCCTTGAAGTAGTCGAGGAAGGTGGAGCGGATCTCGTTGAGGCTCGGCATGGTCTCTGACGCGGTTCGTGTCCGGAGTATCCGGGAGTTAAACGGGAGGTCGCGCTGCGCTGCGGCGCCCCTGCGAAAGGCGACCGTTTACGCAACTTAACGGCCATCGCAAAAGGAAAAGGACGCCCGGGCCTTTCGGGCCCGGACGTCCTCCAAGACGGACAGCCGTGCGGGGTCTTCGCGCAAGCGCGCGGGAACGGCGGGGTTGGCGGCGCGTCCCGGCCTCAAGCGGCGAGGAACGGCGGTCCGTTGTTCCGTCGACCAGGACTTAGTCGTCGTCGCCCTCGCCCTCAGACGGGCCGACCAGCAGCTCTTCCTCGATGGCCTCCTTGGCCCCGCGAACCTGCTTCTCGATCTGGTTGGCGATATCGGGATTGTTGCGCAGGAACTCGCGCACATTGTCCCGGCCCTGGCCGATCCGCTGGCTGCTCCAGGAGAACCAGGAGCCCGACTTCTCGATCACCCCGGCCTTGACGCCCAGATCGATGATCTCGCCCAGCTTGGAGATGCCCTCGCCGTACATGATGTCGAACTCGACCTCGCGGAACGGCGGGGCCACCTTGTTCTTCACCACCTTGACCCGGACATTGTTGCCGACGATCTCGTCGCGCACCTTCACCGAGCCGGTGCGGCGGATGTCCAGGCGGACCGAGGCGTAGAACTTCAGCGCATTGCCGCCGGTGGTGGTTTCCGGGCTGCCGTACATCACCCCGATCTTCATGCGGATCTGGTTGATGAAGATCACCAGGGTCTTGGCCTTGGAGATCGAGGCGGTGAGCTTGCGCAGGGCCTGGCTCATCAGGCGGGCTTGAAGGCCAGGCAGGCTGTCGCCCATCTCGCCTTCGATTTCCGCCCGCGGCGTCAGGGCCGCCACGGAGTCGATGACGATCACGTCGATGGCGTTGGAGCGCACCAGGGTGTCGGTGATTTCAAGGGCCTGTTCGCCGGTGTCCGGCTGGGAAACCAGCAACTCGTCCAGGTTCACGCCCAGCTTCTTGGCGTAGGCTGGATCGAGCGCATGCTCGGCGTCCACGAAGGCGGCGGTGCCGCCCGCCTTCTGAACCTCGGCCACGACGTGCAGGGCCAGGGTGGTCTTGCCCGAGCTTTCCGGCCCGTAGATCTCAATGATCCGGCCCTTGGGCAGGCCGCCGATGCCGAGCGCGATATCCAGCCCG
>CAZXVO010000004.1:15605-27866 GCA_964643835.1 uncultured Phenylobacterium sp. | reverse complement strand
CACCTCCATCGTGGCCTTGTCGCCCAGCTTCATCACCGAGCCCTTGCCGAAGGCCCGGTCGATTTGCGCCAGCGCCGCTTCCAGAGCGCGCTGCTTGTCGCCTTCTTCTCTCGCCACGAGTTTTAACGCCGATTGATTTGACACGATGGGCGCTCCTTATTCCATGATTCCGCCAACCCGACCGGCCGGAGATCGCCCTGCCCGTCAGGACTCATGAGTACGCGGTTTGTTCTATGTTCGCAAGATGTTCCATTTTGCGCTTACGACCGTTTCTGACGTATCGCGAACGAACTGGCCCCCGCTGACCTTAGGTCCGTCTTTACAAGCGCCCCGCCGGGGGAAACTGTTCCCCCCAACAAGACCAAACGGGTGGAAACGAAGATGACCAAGACCCTGGACGCCGTGATCATCGGAGCCGGCATTTCGGGCATGTACATGCTGCACCGCATGCGCGGCCTGGGCCTGAACGCCCGGGTCTATGAGGCGGGCGCGGACGTGGGCGGGACCTGGTACTGGAACCGCTATCCCGGCGCGCGGGTGGACATCGAGAGCCAGGAATATTCCTACTCCTTCTCCGAGGAGCTGGAGCGCGAATGGACCTGGACCGAGCGCTACGCCGCCCAGCCGGAGATCCTGCGCTACCTGAACCACGTGGCCGACCGCTTCGACCTGCGCCGCGACATCCAGTTCGACACCCGCATCGCCTCTGCCGCCTTTGACGAGGCGACCGGCCGCTGGACGGTGAAGACCGAGGGCGGGGAGACCATCGACGCCAAGTTCGTGGTCGCCGCCACCGGCTGCCTGTCGGTGCCCAACGAGCCGAAGTTCGAGGGCCAGGACCGCTTCAAGGGCCCGACCTACCACACTGGCCGCTGGCCGCACGAAGGCGTGGACTTCACCGGCAAGCGGGTGGCGGTGATCGGCACCGGCTCCTCGGCCATCCAGTCGATCCCGCAGATCGCCAAGCAGGCCGACAAGGTCATCGTCTTCCAGCGCACGCCGAACTACAGCGTCCCGGCCCACAACGGCCCGATCAAGCCGGAGGTCGTCCAGGCCTGGCTGGCCAATCGCGAGCAGAACCGCCAGGAGCAGCGCCTGTCGCCCGCCGGCTTCCTGTCCTCCAACGCCAACGAGGCCCTGGCCACCCAGCTGGGCGACAATGAGCGCCGCCAGGTGCTCGAGGACCGCTGGGCCGTGGGCGGCTTCACCATCGGCGCCGCCTTCGCCGACATCTCGGTCGATCCCGTGGCCAACGCCATGGTCGCCGAGTTCGCCGCCGAGAAGATCCGCGAGATCGTCAAGGACCCCAAGACCGCAGAGAAGCTGGTGCCCCGCGACTATCCCTTCGGCACCAAGCGGCTGTGCGTGGACACCGGCTATTACGAGGTCTTCAACCGCGACAATGTCGAGCTGGTCGACCTGAAGGAGACCCCGCTTTCCACCATCACCGAGACCGGCGTGACGACCACCGGCGGCGACTATGAGGTGGATGCCATCGTCTTCGCCATCGGCTTCGACGCCATGACCGGCGCCCTGTCGCGCATCGATATCTCCGGCCGCGGCGGCCAGACCCTGAAGGACGCCTGGGCCGAGGGCCCGAAGACCTATCTGGGCCTGATGGTCGCGGGCTTCCCCAACTTCTTCACCGTCACCGGCCCGGGCAGCCCGTCGGTGCTGTCCAACATGATCGTCTCCATCGAGCAGCACGTGGACTGGCTGTCGGACCTGTTCGCCTTCATGGGCATGTACGGCCTGGCCACTATCGAGGCCGCGCCGGAGAGCCAGACCGCCTGGGTCGAGCACGTCAACGAGGCGGCGTCCAAGACCCTCTATCCCGTCGCCAACAGCTGGTACCTGGGCGCCAACGTCCCCGGAAAGCCGCGGGTCTTCATGCCCTACATCGGCGGCGTCGGCGCCTACCGCACCCTGTGCGACGCGGTGGCGGCCAACGGCTATATGGGCTTCAAGCTGCGCCCGGCGGCGTAAGGCTAGTACGGGGCCGGCGCGCCGGCCCCGTCGACCTCGATCTCTTCCTGGTGGCGCCAGGACAGGTCGGCGAACCGATCGTCCGCCTTCATGCCCGCATGCATCGCGGCCAGCACCTCGGCGTGCAGTTCGCGTCGACCGAAGTCGCCCTTGAAGAAGTTGAAGGGCAAGTGCAGGTCGGTGATCAGGATGAAGATCGGCGGCACATCGCTGACCTGAACCGAGACCCTTGTCTTGCCCTCGGTCACGTTGAAGTCCCAACCGTTCAGGCCGAGATAGCCTGGATCGGAGACCTGGAAGCTGCGGGCGCGCAAGATCGCCACCAGCGCATCGGCGACGTTCTTGCCGCCGAACTGAACGATGTCACCGTCGGCCTCAATCGAGTCATCCGGAAATCCGGACGTGAACTGCGCGCAGGTTCTCAAAGCCATATCGCCCACACCTCTGAGTGTATTTTCCAGAACAACCACTTTTCATGGAAATCAGCGCGCGTAAAGAACAAATCAGAAACACGCCAGACCCCGCCCTAGCCACCCCTCCTCCTCCCCGCTAATCCAACCCCCGGGGGTGCGCGCATGGCGGATCAGTTCGACGACATCGTCATCGGGGCGGGTTCGGCCGGGTGCGTGCTGGCCAACCGGCTGTCGGCCGATCCGCGGCGCAGCGTGCTGGTGCTGGAGGCTGGCGGCAAGGACGACTGGATCTGGTTCCACATCCCGGTTGGCTACCTGTTCGCCATCGGCAATCCGCGTTCGGACTGGATGTTCCAGACCGACGCCATCCCCGGCCTAGGCGGACGGTCGCTGGCCTATCCGCGCGGCAAGGTGATCGGCGGCTGCTCGGCCATCAACGCCATGATCTATATGCGCGGCCAGGCCGCAGACTATGACGGCTGGCGCCAGATGGGCCTGGCCGGCTGGGGCTGGGACGACGTCCTGCCGCTGTTCCTGGCGCAGGAGGATCACATCGCCCCGCAAGGCCCGCTGCACCGCGCCGGCGGCGAGTGGCGGGTGGAGCATCCGCGCATGCGCTGGGCGGTGCTGGACGCCTTTGCAGAGGCCGCGGAGCTGGCGGGCGTACCCCAGGTCGCTGACTTCAACAGCGGCGACAATTTCGGGGCCGGATACTTCCAGGTGAACCAGAAGGCCGGTCGACGCTGGAGCGCGGCGGCGGGGTTCCTGAAGCCGATCCTGAAGCGGCCCAATCTGAAGCTGGAGACCAACGCCCACGTCACCCGGATCCTCGTTGAGAACGGCCGCGCGGTCGGCGTCGCCTGGGTGAAGGACGGCGTGGCGCATGAGGCGCGGGCCAGGGGCGAGGTGGTGCTGGCGGCCGGCGCGGTGGCGACGCCCAAGCTCCTGGAACTCTCCGGGATCGGCGACGGCGAGCGGCTGCGGCGCCTAGGGATCGAGACCCTGGCGCACCGGCCCGGCGTCGGCGGCAATCTGCAGGACCACCTGCAGGTCCGCCCCTATTACGGCGTCTCCGGCGTGCCGACCATGAACGAGCTCTATGCCTCCTGGTGGCGCCGGCCCTTGATGGCCCTGGAGTATGCGGCGTTCCGCAAGGGGCCGATGTCGATGGCGCCGTCGCAGCTGGGGGCCTTCGCCAAGTCCTCGCCGGAGCACGCAACGCCAAACGTACAGTTCCACATCCAGCCCCTGTCGCTGGATAGGTTCGGCGAGGCCCTGCACCGCGACCCGGCCATCACCATCAGCGTCTGCAATCTGCGCCCGAACAGCCGGGGCGAAGTCCATGCGGCCAGCCCCGACCCGATGGCGGCGCCGACCATCCAGCCCAACTATCTGTCGACGCCGCAGGATGAGCGGGTGGCGGTGGATAGCTTGCGCCTGATCCGCCGCATCGTCGCCCAGCCGCCCCTGCAGCAGTTCCACCCGCAAGAACGCCGGCCCGGCCCCGAGGCCCAGTCGGACGAGGAGCTGCTGGCCTCAGCCCGCGCCCTAGGCACCACCATCTTCCATCCGGTCGGCACGGCGAAGATGGGGCTGGCGTCGGACCCCCTGGCGGTGGTGGACGAGCGGTTGCGGGTGATCGGGGTCGAGGGCCTGCGTGTAGCCGACGCCTCGGTGATGCCGACCATCACCTCCGGCAACACCAACTCCCCCACCATGATGATCGCCGAGAAGGCCGCCCGGATGATGGCGGAGGACCGGCGCTAGGCAAGCTGCGCGCGCAGCTTCTCGTTCTCGGCTTCCAACGCCGCGATCCGGGTCTGCAGGGCCGTGACCACCGGCTCGATCTCGGCGCCCGTGAAGCGGGGGGTGATGTGCTGCGGGCAGTTCCAGTCGAAGGCTTCCAAGGTCAGCACGAAGGCGCGCTCGACCTTGCCCTTGTAGCCTGGGGTCAGCAGGCGCTCGACCAGGGTTGGATCGGTGGTGAGGTCGCGAACCTGCATGTGGGCCAGGATCTTCAGCCGGGCGCGGTTGGGATAGTCCATCAGGATCAGGGCGACGCGGTCGTCGGCGCCCACATTGCCCAGGCTGATGTACTGCCGGTTCCCCGCGAAATCGGCGAAGGCCAGGGTCCTGTCGTCCAGCACCTTCAGGAAGCCCGGCGGGCCGCCGCGATGCTGGACATAGGGCCAGCCGCTCTCCGACACGCTGGCCAGATAGAAGCTGTCGCGGGCGGCGATGAAGGCGGCCTCGTTCTCGCCGAAGCGATCGAAGGCGCGGTCGTGGTCCATCTCCCAGATGCGGCGGACACCCTGGGCCGTCTGGGCGGCGATGACGCCGGGCGTCGTGAGGGTGTCGAGGAAGGTGTAGGCCATGCGCGCCTCCGGGCGACCTTAGCTATGCGCCTTCCCACTTTGATCAAGCGAGCGCGTCGGCGATCAGGTCCTGGGTCACCGCCTGGAAGTGCGGGCTGCCTTCCAGGGCCATGCGCTGGATCAGGCCCACAAAGACGATCTCGTTCTCCGGATCGACCCAGAACCAGGTGCCGCCGGCGCCGTCCCACTGATACGTCCCACGGCCGACGCGCGAGCCCGCCGCGGCCGGATCGTTGAACACTGCGCCGTCGAAGCCGTGGCCGTAGCCGGGGCGGATCTGCTGGTGGCCGACGCCATAGCCGCCCGACTGCACATCATCGGCCAGGTGGTTGGAGGTCATCAGGGCGACGGCCTCCGGCGACAGGATGCGCACGCCGTTCAGCTCGCCCTTGTTCAGGATCATCTGGGCGAAGCGGTAATAGTCGTCGAGGGTCGAGAACAGGCCACCGCCCCCGCCCGCCATCTTCGGCGGCACGTGCGGCTCGTTGCGGTTCAGGCCCGGGGCCGAGACCTTCAGCGTCTTGCTGGAATTGCTCATCCGGTAGAGCGTCGCCAGCCGCGGCAGCTTGTCTTCCGGCACATGGAAGCCGGTATCGACCATGCCCAGGGGCTCAAAGATCCGGGTCCGCATGAAATCGGTCAGGCTCATGCCCGACAGCTTCTCGATCAGGGCGCCCTGCAGATCCATGGACAGGCTGTAGCGCCAGCGCGTGCCCGGCTGGTAGGCGAGCGGGACCGAGGCGATACGGCGCGAGAACTCCGCCAGGTTCGACGAGGTCCAGACCCCCGCGCCCATATAGCCCGCGTCGATGGGATCGTTGGGATCGAAGCCATAGCCCAGGCCCGCGGTGTGGGTCATCAGCTCGCGGATGGTCGGCGGATGGGCCGGCGGCTCGACGATCATGTGGCCTTCGGCGTCGCGAGAGACCAGGACCTCGACGCCCGCGAATTCCGGCAGGTGCTTGGCGATGGGATCGTCCGGCGACCACTTGCCCTCGTCATAGAGGATCATCATCGCCGCGCCGGTGACCGGCTTGGTCATCGAGAAGATGCGGAAGATCGTGTCGTGGGCCAGAGGCTCGTTTCGCGACAGGTCCTTCAGGCCCTGGACCGAGGTATGGACCACCTTGCCCTTGTGAGCGACGAGCAGCAGGGCGCCAGCGAGTTCGCCGTCAGCGATGTAGCGGCCAATCCTGGCGTCGAGGCGCGCTAGGCCCTCAGGTGAAAGCTCGCGTCCGGACATGCCGGCCTCCCTGGTCTTGGTATCCTTGTTGCGACCAGCCAAGGGCGCCTCGCGCCGTCTGGCAAGCGCTCAGGCGCGCAGGTGGCGATTGAGCGGGCGGCCAGACCCCGTTGCGGGAAGCTTCGGCGTCGGCCCTTGAAGGATCTCGGCGCCAGCGCTCAGCCTGGCGGCGACCTTCGCGCGAGCGGCCTCTGGCAGGGCCTGGAAGTCTCGTCGCAGGGACAGGAGGCACCCGGCCCGATAGGGCGAGACCGGCACGCGCCAGTCGACGCCGCAGGCGAAGAACGCCGCATGGCTGCGCCCCGCCAGGGTCGCGTCCAGGTGGGCGACGAGCTCGGGCAGGTGATCGCGCGCCACGAGGGCCAGCAGCGGGTCGAGATCAGCGGGCGCCTCGGCGAGGTCCGCGACGCCGTCCAGGTCGGCGGGCCGCGTCCCCCACAGTCGCGTGGTCCAGGCCAGCACCGACGGCGCGGTCTCGCGCAGGATGGCGCCGGGCGTCGGATCGCTGAAGAAGTGGCGGAACATCGGGCCGAACAGGCCGAAGTCGGCCTCGCAGGGTCGCGCGCCGAACAGGAAGGGCCGGCTGGCCAGGATCGGCTCCAGCGCCGCCAGCACCTCGGGATAGAGGCGTTCGATGGCGGGTCCGGTCAGCGGGGTGATCCCATCCCTGCCCAGGAACTCCCGGCGCTGGCGCGTGCGGATGACACGGTCGCGCAGCCACAGGGGACCGGGTACATCGCGCAGCATGGTGCGGGCGATCTGGCGGCTCATCAGCCGCGCGTCCTCGACGAAGGCCCAGCGATAATAGAGGGCCGGCCGCCACAGCCATTCGTCGAAGGCGTCCTCCAGCAGCAGGCTGAGGAAGCCGGCGACCGGATCGACGGGCCGCAGGCGCGGTCCCACCCCCTCGTCCTCGAACCGCCGGAGGATCGCGGTGGTGTCGGTGAGCCAGCGGCCATCCGGCGCCTGCAGCTGCGGCATCTGGGCGATCCCGGTGGCCCGCGCACAGGCCCGGAAGTCGGCCATGTCCATACCGACGAAACGGTGCGGCACGCCCTTGACCCGCAGATAGGCCTCCAGCTTGCCGGTGAAGTAGGAGAGCTTCAGGCCATGGAGGACGTATTCGCCGCCGCTCACGCCTTGGCCTTCCGCCGCCACCAGACCAGGAACCCGATCCCGCCCAGCACCAGGACCAGCGCGCCCCCGGCCATGACCGCGATGGAGGCCTTCTGGCGGTCCAGCGCATTGCTCATCAGTTGTTGCTGGGTGGTGTAGCCGGGGGGCAGCTTGGCGACACCGACCCTCGCCTCATAGGCCTCGTAGTCCTTGAGCATGGCCTGGAACAGCTCGGGCCGGTCCTTGGCCAGATCCTTGGTCTCGGCCGGATCGGTCTCCAGGTCGAACAGCCGCCATTGGCCGTCGCCCAGGGGCGGCATGACCCGCGTCAGCTTCAGATGGCCGCGGAACAGGGCGGCGTTGCCGGACACCTCGATACCCACCGCTTCGTCGGGACCGCGCACGGTCTTGGCCTGCCCGGTCAGGACCGGCTTCAGGCTTCGGCCATCCAGGCTGACGCCGGCCGGACCCGCTGTCGCGCTGGCGAAGTCCACCAGGGTCGGGGTGATGTCGGTGACGAAGGCCGGGGCTGCGATCCGCTGCCCCGGCGCCACGCCCGGCCCCGACAGGATCAGGGGCACGCGCAGGCCGCCCTCGGTGGTGTAGAACTTGAACAGCCGGCTGGGCGCCGCCAGCGCCGCGGCCCAGTCGCGACCGATGAAATTTAGGCTGCCCTTTTCCCCCTGCCCCTTCAGCTTCCAGGCATAGCCATGCAGGGCCATCCAGATGTCCATGCCCGGCGCATGCACCGGATCGCTGAACTCCGGGCCATTGTCGGAGGTGACCACGAACAGGGTGTTGTCCAGTTCGCCTCGGGCCTGCAGGTGCTGCATCAGCCGCCCGATGCTGGCGTCCATGGACTCCAGCATCCCGGAATAGACCTCCATCGCCCGGGCGTAGATCGCCTTTTCCTCAGGGGTCAGCTTGTCCCAATCGCGGGCGAAGTCGGGCATGCCGACGGTGGGCGCATCGGCCGGGATCAGGCCCAGGGCCTTGGCGCGTTCGTTGCGCGCCGCCCGCACCGCGGCCCAGCCCGCGTCGAACCGGCCCTGGTAACGGTCGGAGACCTCTTTGGGCGCCTGGACCGGGATGTGCACCGCCTGGAAGGCCAGATAGGCGAAGAAGGGCTGCGCGCCCGCGGGCTTCTCGTCGATATAGCCCTTGAGCCGGTCGACCAGCAGGTCTGAGGAATAGAAGGTCTTCGGCAGCTTGGCCGGCTTGCCGTCCTCGAACCAGGGCGCCTCGGTGTAGTAGGGCATGTAGGGCTTGGGCTGCCAGTTGTCGGCGCCCGACGCGTCCAGCGCCAGGGAGCGGTCAAACCCGTGGCCGTTGGGCAGGTCGCCCTCGCCATGGCCCAGGTGCCACTTGCCGGCCATCAGGGTGCGATAGCCATTGGCCTTCAGCCGATCGGCGATGGTCAGGACGCCCGGCTCGAAATGCAGATTGTAGCCGTGCTTGCCCTTCTGCGACGGGGGCAGGATCTCCTCGATGGTGGCGACCCCGGCCCGGTGGTTGTCCACGCCGGTCAGCAGCATGGAGCGCGACGGCGAGCACAGGGGCGAGGTCCGGTACGAGGTGAACATGGCCCCCGACCGCGCCAGCCGGTCGATATTGGGCGTGCGCGCCTCCCCGCCGAAGGCGCCGAAGTCCATCAGGGCGGCGTCGTCCACCAGGATGACCACGATGTTGGGCCGCTTGGCCGCAACGGCGGGCGTCGCAGCCTGCGCCAGGGCCACGGGCGCCTGGCCCAGGCCGATCAGGGCGGCCAGGCCAAGGCTGGCGAGACGTTGACCAAAGGTTCGGCGACCAAGAGTGCGGCGCATGAATCCTCCCTAAGGATCGCTTTGCCGCACTTTATGGCACATCAAGTGCCATAATCAAGAGCATCAGACCGGCGGCGGCATGGTCGCCAGCCGCGCCTGGAATTCCGCGGTAGAGTTCTCGGACGGATAGGGCTCGGCCGGGACCGGCACGCCGAGGAACTGGCACAGCCGCTCCCAGCCTTCGCCGACCTCAAAGACCAGGAGGCGCTCCGGCGGGATCGCCGCCTTCACCGCCTCGGTGTGACGCAGGAAATAATCGGTCATGTAGGCGCGATCATGCAGGTGGTGGCGCAGGTCGCCCATGAAGCTCTCGAAGAACGGGACCATCGGCCCGTCCTGGGTGTCCGCCGCCGAGCCCGGCGCGAAGATCGTCGCCTGGGTCGAGTCGAACCACTTGTCCGGGTCGCGCACCGTGTGCAGCACCTTGGCGTCCGGATAGTAGGCCGCCAGCTCGCGCCAATAGGCGGCGCCGGGATAGTCCACCATCGCGCCATAGCCGTCGAAGATCGCGTCCCAGTCTGGCTTTCCCTGCCCCGCGGCGACCCACAGGGGGATGCTTTCGGGGTGAGCGAACACCTCGACCATGTGGTGGGTGGGCCCGACGCCCAGCATGTTCAGCGCCGTCTGCATCGACTTGGTGCCCGTCCGGCCCAAGCCCGACCCGATGACCTTCAACGCCATATCCTGCTCCCCCCAATGACCTGGAGAAGCCTAGAGGACCGGGCCAATCCCGAGCCAACCAGTGGAGCTTCACATTTCCCATTTGGAGGCGCCGTTGGGGAATGGGTTTTAGTGTCGGCCTCGGCTGAACCGCGCCCCCGAACGCGGTCGGCCTCTCCAGGGAAGGAAGCCCGCATGCCGGCGATCGCCGCCACCCCCGCCCAGATCGATCCCGCCTGGATGACCGACGCCCTGCGCGCTTCCGGGGCCATCAAGGAGGCGATGGTGACCGCCATCGACGCCAAGCCGGTGGGTAACGGCCTGGTGGGCGACAGCTTCCGCTTCACCCTGACCTATGACGCCGCCGAGCCGGGCGCGCCGGCCAGCGTAGTCGGCAAGTTCGCGGCCCAGGACCCGTCCAGCCGCGCCTCGGGCGTCGGCCACCAGCTCTATCTGAAGGAAGTGTCCTTCTATCGGGAGCTGGCCCACACGGTGAAGATCCATACGCCGAAGGCCTTCTTCGCCGAGATCGACCCGGCCACCCACGACTTCACCCTGATCTTCGAGGACCTCGGCCCCGCCCGCCCCGGCGATCAGCTGACCGGCTGCACGGTTGAGGACGCCCGCACCGCGATGCTGGAGGCTGCGGCCCTGCATGGTCCGCGCTGGGACGATCCGGTGCTGAAGACCATTCCCTACCTGAACACCGGGGCCGAGCTCTATCCGCACATCCTGGCCGCCCTGCCCATGGTGCTGGCCGCCTATCGCGACCGCTTCGAAGGGGCGCTGGAGCCGGAGTTCAT
Source organism: uncultured Phenylobacterium sp. (assembly GCA_964643835.1). GTDB lineage: Bacteria > Pseudomonadota > Alphaproteobacteria > Caulobacterales > Caulobacteraceae > Phenylobacterium. Next base: position 17,447 of record CAZXVO010000004.1, on the reverse strand, counting down.
GGCCCTGGTCGACCGCCTGCCGGAGGTGATGGCCAGGTTCAATGGCCCGCGCGAGGGTCCGGTGACCCTGCAGCACGGCGACTTCCGCCTCGACAACATCCTGTTCGACGTCCAGGGCGGCAAGGCGCGCATGGGCACCCTGGACTGGCAGACCGTCAGCTGCGGCTACGGCGCGACGGATGTGTCCTACTTCCTGTCCGCCGGCCTGCCCTATGACGTGCGACGCGCCCACGAACAGGATCTGGTGCGGATCTATCACGAGGAGCTCAAGGGCTTTGGCGTGAAGGACTATGACTGGGACACCTGCTGGCGGGACTACAAGGCCTCGGCGGTGCATGGGGTGTTCATGGGCGTGTTCTCGGCCATCGCCGTGGAGCGGACCGAGCGCAGCGACGCCCTGTTCCTGGCCATGACGCGGGGCGGCTGCGTCCAGGCGCTGGACCACGGCGCCTTCGACCTGTGGGCCTGAGCCGCGGCTTTTCGCCCAACCTTCCCTTGGGGGAATCTTGTCGGGCTCGCGGCTTCGCTTAAACTGTTTTGCGACTAGAGATTTTTGAAGGAGGAACGGCCATGGCGGACTTCGGAGGCGAGATCGATCTTGCGGACTTCCGCGCCGAGGCGCGCGCCTGGATCGAAGCCAATTTCCCGCCCGCTCTGAAGGGCAAGGGCTACCTGGCGACCGCCGAGGTGAGCACCACCCATGCGGAGCTGAAAGCCTGGCGCGACGCCATCGGCGCCAAGGGCTGGAGCACCCCGACCTGGCCGGCGGAATACGGCGGCGGCGGCCTCTCGGTCCCGGAAGCCCGGGCCCTGGCCCAGGAAATGGCCAAGCTCGGCGCTTTCAACCCGATGATGTTCGGCATGGGCGTGACCATGATCGGTCCGACCATCCTCGACTACGGCACGGCCGAGCAGAAGGCCAAGCACATCCCGCCGATCGTTCGCGGCGACGTGCAATGGTGCGTGGGCTATTCCGAGCCCAACGCCGGCTCCGACCTCGCCTCCCTGCAGATGAAGGCCGAGGACGCGGGCGATCACTGGGTGATCAACGGCCAGAAGACCTGGACCTCCGGCGCCCAGTACTCACAATGGTGCGGCGCCCTGGTGCGCACCGACCCGACCGCGAAGAAGCATGACGGCATCAGCTTCATGCTGATCGACATGACCCAGGACGCCATCGAGACCCGCCCGATCGCCCTGATCGCCGGCGCTTCGCCGTTCTGCGAAACCTTCTTCACCAACGCTCGCGCCGAGAAGAACGCCCTGCTGGGCCAGTTGAACGTCGGCTGGACCGTCGGCAAGCGCCTGCTGCAGCACGAACGCGCCAGCCAGACCGGAACCGCCGGCGGCGGCCGCACCGTGCCGCTGCACGAGGTCGCCAAGCGCTATGTGGAGGTCACCGCCGACGGCAAGATCGCCGACACCGACCTGCGCACCCGCCTGACCCGGCACATGATGGACGCCAAGATCCACAACCTGACCCTGGCCCGCGTCGCGGCTGAGTCCAAGGAAGCCAACGGCGCCACCAACGGCGCCTCGGTGTTGAAGAACTCGGCCACCGTGGTCTCCCAGACCCGCGCCGAACTCACCTTGGAGATCATGGGCCACCAGGGCCTGGGCTGGGAGGGCGAGGCCTTCACCACCGAAGAGATCGAGACCGTCCGCGGCTGGCTCTCCGGCAAGGCCATGTCGATCTATGGCGGCTCGGTCGAGATCCAGAACAACATCATCTCGAAGCGGATCCTGGGCCTGCCGGACGCCACCGGCTCGGCCTGATCGGCTGCAAAAACCTGGACGACCTTGAAGGCGAACGAGGGCGCCCCCCGCCGGTTGCATGACGCT
>CAZXVO010000004.1:0-15595 GCA_964643835.1 uncultured Phenylobacterium sp. | reverse complement strand
GGCCACACACACGCGCCTTTTCCATGACGATGAACGACAGGTCGGCCCGGCGCGGCACGCCGAACTGGTCGTCGTCATAGGGGAAGGGCCGGGTCTCGCCGGTGAAGGCGTAGCCGCGCCGCTCGTACCAGGCGATCAGAGTGTCGCGGATCGAGACCACCGTCATTTGGATGCGCTTGCCGCCCTGTTCGATCACATAGGCCTCGGCGGCGCCCAGCATGGTGCGGCCGAGCTGGCGGTCCTGCAGGGTCGGCGTCACGGTCAGCATGCCCAGATACCAGGTGTCGCCCTTGGCCGGCTCGAGCCAGACGCAGCCGAGCAAGGGCTCATTTGGCCCGTCCTTCAGCATCATCACCCGCGCCTGCGGATTGGCGGCCAGGTCCCGGCGCAGGGTCTCCGGATCGGTCCGCTGGCCATCGAGATAGTCGGCCTCGGTGGTCCAGCCGGCGCGGGAGCTGTCCCCCCGATAGGCGGAGTTCACGAGGGCGGCGATGGCCTCAAGGTCGGTGTCGGCGGCGGGATAGAGCGGCATGAGTCCGCCATCGCCGAAAACGGCGCGGTTCGCAACGCCTGCGGCCTTGCCACGGCGGTCGTTCCGGCCGAGCGTCCTCTCAACGACAGAAAAGGGGGAGGACCGCATGCTGACCGAGATCGACCGGGTCTTGCTGGCCACGCCGGATGCGGCAGGCGCGGTGGCGCGCTGGAAAGCCCTGCTGGGCGCGGAAGTGGCCGGGCGCGACACCCTCCCCGGCTTGGCCGCGCGGCGCACCATCCTGCGCCTGGGAACCTCCGAGATCGAGCTGCTGGAACCCGACGGGACCGGCGCAGTGGATGACGCCCTGAAGCGCCGCGGCCGGGCGCACCTGTTCGCCGCCGGCGCCACCTCCCCCGATCCGGCTGAGGTGGCCCGCACCGCCAAGGCCCAGGGCGCGCTCCACGCCCACACGGATGGCCGCGACTACCTGACCCTGACCATCGAAGGCGCGCCGATCAACTTCGTCATCTCGCCCGAGGTCGAGCGGCCGCAGGTCGGCGGGATCGACTTCCTCTACGAGGCCACGGTGCTGGCCGCGGACCAGGCCGGGGCGGTGGCCAAGATCCGCGACGCCTTCGGCCTGGACGAGACCTGCTTCACCACCATCACCTCGGAGACCTTCGGCTATACCGGGGTGCTGACCCTGTTCGAGAAAGGCCGCCTGCACCGGTTCGAGGTCATCACCGCCACCGATCCGGACAAGACGCTCGGCCGCTATCAGGCCCGCGAAGGCGCGGGCTTCTACATGGCCTTCGCCGAAAGCCGCGACCTAGGAGCCATCCCCCGCGCCGCCGACGGCAAGGGCGTCACCATCGACCGGCCGGACGCCCGCCCCGCCCACCTGAACGCCGACCAGCTCTGGCTGCATCCGCCGTCGCTGGGCGGGATGATGCTGGGCGTGTCGCGCCCCACCATGGCCTGGCAATGGTCCGGCCATCCCGAACGGGTCGAAAGGATCGACGCATGACCGACACCATCCTGAAGACCACAGACGAGGGCCGGGTTCGCATCCTGACCCTGAACCGTCCCGCCCAGCTCAACTCCATGAACGACGCGCTCTATGATGCGATCGCCCACGCGCTGACCCTGGCCGCCGCCGACCCCGGCGTGGCGGTGGTGATCCTCACCGGCGAAGGCCGGGCCTTCTGCGCCGGCCAGGACCTGGCCGAGATGGAGAACCGGCCGACCTATCCGCCCGGCGAGGTCCATGGCTTCACCCCGTTCATGGACGCGCTGGACGCCTTCGAGAAGCCGCTGATCGCGGCGGTCAACGGTCTGGGGGTCGGCATCGGCCTGACCCTGCTGCCCTATTGCGACTTCGTGGTCATGGACGAGGCTGCCCGCCTGCGCGCGCCCTTCGTCACCCTGGGCGTCACGGCGGAGGCAGGATCGACCCTGCTGCTGCCGGCCCTGGTCGGTTGGTCCAACGCCGCCGACATCCTTTATACCGGCCGCTGGATCGACGCCCCGACGGCGCTGCAGATGGGCCTGGCCCGCGAGGTGGCCCCGGCCGGCCAGGTCCTGGATCGCGCCCGCGCCATCGCCAGCCAGATCGCGCCCAACCCCGTCGCCTCCCTGGTCGCCACCAAGCGGCTGCTCTGTATCGCCAGGCTCGACGCCGCCCGCGCCGCTCGGGCGCGGGAGGACGCGGTGTTCAGGGGCCTGGAAGGCGGGCCTGCGAACCTTGAAGCCCTGGCGGCTTTCCGCGAGAAGCGCCCTGCGGATTTCACAGGGCTCTGAGCATGCATACCGGATCGTGTCTGTGCGGCGGCGTCCGCTTCACCCTGACGGGTGCGCTTGAGCCGATCCAGGTCTGCCACTGCGGCGCCTGTCGCCGCGCCCAGGGCTCGGCCTTCGCGGCCAATATCCCCGTGGCGGACGAGGCCTTCAGCCTCGACGCCGGCGAGGACCTGTTGCAGGTCTATGAAAGCTCGCCCGGCAAGGAGCGGGTGTTCTGCCGCACCTGTGGCAGCCCGATCTTCAGTCGCACCACCGCGATCGCAGGCGTACGCCGCATCCGCACCGGCCTGCTGACCGGACCGGTGGCCAGCCGCCCAGCCTTCCACGCCTTTGTCGATGACGCCGCCGACTGGTGGGCGATCAGCGACGACCTGCCCCGCTATCCGTTGCGAAAGCCGGATTGAGCCGCCCCGCCCCGCCGCCGGGAAGCTTGGCCTCATAGGGCCCAAGCCGGGTGTCCGGGGTCATGTAGTCGGTGGAGACGTACTGGGCGCCGGAGGCGAAGGCCGCGTCCTGGCGGGTGCGGTCATTGGTCCGCGCCTCAACTGTGTCGGCGTCGGCGCGGGTGCGGACGATCAGGCCGGCCGCGACCGCCTTCGCGATCCGGCCAGACTGCTCCACCGGCTCGTTCAGGGTGATGTAGCCGGCGGCCGGCGAGGTCTCGTCCACGTTGACGAACATCACCCGCCCTTTGAGCGAGCCGGTCGGCGCCAGATAGAGGTCGGTCTTGGCCGGCCCCTCGTCCATGGCGAACATCACCTTACCGCGGGCCGCCTTCAGCCTCGGCCAGCCCTTGGTCGCCACCGCCTCGCGCAGGGTCGCCGCCCGGCCCTGGACCTTGTCCGGAGTGATCAGCGCCGCCTCCGGGAACACCGAGCGTATCTCGGCGTCGATGGAGGCCATGGCCTTGGCGTCGAAGGGCATGAGGGGGACGGCGCCCGGGAACGGGATGTTGTCGTCCTTCAGGTTCATGATGATCAGCAGCGGAAGGTGGTCCGGATGCGCCCGCGACCAGGCCCGCACCTCGGTCAGGCAGGCGACAAAGGTCGCACAGACGCTGCGATAATCGATGTCCGGCACATGCATCACCTTCAGGCCCGGCGCCATCATGGGCGCGGCGTCGTAGGGCGCCTCGTCCGCGTCCTTGGCGATCTTCAGGCCCAGAGGCGTCGCATAGCGCCCGCCCTCCGGATCGTAGACATAGTCCAGCTCCAGCTGCCGGGCGCCGGCCTCCAGCTGTGCGGTCAGGGACGGCTTGGCGTAGTCGAGACTGGCGGCGGTCTTCGGATTGATCGACTTCAGGATCGCCATTTCCTTGGGCGAGATGGCGGCCTTGTAGCTGTTATGAGTCCCAATCGCCTGGATGGCGTTCATCGGCAGGGCGTCGACCGCAGCCCGCGTACAGCCTGGCTGGCCGGAGGGATGTTCCAGGTCGCAGCCAAGAGCGGCCACTGCGCCCGCCAGCGCCAGAAACGAACCGAACATCAGAATTCTCCTCCGCGCCCCAGCGCATCCGATAATGCAAGCCCCGCGACACATTGTCCCACAAGGGAAATCTCAACGTCTCCCCTCTAATTGGGGATACCCGAAGTCAGAACGACTACTCCAAGGACCCCATGGCCGACGACCTGGACGCTCCCCCGTCCGAGGCGGCGCCGACCTCCCCGAAGGGGAACAGGCCCGACCTTACCCTGCTGGCGCGCGTGCTGGACAATCACGTCAAGGCGCTGGCCGGGGCGGCCCTGTTCAGCGTTGCGTCCGCGGTGATCCTGGCGGCTCTCGGCCACCCCTGGCTGGCGCTGGGCATGGCCGTCGCCTGCATCGGCCTCGACCTCATTCTTCACCGCTTCTATGTGCGCTGGCGCGCCGCCGTGGACGCCCGGCCGCCGAAGTCGACCATGCGCCGGCTGGGGTTTGGGGTCCTGGCGCGCGGCGCCGCGGCGCTGACCGCGCCCATCATGGCCGTGCTCATCACCGGCCGTCCCGCCGACCTCGTCTATCTGGGTCTGATCAGCGCCGGGACCCTGCTGGTCGCGGTCAACCAGGCCATCCTGTCACCCTACATCTTCTCCTATGGCATCGCCGCGCCGGGCCTGGGCCTGGCGGTTCTGGTCGCCAGCGTGATCGAGCGGCCAGCGGACTTTGTGCTGTGGGGCGGTCTGGCCCTGTTGCTGGCCATGAGCGGCCTGATCAGCCGCCTGGCCGGGCGCTCGAACAGCGCCCTCATGCGTCGCCAGAACGAGACCACACGGCTGGTCGACCACCTGACCACCGCCATTGACCAGGCCCTGATGCAGGCCGAGGCCGCCGAACAGGCTCGCGAGGAAGCCCGCGAGGCCAGCCTTGCCAAGTCCACCTTCCTGGCCACCATGAGCCACGAGATCCGCACCCCCATGAACGGGGTGCTGGGCATGGCCCAGATGCTCCAGCGTTCGGAAATGACGCCGCTGCAGCGGCAGCAGGTCGACACCATCATCAAGAGCGGCGAGTTCCTGATGTCGATCCTCAACGACGTCCTCGACCTCTCGAAGATCGACGCCGGGCGTATGGAGATCCACAAGGCGCCCTGCGACCTGCGCGCCCTGATCGCCGAGATGGAGGCTTTCTGGGGCCCCAACGCCACCGACCGCGGCTTGGCCCTCAGCGTGGACGTCGCCCCCAATGTGCCCGACCACGCCGCCCTGGATCCGCGCCGAGTCCGCCAGATCCTGTTCAACCTGGCCGGCAACGCCCTGAAGTTCACCGAGGAGGGTGGCATCTCCGTCACCCTGACCTGCGAGCAGGGCGACACCCTGGCCTTTGCGGTGTCCGACACCGGGGTGGGCATCGCCGAGGCCGACGTGCCGCGGCTGTTCGAGATGTTCCGCCAGGTCGACGCCTCCGACATTCGACGCTTCGCCGGCACCGGCATGGGCCTGGCCATCTGCCAGCAGCTGTCCGACCTGATGGGCGGCTCCATCTCGGTGGAGAGCACCATCGGTCGGGGCTCGACCTTCATTCTTCGCCTGCCCTTCGAGGCCTGCGCCGCCCCGGCGGCGAGCCGACCGGAGCCCGACGCCCCCGATGGCGAGGCCGCGGCCCTGTCCATCCTGGCGGCGGACGACAACCCGACCAACCTGCTGGTGCTCGAACAGTTGCTAGGCGCCCTGGGCTTCCAGATCAGCAAGGCCGGCGGCGGTCCGGAGGCGCTGGAGATGCTGCGCACCCAGGCCTTCGACCTGGTGCTCATGGACATCCAGATGCCGGAAATGACTGGGATCGACGTGCTCCAGGCCGTGCGCGCCGAACCCGGCCCCAACCTGGCGAGCCCGTTCATCGCCGTCACCGCAGACGCCATGACCCTGGGCCCCGCCCGCTACGCCGAGCTGGGCTTCGCTGGGTTCGTGACCAAGCCCATCCAGGCCCAAAGCCTGGTCAGCGCCATGATGGCCGCCATGGCCGAGGACGAGGCCCCGGCCGCCCCGGCGGCGATCGCCGGATAGGCAGCCCCGCTAGACTCGCGGCTTCCTGGGCACGGTGATGACCAGGGGCTCGGCCGGATAGCGGCCCGCGGCGACCTCCGGCAGCAATTCGATGAAGCGCTCGGGATAGATTCGTTCTGTCGCGACCGAGACCTCGTCCAGGGTCCACCAGCGCATGTCGTCCACCAGGTCGACCTCGTGGGCTTCCCAGCCTGCGCGGCTCGCCTCCCCGCCCGGACAGCGCGCGACGACATAGCTTTCGCAGAACAGCACGGTCTCGCCGGTGGACAGGGCGCCGACCCCTTCGCGTAGCCACACTACCGGCCCGATCTCGATGTCGAGGAAGCCGGTCTCCTCGGCGATCTCCCGGCGCACCGCCGCTTCCAGGGTCTCGCCCGGCTCGACGCCGCCGCCGACGGTGAACCAGGCCGCCGAAGCTTGGGGCCGGTTCGGCAGCCGCCCCTTCATCAACAGGATGCTGCCGACAGGGTCGAACAGGAGCACCCGGGCCGTCGGCCGGTGGCGAAGTGATGGATCGAACATCTGCGCAGGAAGCCTGTGCCAGGCGGCGGAATCAAGCCGGTCGCAGCCGGGGCGCGCATGCTGAACTTTTCTTCCACTGCGCGACGATTTGCACCGGCTCTTAAGTCTCGTGTGGAACAAAGGGCGTGAAACAGGAGCCCGCCTATTGCTCGCGCCCCAACGCCTGCTCGGATTCGCCTTCGCCAGCGCGGATCTGCTGATCGAGATTTCGCCGACCGGCGTGATCAGCTTCGCGATCGGTGCGGCCGAGGCGATCTCAGGCGCGCGGGACACCCAGGTCATCGGCCAGGCCTGGCGCGACTTCATTGACCAACGCGACTGGCCGCTGCTGCAGGCTCTGTTCGACGGCCTTGGCCCCGGTCGCCGGGCAGGCCCCGTAGTGGTCAGCCTGGCCAATCATGGCGGGCCGGACCGCGCCGCCACCCTCTCAGCCTTCTGCCTGCCCGACAACCAAGGCCTGATCTCCTGCGCCCTCAGCCGCGCCGCGCCCAAGGCCAGCCACGGCCTGCAGGACAAGGCAGCCTTCGAGGCCGCCACCGCCAACCTGCTCGAATCCGCTCAGCAGAGCGGGCTGGAGCTGGAACTGGCCCTGGTGGAGATGGAGGGCCTGTCGAACCTACGCCAGGACATGGACGAGCGCGCCGCCCAGGTGCTGGAGGAACGGCTCACCGGCATCCTCCTGGCCCAGAGCCACGGCGGAGGGGCCGCCGCCCGGCTGGGCGAAGACCGCTACGCCCTGATCCGCCAGCAAGGCGAGACGGCCGACAGCCTGACCAAGCGCCTGCTGACCCTGCTGGCCCGGGCCGAGGCGCACAACGTCAAGCCAGTGGCCGCGACCAAGGCCCTCAACACCCACGACGCGGCGCCGGGCCAGGTCATCCGCGCCATTCGCTTCTCGCTGGACTCCTTCATTCGCGACGGCATGCCCGGCGTGCCGCCCGGCGACCTAGACGACGTGGTGGCCCAGTCGGTGCAGAAAACCCTGACCCGGATGGGCGACCTGCAGAAGGTCGTGCGCGCCGGCGACTTCCGGCTGATCTATCAGCCCGTGGTGGATCTGAAGGCCGGCGGGGCCCTGCACCATCACGAAGTGCTGGTCCGCTTCGGCGACGACAGCCCCTTCCCGATGATCCGGCTGGCCGAGGAACTGGACATGATCCAGGGCCTGGACCTGGCCATCCTTGAGCGGGCGATCCGCGAGCTCAACGCCAATCCGGGCCTGAAGCTGGCGGTCAACATCTCCGGCCGGACCATCGTCAATGCCGACTTCATGGGCTCAGTCCGCCAGATGCTGGTCCGGCACCAGGCCGTCCGCAAGCGGCTGATGTTTGAACTTACCGAAAGCGCCGCCATTGACGACCTCGGCCTCGCCGATCGGCATCTGCAGATGCTGCGCACCTCCGGCTGCCAGGTCTGCCTTGACGACTTCGGGTCCGGCGCCGCCTCGCTGGGCTACCTGCAGCACCTGACCCTGGACATCGTGAAGTTCGATGGCCGCTTCATCCGCGAGATCGAGCACGGCGGCCGCCAGTCGACCTTCCTGCGCCATCTGGTGCGCATGTGCGCCGAACTGGGCGTCAAGACCATCGCCGAGATGGTCGAGAGCCCCGCCGCCGAGGAAGTGGTCCGCGCCGCCGGCGTCGACTACGCCCAAGGCTGGCTCTACGGCGCCGGTTCAGAGACCCCGCAGCAGCCTGTCGGCCAGGGCGCTGTGGCCCCCCGTCGCCGGGCGGGCGCGCGAGAGACCTGGAGCTGACCGCGGCCCACCCCGCCTAGGCTTGGGCGGCGGTCCACTCCGCCAGGCGGCGCTCCAGCACCGTCAGCGGCATCGACCCCGACAGAAGAGCTGCATCGTGCCAGGCCTTCAGATCGAACTTCGGCCCCAGCTTGGCCTTCGCTTCCGCGCGCAGCCGCGTCCAAACCGTATGGCCGACCTTGTAGCTGCACGCCTGACCGGGTGAGACGCAGTAGCGTTCCACTTCCCGCTGGGCGCGGGTGCGCGGATAGCCGGTGACGCTGACCATGTAGTCGGTGGCCTTTTCGCGGCTCCAGCGCTTGGCGTGAATGCCGGTGTCAATCACCAGGCGCGAGGCCCGGAACAGCAAGGATTGCAGGTAGCCCGCCTGGCCCAGCGGATCGCCCTGATAGACGCCGATCTCGTCGGCGAGCTGTTCGGCATAGAGCGCCCAGCCCTCGGAAAAGGCGGAGAAACTGCCCCCGGTGCGCCGGATGATCGGAATGCGGGTGCTTTCCTGGGCCAGCGCGATCTGCAGGTGATGGCCCGGCACCGCCTCGTGATAGACCAGGGTCGGCAGGTTGTACTTCGGCCAGTCGTGCGTCTCCTTCAGGTTGATGAAGAAGTTGGCCGGGCGCGAGCCGTCCAGGGCCGCGCCCTGGTAGTAGCCGTTGGACGCCCCGTCCTGGATGAACACCGGCACCCGCTTCACCTCGACCTTGGCCTTGGGCAGGGTCGCGAAGGCGAGAGGCAGCTTCTTGTAGATCTCGCCGATCTGTACGTTCAGCGCCGCCAGCAGTTCAGCGCGGCCCTCGTCGGTGTTGGCGTAGAGCTGGTCCGGCCGGTTGTTCAGGGCGGTGAGGCGCTCGGCCACCGTGCCCTTGCTCATGCCCTGAGCCTTCAGGATCGCATCGATGCGGTCCGTGATCTCAGCCACCTGGTCGAGGCCCATCTGATGGATCTCGTCGGCGGTCATCTCGGTGGTGGTCGAGGCGCGAAGGGCGTCCTGGTAGTAGGCCGCGCCGTTCTCGATCTTCCAGATACCGGCGTCGCTGGTCGCCTTGGCGCGGACCGCCTGCAGGGCGGCGATCTGGCGGTCGAGGGCGGGGAAGATCTCCTGCGCCACGATCACAGCCGCCGGGCCGGCATAGTCGGCGGTGAGGCCTGCGGCCTTGGCCTTGCCGGCCAGGGAGGTGACCATGACCGTCTTCTCAGGGGCCTGGTCGCGCAGGGCCTTCAGCTGGGCCAGGGCCAGGTCGCAGGTGAAGTCGGGCGGCACGACGCCGGCCGCGACGTCGGACTGCATGCGCGCCAGATCCTGGTCCAGCGCCTTGCCGAAGGCGTGCAGCCGGGACAGCCAGGCGTCGGCGTCTTCCGCGGTCGCCACCCGGTGCTGATTGTCCATGAAGTCGGGGACCGACTGATAGACCCCGTTCTGCTGGCTGATCACATAGGGGCTGAACCGGCCGCCGGCCGAGCCGAACTGGTAGCGGTCGCCGGCGTTCAGCGCATTGGCGTTCTGGTAGAGCACGACGTCGAGGTCGACCTTGCCGGCGCTCGACAGGGCGTTGCGGTCGATGGCCTTCAGCGCGGCGACCCGGGCCCGCACCGCCTCCAGGCGCTTGGCCCGGCCGGCGGCGGAATTGTCGTCGAGCTGGCCCTTCAGGGCGGCGCGCGCGCCCTTGTCCATGCCCAGACCGGTGGCCCGCTGCGGGCTTTCATCCACCTGGTCCTCGAACATCTTGTCGAGCAGCGTTCTCAGCTTCGCGTCCTCGGCGCCCTGGGCCAGGGCGGGGCTCGCGGCCAGAACCGCCGCGCCGGCGGAGGTCAGAAGAAAGCCGCGACGATCAAGAGTTCTCATGAAATCAATACCCTGACTAAGCCCAGCCCGTCACCGCCCGCCCGCGAGGCCAAGGGGTCGGCTGCAATGCGCCCGAGGCTAGGCAGGCCCTGGCGACGGCGACAAGCACGAGGCCCGTTTGCGAACATTAAATCCGTGTAATGGGGACCGATCGCCGCAGGATCGAACCCCTCGGCCTTGTGATTGGCCTGGATAACGGTTTCGTCGCATACGGCCCCTAGTCTTAAGCGACGCACGACCCATCTCGATTACCGGACACGCCTTGACGGACCTGACTTCGCCGCCCGCCCGCCCCGAGAGCCTGAAGCGCGACTGGAGCCGACTCCTCGCGCCCTATCGGAAATCCTCCACCGGCCGCAGCCTGTTCGAGCTGGCCCTGACAGCGGCCATCTTCGTGGCCAGCTGGGGTGTCGCCTGGCTGGCCTTCAAGGCCGGCTGGTGGCCCGTGGCCCTGCTGCTCACCCTGCCGGCCGGGGTGTTCCTGGTGCGGCTGTTCATGATCCAGCACGACTGCGGTCATGGCTCCTTCTTCGAGGCCCGCGCCGCCAATGACTGGGTCGGCCGCGCCATCGGCGTCCTGACCCTGACCCCTTACGACTACTGGCGCCGCACCCACGCCATCCATCACGCCACCTCGGGCAACCTGGATCGCCGGGGCCTGGGCGTGATCGAGATGCTGACGGTCGAGGAATACCTCGCCCTGCCGCCGCTGCGCCGCCTCGGCTACCGGCTCTATCGCCATCCGCTGGTGATGTTCGGCCTGGGCCCGGCCTTCGTCTTCCTGCTGCAGCAACGCGTACCGATCGGCATGATGAAGGAATGGCGGACCTGGGTCTCGACCCTGGGCAACGGCCTCGCCGCCGCCGCCGGCATCGGCCTGCTGATCTGGCTGGTGGGCCTGACCCCGGTCCTGGTGGTCAACACCCTGACTCTGCTGATCGCCGCCACCATCGGGGTGTGGCTGTTCTACGTGCAGCACCAGTTCGAAGGCGTGTCCTGGGCGCGCAACGGCGAATGGAAGCGTGACGAGGCCGCCCTGCTCGGCAGCTCGCACTACGACCTGCCCCAGCCCCTGCGCTGGCTGACCGCCAACATCGGCATCCACCACGTGCATCACCTGTCGGCGCGCATCCCCTTCTACCGGCTCAATGACGTCCTGAAGGACAATCCGGAGCTGAAGTCGGTGAGCCGGCTGGGCCTGCGGGAGAGCTTCGCCTGCGTCCGCCTGGCCCTGTGGGACGAGGCCGGCCAGCGGCTGGTGTCCTTCCGCGAACTGCGAAAGCGCCGCGCCGCCTGAGGAAATCAGGTGACGTAGCGTCACCTTTCCTCGCGTCACCGTTGACGAAGACCGCCTGCCCGACGCCAACTGTGTTCAACAAGAACACAACACGGGAGGCGGTCGTGAGCGCTTGGACCATCGCTGACGTCTGGGAAGCCATCGCCGGCATGCAGCCGGACCATCCAGCCCTGATCCAGGGCGAGCGGGTGATCAGCTGGGGGCAGTTCGACGCCCGGGCCGACGCCCTGGCCGCCCACCTGATCGCCTCAGGCGTCGGCGGCGACGCCAAGCTCGCCGCCTATCTCTACAACGGCCCGGAGTACCTGGAGGCTTACTACGCGGCCTTCAAGGCGGGCCTGGACCCGATCAACACCAACTACCGCTATGGCGGCGAGGAGCTGGTCTATCTCTTCGACAACGCCGACGCCGAGGTCGTGGTCTTCCACGCCGGCTTCAGCGCCACCATCGAGGCGATCAAGACCCGCCTGCCGAAGGTCAAGCTGTGGATCGCCGTGGCCGAGCCCGGCCATCCGGTCCCGGCCTGGGCGCAGGACTATGACGCGATTGTCGCCAAGGTTCCGGCCCAGCGCCCGGTGAAGGCGCCGTGGGGCCGCTCGCCGGACGACATGTTGCTGCTCTACACCGGCGGCACCACCGGCATGCCCAAGGGCGTGATGTGGCGGCAGGACGACCTGTTCAACGTGCTGGGCGCCGGGGGCAACGCGGCCCTGGGGATCCCGCCCGCGACCTCCATCGCCGAGCTGGTGGAGCGCATCCAGGGGCCTGAGCACCTGCGCGCGATGATGATCACCTGCGCGCCGCTGATGCACGGCACCGGCCAGTTCTCCGCCTTCATCTCCCTGAACGGCGGCGGCACGGTGTGCACCCTGCCCTCGCGCAAGTTCGACGCCATCGAGCTTTGGAACGAGGTCGAGCGGCTGAAGGCCACCAACATCGTCATCGTCGGCCTGGCCTTCTCCACCCCGATGCTGGAGGCGCTGGACGCCAATCCTGGCCGCTGGGACCTGTCGAGCGTGCGCTCCATGAGCTCGTCCGGCTCCATGTGGAGCCAGGAGAACAAGCGTGGCCTGCTGGGTCACATCCCCGGCGCCATGATCGCCGACAGCTTCGGCTCCTCGGAAGCCGTGGGCCTGGGCGCCTCGGCCTCGGCGGCGGGGGCGGAGGCCCAGACCGCGGCCTTCATGCTGGGTCCGAACACGGCGGTGTTCACCGAAGAGGGCAAGCGCGTGGAGCCGGGCTCCGGCGAGCGCGGCCTGGTCGCCGTCTCCGGCTTCCTGCCGATGGGCTACTACAAGGACGAGGAAAAGAGCGCCAAGACCTTCAAGATCATGGAGGGCGTGCGCTGGTCGGTGCCGGGCGACTTCGCCGAGGTCAACACCGACGGCACCCTGAAGCTGCTCGGCCGCGGCTCGCAGTGCATCAACACTGGCGGCGAAAAAGTCTTCCCCGAAGAGGTCGAGGAAGCCCTTAAGACCCATGCGCGTGTCCGGGACGCTGTGGTGGTGGGCGTGCCTGACCCGCGGTTTGGCGAGCGCATCTGCGCGGTCGTGGAGCCGGACAGCTCAGCCGAGCTGTCCCTGGCCGAGATGGCGGATCACGTGAAGGCTCAGCTGGCCCACTACAAGGCCCCGCGCGAGTTGGTCGTGGTCGACAGCATCGGCCGCGCCCCGAACGGCAAGGTCGACTACAAGGCCGTCAAGACCCGGGCGCTCGCGGCGCTCGGCCTTAACGCCTAGCTCTTGGCGGCCTTGGCGGCGGCGGCCTCGGCTTGCGCCTGGGCCTGCCGCTCCTGCTTCTCGACCACCAGGGCCAGGCCCTTGATGATCTGGGCCCGTTCGTCCGGCCCCGCCTCCGAGCGGTGCAGCAGCTTCATGGAAGCCAGGTGCACCTGGACGCTCATGGGGTTGATCTTGCCGGTCTCGCTGGCCCGGTCGATCAGGTCGCACAGGGAGCGGGCCGCCTGGGCCAAGCTTTCGTCCGACAGCACCGCGCAGGCCGCGATGACGCGGGTCGAAGCGGTGTACATCTCCTCGATGTCGTAGCCGGGCTTGGCGGCGAGCGCTTCCATGGCCGCCATGGCCAGGTCGATCTCGCTCAGGCAGTCCTCGAGATGCTCCTCGATCACCGCCTGGCCGCGTTTCAGCGCCTCGCCGACATACATGCCGCCCGACTGCTTGATCAGCGTCGCGAGCCGGGGCTTCACATGGTATTTTTTCACGACGCTCATAGCGCGGCCTTTTGTGCCTTGATCATGTTGTCGAGCTCTTCCTGGCTCATGTTCGGCTCCTGAGCCGCCCCGAGCTCGATGGGCTTGTCGTCCTTGCGCCGGCCGTCCGGGAACTCCGCCGGCGGACCGAGCTGCTTGAAGCGCCGGTCCGGGCCGATGAAGGTGTCGGCCTCGATGAACATCCGGCTGGCCTGGGCCACCCACAGGATGCGCTGCAGGATGATGGCCGGAGTGATCGGTTTGGCGATGATGAAGTTCGCGCCACAGTCCCGCGCCTTCATCACGTGAGACTTGCGGGTGTGCGCGGTGATCACGATGGCCGGGGTCAGCCGGCCCTGGTCGCCGCCTTCGCGCCGCAGCCAATGGACGAACTCATAGCCGTCCATCTCCGGCATGGCGCCGTCGGTGAGGATCAGGTCGAAGGTCTGCCGCTTGCAGACTTCCTTGGCTTCGATGGCGCTGTTGCAGCGCACCTGCTCGCGCAGGCCGAAACTGGCCAGGACCCCGCACAGCAGGTCGAGCGCCTGCTGGTTGTCATCGATCACGAGGGCGGTCGCCTTCTCGAGATTGATCTTGGTGGAGGTCTGCATCGCCTGGTCCGGACGCGCGGACGAGGGCTCGCGCAGCCCCCTAGGCTTAGCTGTAGCTTTGTAAATTTCGGGTTCACCTCGGGGATGTCGCCCCGCCCGTCGCCCGAAATGGGTCGCTCTGAGACAATTGGTCGCCGCGCCCCCTTTGGGCTATGAGCGAAGCCTCAGTCCCACGGAGTCTCCATGCGCCCGATCGCCTACGCTCTGCTGTTCGCCACCCTGAGCGCCACCCCGCTCTCCGCCCAGGCCGCCAACCCGGACGCCGCTGTCGCCAAGCTGGTGGCGAGCCCCGCCTTCAAGACGGCGGCCAAGACCCTCGCCGACCAGCATGACCGCACGGTCGCCGACATCATCACCCTGACAGAGATCCCCGCCCCGCCCTTCAAGGAGGCCGAGCGCGGCAAGGCCCTGCTGGAGATGTGGAAGGCCGCGGGCCTGAGCGACGTGCAGATGGACGCCGAGGGCAATGTCACCGGCGTGCGCGCCGGGACGAAGACCCAGGGCAAGGGCCCCTATGTCGTTCTCGCCGCCCACCAGGACACGGTCTTTCCGGAAGGCACCAATGTGAAGGTCCGCCGCGAGGGAACCAAGCTGATGGCTCCGGGCATCGGCGACGACACCCGCTCGCTGGCCGTCCTGCTCGCCTATATGCGCGCCCTCGACGCCGCCAAGATCAAGACCAAGGCCGACATCCTGTTCGTCGCCAATGTTGGCGAAGAAGGCCCCGGCGACCTGCGCGGCACGCGCTTCCTGTTCAACAAGGGCCCCTACAAGGGCCGGATCAGCGCCTTCTTCTCCATGGACGGCACCGACCCGAGCCGGGTGGTGGACCGCGGCGTCGGCTCCAAGCGCTATCGCGTGACCTTCAAGGGACCGGGCGGCCACAGCTATGGCGCCTTCGGGATCGTGAACCCGATGGCGGCGATGTCGAAGTCGGTGGTCGATCTCTACGCGATCCAGACCCCCGCGGATCCCAAGACCACCTATTCGGCCAGCGTGACCGGGGGCGGCACCTCGGTGAACTCCATCCCCAACGAGGTCTATATGGAGTTCGACATGCGCTCCGAGAGCGCCGCCGAACTGGCCAAGCTGGACCAGAAGCTGGTCGGCATCCTGGACTCGGCCGTGGCCGGCGAGAACGCCGCCCGCAACACCCGCTTCGGCAAGGTCAGTTACGACGCCAAGGTGATCGGCGAACGCCCGGCCGGCGCGACGGACCCGAAGGCCGACATCGTGCGCGTCACCCAGGCGGCGATCAGCGCCCTGGGCTTCAAGCCGGAGCATGAGGCGTCTTCGACCGACTCCAACGTGCCCATGAGCCTGGGCATTCCCGCCGTCACCATCGGCTCCGGCGGCACGGCCGGCCGGGCTCACGCCCTCGACGAATGGATCGACGTCGAGAAGGACGCCAGCGTGAAGGGCATGCAGGTCGGCCTGGCCGCCCTGCTGGGCGTGGCCGGGGTCGACTAGGGCTCCACTGAATAGGTGGTCCCCGGAGGGTCCTTCTCCGCTTGTGGAAGCACTGCAAAGCACAGTGGGACCCAAGCGGCGCCGTCATGGCCGGGCTTGTCCCGGCCACCCATGAACTCCGTGGCGGCGGATG
>CAZXVO010000003.1:43310-47784 GCA_964643835.1 uncultured Phenylobacterium sp. | reverse complement strand
GTCGGGCTCACCGCGGTCCAGGTTGAGGACATGTACCGATACATGGCCATCGCCAACTACGAGGACCGCTTCGTCATCCCCACCACCCACCGCGAGGTGGTGGAGGACGCCTACGACCTGCGCGGCGACTGCGGCTTCAGCTTCGGGAACGGCTGCTCCGGCGGCCGCACCGAACTCGGCCTGTTCGGCCGCAATCCGCGCTCCCGCGCCAAGCCCCTCATGGAGGTTTGAGATGTCTCTCAGCTATCGCGCCCTGGCGCTGCTGCTCTGCTACCCGACCGAGGCCGTCCGGGCCGAACTGCCCGCCGCCGCGGCGATCCTGTCGGAGGATGCCGCCCTGCCGGAGCCCATCCGCCGGGCCCTGGTCCGCCTCTCCCACGCCATCGCGGTGGGCGACCTCTATGAGCGCCAGGAGGAGTATGTCTGGCTGTTCGACCGGACCCGCTCCCTGTCGCTGAATCTCTACGAGCATGTGCACGGTGAGAGCCGCGACCGTGGCCAGGCCATGGTGGCCCTGCTGGAGCTCTACCGCGAGCATGGCCTGGAGCTGTCGGCGAACGAGTTGCCCGACCACCTCCCGGTGTTCCTGGAGTTCCTGAGCACCCTGCCGGACGCGCAGGCCGCCTCGCTGCTGGCCGAGGCCAGCCACGTGCTGGCGGCCCTGTCGGAGCGCCTGCACAAGCGCGGCAGTCCGTATCGCGCGGTCTTCGGCGCCCTCGGCGCCCTGGCCGGGGAGACGCCGGACGCCGCCGCCCTGGCGGCCCTGCTGCAGGAACCCGACGACGATCCGGGTGATCTCGCCGACCTCGACAAGCTCTGGGCCGAGAGCGCCGTCACCTTCGGTCCCGGCGAGGCCGGCTGTCCCAAGGCCGAGGCCCTGGTCCGCGCCATGTCGCCCGCCGCGCCCGCCGCGGTCGCGGCCCAGTAGGGGAGAAGCATCATGGATTTCAATCAGCTGGCCTTTGGGGTCTATCCCTACATCGCCCTCTCGGTGCTGGCGCTCGGCTCGGTGATCCGCTTCGACCGCGAGCAGTACACTTGGCGCAGCGGGTCTTCCCAACTGCTGCGGCGGCGCCAGCTCATGGTCGGCTCGGTGCTGTTCCACCTGGGCGTCCTGATGATCTTCGCCGGCCACTTCGTCGGACTGCTGACGCCGATCTGGGTGTTCGACGCCCTGGGCGTGGCCCACTCGGCCAAGCAGATGCTGGCCATCGTCGCCGGCGGCTTTGCGGGCACCTTCGGCCTGGCCGGGGCGCTGATCCTGCTGCACCGCCGGCTCACCGACCCGCGCATCCGCAAGACCTCCAGCTTTGGCGACATCGCCATCCTGGTCCTGCTGGTCGCCCAGCTGATCCTCGGGCTCTCGACCCTGCCGGTCTCCCTGCAGCACCGCGACGGGCACGAGATGGTCAAGTTCATGAACTGGGCCCAGGGGATCTTCAGCTTCCGGGTGGGGGCCGCCGACTACGTGGCCGACGCCGCCCCGGTGTTCAAGGCGCACCTGGTGCTGGGCATGACCATCCTGCTGGTCTTCCCGTTCACCCGCCTGGTCCACATGCTTTCGGCGCCCATCTGGTACCTGGGCCGTCGCGGCTGGCAGCTGGTTCGCACCAAGCGGGCCCTCCGTCCCACCTACATTTCTCGGGAGCGCTGAGCCATGCGCAGCCTGGTCGTTGGTGGGGTCCAGATCCCCGAAGCCCTCATCGCCCGCGAGGCGCAGAACCATCCCGCCTCGGACGGGGCCCAGGCCTGGGCCGAGGCGGCGCACGCCCTGGCGGTCCGCGCCCTGCTGCTGCATCGCGCCCGGCAACTGGACCTCGAGCCCGAGCCGGAGATCGACGCCGCGGGGCGTGAGGAGACGCCGGAAGAGGCGCTGATCCGCGCCGTCCTCGACCTGGAGGTGACCGTCGAGGCGCCGACGGAGGCTGAGTGCCGCCGGGTCTATGAGAGCCAGGCTGAGCGCTTCCGCACCCCGGACCTGGTCGAGGCCTCGCATATCCTGCTGGCGGCCGAAGGCGACGACGGGCGGCAAGCCGCCCTGGACGTCATCGCCGACCTCGCCTGCGCGCCGGGCCGCTTCGCCGAACTCGCCAGGACCCTCTCGGCCTGCTCCTCCGCCGCGGTGGGCGGATCCCTGGGCCAGCTCGGCCCGGGCGACCTGGTGGGCGAGGTCGAGGCCGTGCTGGCCAGGCTGCAGCCTGGCCAGGTCTCGCCCGAGCCCGTGCGGTCGCGCTTCGGCTGGCACGTCCTGCGCCTTGATCGCCGGATCGAGGGGCGGGCTCTGCCCTTCGAGCACGTCGAGCCGAACATTCGCCTGAACCTCGAAGGCCGTGCCTGGTCCAATGCGGCCGCCCGCTATGTCTCGGCCCTCGCCGACCAGGCCCGCCACGACGGCGTGATCCAGGCGACGGACGGCGACGCGGACGAGGGCGGAGCCACCCTGGGCGCACTGTTGGTGGCCGACGTCACTGCGGGACGCCTCGCCGCCTGGCTCGGGGGCGCCGATCCGGCCCTCCTGGCCCGGGTCGAGGCCGCCGCCGGCCAGGCTGAAACGCCGCTTGCCGCCTGGGTCAGAGCCCAGGCCAGGGCCTTTGTCGCCGATGCCGACGATGAAGCCTGGACCCAGCTGATCTCCGCGGCCCAGGGGGCGACGGACCCGGCCCTGGCCGCCCTGGCGTCCATCCTGCGGGGCAAGCTCACCCCCGAGCCGCGCCGTTTCACCGTTATCCAAAGGAGGGCCTGATCATGGCCGCCGCCTTCCGTGCTGCTCAGTGTCTTGCGCCGCTCATGGCCGGCGTCCTCCTGGCGCCGGGCACCGCCTTCGCCGCCGCCCCCGCCGGCAAGCTCATCTTCGAACAACGCCTGCGCTATGAGGGCGTGGACCAGGACAACCTGCCCGAGACCGCTGCGGCGCTCACCCTGCGCACCCGCCTCGGCTACGAGACCCCGGCCTGGCATGGGCTGAAGGCCCTGGTGGAAGGCGAGAACGTGTTGGCGGTCTCGGATCGCTACAACAGTACGATCAACGGCAAGACCCGCTATCCCACGGTCGCCGATCCCGAGGCGACGGAGCTGAACCGGCTGCAGGTTGCCTGGACCGGTGACAAGGGCGGGGTCACGGTCGGCCGCCAGCGCATCATCCTGGGCGGCGCACGTTTCGTCGGCAATGTCGGTTTCCGCCAGAACGAGCAGACCTTCGACGCGGTCCGCCTCGACCTCAAGTCGGCCAAGGGCGTGACCGCCACCTACGCCTATGTGGACAAGGTCCATCGGGTGTTCGGCCCCGACAGTCCCCAGGGCGAATGGGATAGCCAATCCCACCTGATGCAGGTGGACGCCGCGACGCCGGCCGGTCAGCTGACCGCCTATGGCTTCCTGCTCGACTTCGCCAATGCGCCGACCCAGTCGAGCGCCACCTATGGCCTGCGCCTGGCGGGCTCCAGACCCCTCGGCGATGGGCGCGCCCTGACCTATGAGGGCGAGTACGCGCGACAGAGCGACTACGGCGCCAACCCCGCCAGCTTCAGTCTCGACTATCTGGGCGCCGGCCTGGGCCTGAAGACCGCCAAGGGCGCGGTGAACCTGGGTTATGAGCGGCTGGATGGCGACGGCCGCCAGGGCTTCCAGACGCCGCTGGCCACCCTCCACGCCTATCAGGGCTGGGACGACGTCTTCCTGACCACCCCGCGCAACGGAGTTCGCGACCTGAACCTGCGCGCGACCCGGACGGTCAAGCTGTCCCACGGCAAGGCCTTGCGCCTGCAACTGGCGGCTCACGACTTCGAGGCGGCCAAGGGCGGCCAGGCCTATGGCTCCGAGCTCGATATGCTGGCGGCCTATCCGCTGACCAAGCGCCTGAACCTGGAGGCCAAGGCGGCGCGGTTCGACGGCGTCGGTCCGGCCTATCCGGATCGCACTAAGGTCTGGGTCAGCCTGGAGTTCAAGCTGTGACCAGGGATGCGGCCAAGGCCGCTGACCGCGCCATAGAGCCCTTGCCCGACAGCCTGGTCGCCGATCCGCTCAGCTTCTTCTTCGCCGACCACTATCGGCACCGCCAGCTGTGTCACGCCATCGACCAGCTGGCGGCGGCCACCTTCTTCGACGCCGCGGCGGTGAGCGAGGTGGTGGACTTCCTGCGCTACGAGGCGCCTGTCCACATTATCGACGAGGAAGAGGATCTGTTCCCGCTGCTGCGCCGCCGTTGCCAGCCGGAAGATGACCTCGAACGGATCCTGGGACTGCTGTCCGCCGAACATAAGGCCGACGGGGTGCTTGGCCGTCAGGTGCGCCAGCACCTGGAGGCCTGCCTGGAGGCCCGCGAGGCGCCAGGCGGCCAGATGGATCGCCGACGCGACCTGAGCCAGTTCGCCGCCCAGGAGCGCCGACATCTGGCGCTCGAGAACGCCATCGTCCTACCGATCGCCCGCCTGCGCCTGTCGCAGGACGATCTCAAGGCGCTCAGCCGACGGCTCGC
>CAZXVO010000003.1:0-43300 GCA_964643835.1 uncultured Phenylobacterium sp. | reverse complement strand
GCGGCGACGGGCGGGCGGAGGTATGGCGCGGCCATGCTCGATCACCTGAAGGCGAACAACAAGGCTTGGGCCGCGCGCAAGGTCGCGGCTGATCCCGGTTTCTTCAAGCGGCTGAAGGGCCAGCAAGCGCCGGACTATCTGTGGATCGGCTGTTCCGACAGCCGCGTGCCGGCCAACGAGATCGTCGGCCTGGATCCGGGCGAGCTGTTCGTCCACCGCAATGTCGCCAATCTTGCCCCACCCCAGGACGCCAACTTCCTGTCGGTGTTGCAGTTCGCGGTAGAGATCCTGCGGGTCCGCCATGTGATCGTCTGCGGCCACTATGGCTGCGGCGGCGTGCGCGCCGCGCTCAGCGGGGAGCGGCATGGGCTGATCGACCACTGGCTGCAGCCGGTCGCCTGCCTGTGCGCCGAGCATGCCGGAGAGCTCGAGGCCATCGCCGACTTCGACGCCCGGGTGAACGATGTCTGCGAGCGCAACGTGAAGGCCCAGGTGGCCGCCGTGGCCGCCAACCCCTTTGTCCGTGACGCCTGGCGGCGGGGCCAGCCCCTGTCGGTCCATGGCTGGATCTACTCGGTCCAGGACGGCCTGCTGCGGGACCTGGAGACCAGTGTCGGCGGTGCGGCAGCAGCCCAGCGGCTGATGACCGGAGCCGTGCTGCGGCCGCCGCCCCGCCCGCGCGTCGGGCGTCACAAATGACCCCGGACCTGGTCGTGGTGGTGCTGGCCGGCGGCGAGGGGCGCCGGATGGGCGGCGACAAGCCCCTGCGGCTGCTGCAGGGCCGCCCACTGATCGACTGGGCCCTCGACTTCGCCCTTCAGCGCTCTCCGTACGTGGCGGTGTCCGTGCGCCGGACCGGCCAGGCAGGCAAGGGCTTGCGGGCCCCCGAACTTCCGGACCCTCCGGATGTCGAAGGCCCTATGGCGGGCCTCTATGCGGGGCTGACCTTTGCGGGACAGGTCGGGGCGCGGCGTCTCCTGCTGCTGCCCTGCGACGCGCCACACCTGCCTCAGGACCTGGCTGACCGCCTGGTTGAAGCTATGGACGGGGTGCCTGCGTCGCGGGCGGCCCTGGCGGTCTCCGGCGACCGGCTGCATCCGGCCTGCTCGCTCTGGGAGGCGTCCTGTGCGGGGGAGGTCGGCGCCTACTTGGCGACGGGGCGTTCGTCCTTGCGGGGGTTCGCCGAGCAGGTCGGCTGCGTCACCGCGGCCTGGCCGGACCCGGCCGCCTTCGCCAATCTGAATACCCCGCAAGACCTGGCGCAGGCTCAGGCGGCTGTGACCAATTGTGGGACGCCTGCCGCCACCAGGCGCTTCAGATAGTCGAGCATCGCCGGCTTGCCCGGTTGATGCGACGATGACCCCTCCTCGGAGGCGTTGGAGACGCACGCCAGGATGGCCAGGAGCATCCGTCCGTCACTGTCCGGGTTTCCCAAGGCGAGGCCGGGCAGGCCCCAGACCGGCGCCTCGCGGGCCATGATCGCCCGTAGGCCAGGATCGCTCTCAGCCGCCTTGGCCAGTTCGGCGTGCGCGCGGAATGGCGGCTCTTGCAGCAGTCCCCAATAGAGGTCGATCAGGGCTGAGAGCGAGCGCATCCCCATCGGGCCGTGGGCCACCGCCGCCAGCCGCTCATTCCGCCGCCGGACCACATGGGCGTGTAGCGCCCGCAGGAAGGTCGGGCGATCCTCGAAGTGATAGTAGATGACGCCGCGAACGACGCCGGCCTGCTGGGCGATCCGCGCATAGCTGGCCGCATGAACACCCTCGCGCGCAATGATCTGCAGCGCGGCGTCCATCAACTGGCCGCAGGTGAAGTCCGCCTTGCGGTGCGCGCGGGCGTGGTTCGCCGCCGTCACGATCCTGGTCATCTGGGCCTCCTGATCGAAGCCTAGGGCGGGGGCTGCGGCGCCTGCGCCTGCGGCGTCGGCGCGGGCGCGCGCGAAAATCAGCAACCTGTGGCGGGCGCCGCGATTGTCGGGACTTGAAACTTATCAAGCGCCTGGCTGGCCCACTTGGGGCGTGGACGGGTTTTTTCGCCGCCGGCCGGGCGGTAGAAGGGGAGCATGACCGGCGCGTCCTTGCGCCGTTTCGGAGGCGGCTGGGTTGGACGCGCGCACGCAGGCCTTTGGCGGTCCCGCCCTGATCGACGGGTATGGCCGCACGGTGACCTATCTGCGGGTCTCGGTCACCGACCGATGCGACCTTCGCTGCGTCTATTGCATGTCCGAGCACATGACCTTCCTGCCCAAGAAGGAAGTGCTGACCCTTGAGGAGCTGGACCGCCTCGCCTCGGCCTTCGTGGGTCTGGGCGTGAGGAAGCTGCGGATCACCGGCGGCGAGCCTCTGGTGCGCAAAGGCGTGATGGACCTGATCGGATCCCTGGGCCGTCACCTGAAGTCCGGAGCCCTGGACGAGCTGACCCTGACCACCAACGGCACGCGCCTGACCGAGTTCGCGGACCAGCTGGCAGCTGCGGGCGTGCGGCGGGTCAATGTCTCGCTGGACACCCTGAAGCCCGAGCTGTTCCGCACCCTGACCCGCGGCGGCCAGCTCGCCCAGGTCATCGCCGGGATCGACGCGGCCCAGGCCGCCGGCCTGAAGGTCAAGATCAACGCCGTGGCGCTGAAGGATGACAACGCCGCTGAGCTGCCCGAACTGATCGCCTGGGCCCACGGCCGGGGCTGCGATACGACCCTGATCGAGGCCATGCCCCTGGGCGAGATCGAGGTCGACCGCACCGACCAGTTCCTGTCGCTGAAGGACGTCCGCCGCGAGCTGGAGAGCTTCTGGACCCTCACCGACATCGACCACCAGACCGGCGGCCCGGCCCGCTATGTCGGGGTGGACGAGACCGGCGGCCGGCTGGGCTTCATCACCCCGCTCAGCCATAACTTCTGCGAGGCCTGCAACCGGGTGCGGCTGACCTGCACCGGCACCCTGCATACTTGCCTCGGCAGGGAGGACGCCTCGGACCTGCGGGCGGTGATCCGCGCGGGCGCCAGCGACGCCGACCTGGTCGACGCCATCCGCCTGGCCGTCGACGCAAAGCCTCAAGGCCACGACTTCCAGATCGCCCGCGCCGCCGCCCCCGCCGTGGCCCGGCACATGTCGACCACGGGCGGCTGAGCCATGGCCCGTGTCCTGTTGTTCGGCCGCCTGGCCGACCTCGCCGGCTGGCGCGAGCGCGAGATCGAGGGCGACAGCCTCTTAGCCCTCAAGACCCGCCTGGCTGAAGACAACCAAACCCTGGGCGAGGCCCTGTCCGGTCCTGGCGTCCAGATCGCCCTGGACCTGGAGATCGTCCGCGGCGACGCCCCCGTCACCGCCCGCTCCGAGGTCGCTTTCCTGCCCCCGATGAGCGGCGGCTGATGATCCGGCTCACCGACCAGCCCTTCGAGCCCGGCGCTCTCCTGACCGACTTCTCCCAGGGCCGCACTGAGACCGGCGCCATCGCCAGCTTCACAGGCCTGGCCCGCGCCGAGGCCGGCTCGACCACCACCCTGACCCTGGAGGCCTATCCGGGCTTCACCGAGCGGGCCATCCAGGCCATCGCCGACCAGGCCCAGACGCGCTTCGCCCTGCAGGACCTGATGATCGTCCACAGGGTCGGCGACATCGCGCCCGGCGAGGCCATCGTCTTCGTCGCCACCGCCGCTCCGCACCGCCGCGCCGCCTTCGAGGCCTGCGATTTCCTCATGGACTACTTGAAGAGCCGCGCCCCCTTCTGGAAGAAGGAGACCGGTCCCGACGGCCCAAGGTGGATCGAGCCCCGCGACCAGGACCATTCAGATATCGCCCGGTGGGACAGCCAGGGCCCGGAGACCAAGCCATGAGCACCATCACCTTCGGCGGGCGGATCGAGGACAGCCTGCCGCTCAAGCCGGTGCGCATCGCCGTGCTGACCGTCTCGGACACCCGCGATGTCGAGAGCGACACCTCCGGCAAGATCCTGGCCGGGCGCATCACCGACTATGGCCACGAACTGGCCGAGCGCGCCGTGGTCAAGGACGACGTCGAAGAGATCCGCGCCCAGGTGAAGGCCTGGATCGCGTCCAAGGCCATCGACGCGATCATCACCACCGGCGGCACCGGCATCACCGGCCGCGACGTGACGCCGGAAGCCCTGGAGCCGCTGTTCGACAAGAAGATCGACGGCTTCTCCGTGGTCTTCCACCTGGTCAGCTACCAGTCGGTGGGGCTGTCGACCCTGCAGAGCCGCGCCACCGCCGGCATCATCGACGGGGTTTTCGTCTTCTGCCTGCCAGGCTCCAACGGGGCGGTGAAGGACGGCTGGGACAAGGTGATCTCCGGTCAGCTCGACAGCCGCCACATGCCCTGCAACATGGTCGAGCTGATGCCGAGGCTGCTGGAGAAGTGAGCAAGCTCACCCACATCGACGAGACCGGCCGCGCCCATATGGTCGACGTCTCGGACAAGGCCTCCACCGCGCGCGAGGCGGTGGCCGAGGGCTTCGTCGCCATGGCCCCGGAGACCCTGGCCCTGGCCCTGGCCGGCGACGCCAAGAAGGGTGACGTCCGGGCCACGGCCGAGATCGCCGGCATCATGGCCGCCAAGAAGACGTCGGAGCTGATCCCGCTCTGCCACCCCCTGGCGCTGACCAAGGTCGAGGTCCGGGTTAAGCCGGGCGACGGCGGTCTGAAGGTCACGGCGCGGGCCCGCACCACCGGCCAGACCGGCGTGGAGATGGAGGCGCTGACCGCCGTCTCCGTGGCCTGCCTGACCGTCTATGACATGTTGAAGGCCGCCGATAAGGCCATGACCATCGAGGCCGTGCGCCTACTCGCCAAGTCCGGCGGCAAGTCCGGCGACTGGGTTCGCGCATGAAGCTGATGACGGTGGAGGCGGCCCGCGCCGCCATGCTGGCTGAGGTCCCGCCCCTGCCGGCTGAGACCGTGCCCCTGGCCCGCGCCATCGGCCGCATCCTGGCCGAGGACGTCGAGGCCTTGCGCGACCAGCCGCCCTTCGCGGCCTCGGCCATGGACGGCTGGGCCCTGCGCAGCGCGGACGCGCCAGGGGCTTTGCGCATCGTCGGCGAAAGCGCCGCTGGTCACGGTTTCGATCCGGTCCTCCAGCCCGGCGAAGTGGTCCGCATCTTCACCGGCGCGGCCCTGCCCGCCGGCGCCGACACCATCGTCATCCAGGAGGATGCGACCCGCGAGGGCGACAGCCTCACCGTCCCCGCCGCCCAGCCTGGCGCTTATATCCGGCCCCAGGGCGGCGACTTCCGCGCCGAACAGGTGCTCTTGACCCGCGGCCTGCGCATCGATCCCTGGCGGCTGGCCCTGGCGGCCGCGGCGGGACGCGAGATGCTGCTGGTCCACGACCGGCCCCGCGTGGCCCTGGTCTCCACCGGCGAGGAGATCGTCGAGCCACCGGCCGATCCCGGCCGTTTCCAGATCTATGATTCCGGCACGCCGGGTCTGGCCGCCATGCTGGAAGGCTGGGGCGCTAGCGTCATCCGCGCCAAGCCCGTGCGCGACCAGCTGGACGCGGTGATCGAGGCCCTGCGCGGGGCCGACGCCGACCTGATCGTCACGGTTGGCGGCGCGTCGGTAGGCGACCACGACCTGGTCCGGGCCGCCGGAGAAGCGCTCGGTCTGTCGATGAAGGTCTCCAGCGTCGCGGTGCGGCCGGGCAAGCCGACCTTCTTCGGCGTGCTGGCCGATGGCCGCCGGATGCTGGGCTTGCCGGGCAATCCAGCCTCGGCCTTCGTCTGCGCCGAGCTGTTCTTGAAGCCGCTGATCGAGGCCTTCTCAGGCGCGCCGGCCGAACCCCGGCTGGTCAGCGCCAGACTGGCGGCCGCCCTGCCGGCCAACGGGCCGCGCGAGCACTGGATGCGGGCCCGGCTGGAGAGCCGCGAGGGCATGGTCTTCGCCGCACCGTTCAGCGACCAGGACTCGTCCCTGGTCTCAGTGTTCGCCACCGCCGACGCCCTGGTCCGACGTCCGGCCGGCGCACCCACGGCCCACGCGGGCGATCTGGTGGACATCCTGCCTCTGGCGCGGGGCTAGATTTGGGGCGGGACCAGGGGCTCGGCCATCAGGTCCTCCAGGAACAGGGTGGCAAGGCCCGCGCGGGAATTGACCCCGGCCTTCTCATAGACCCGCGTCAGCTGGGCCCGCACGGTCCCGGCCGCGGAGCCCCGCAGGGCGGCGATCTCGGCCACGTCGAGGCCCTTGAGGGCGAAGATGGCGACGTCAGCTTCGGCCGGCGTCAGCTTCCAGTCCCGGAACTTCTGCGCCGCGACCTCGCTGAGCGCCCCGGCCGCCACCGCCAGGGCCGCCTGGCGCCGCCGCCCTTCGGTCCACATCCGGCGCACCTGCAGGGCGCCCACCACCACCCCGCCCAGCAGGGCGGCGGCGATGATCGCCTCGACCACCACATGCGGGCTGGGGCCGGTCTCGCGGATATCGGCCGCGGCGTCGACGATGAAGAACACCGCCGCCACCGCCTGCAGGGCCACGACGAAGGAGACCGCCCGGGCGAGGCGGTCTCCAGAGGCGGTCCGAGCGGGCCGGAGTTGGGCCATCAGGGCTCCTTGGGCTTGTCCCCTCCGCCTATCATCGCGGTGACGATCTGACGACCGCTACGACGGGTCTCGAAGGCGACGCCGACCAGGTGCAGGGCTGCCAGGACCAGCAGCAGATTGGCGGCGATTTCATGGATCTCCTCAGCCGCGCCTTCCTGGCCCTCGCCTTCGCTTTCACTCTCTTCCTCGCCTTCGGCCTCCTCCCCCGCCTCGCCGACCGAGGCGGAGGCGGCCGGCGGGCCTTCGCCACCCTCAGCGTGGATCTTGGGCGGCAGGCCGGTCATGGCGATCCCGCTGGCGATGGTGACCGCCAGGGTCGCCCACAGCGCATAGGCCATCAGCGCGCCCAGCGGGTTGTGCGACCTGTGCTGGACGTGGCGGCCCGCCCGGATGTCGGCGATGTGCGCCATCGCCCGGCCGGGACTGGGCGGAAAGGACGAGAACCGCGCCTCGGCAGGGCCGATGAAGCCCCAGACCAGGCGCAGGGCGAGCAGGCCCGCCACCGCCAGCCCGATCCAGACGTGGGCCTGAGAGCCGCCCTCGGTCACCAGCCGGTTGATCACCACCGCGGCGGCGACGCTCCAGTGGGTCAGGCGGACCAGGGGATCCCAGCGGCGGCGCGCGGCTACGGCGCCGGTCACCTGTGGTCTCCCTCACGCTCGATGCGGATCACCGCGCCGGTGCGCCCGTCGGCGACCAGTTCGAGCCGTTCCGGGGTCTTGGCGTCCTTGGGATCCTTGCGGACCGCCTTGAGTTCAATGCGGCCCTTCTCGGCCTCATATTCGGTGAGCTTGTAGCCCTGGGCCGCGAGGGCGGCCTCGGCGCGGGCGCGGTCTGGGCCGAGCACATCGCCGACGCGGGGCTGGGCGAGGGGAGGCTGGGCAAGGGCTGGGCTGGCGGCGAGGGCCAGGGGGATCAGGATCGAGAGGATGCGCATGGAGGGCTCCATCAGTTGCGACAGACCCCAGAAGCGCCAGGCCGACGCGCCGGACCATTCTCCTGGCGCTTACGCCGGGGCGAATAAGCCCGCGCTTAGGCGGCCTCACCGCGGCGA
Source organism: uncultured Phenylobacterium sp. (assembly GCA_964643835.1). Lineage (GTDB taxonomy): Bacteria > Pseudomonadota > Alphaproteobacteria > Caulobacterales > Caulobacteraceae > Phenylobacterium. The sequence continues at coordinate 35,697 of CAZXVO010000003.1, read as the reverse complement.
AGCGACGCGCCCACCCCTGGTCTTCGACCCAGGTCAAATGGCTTAAGGCCTCCTGAGCTATAGGTCCGCCATGACGCCCACGTCTGAGCCAAGAGAAGCTTCTCGTCCCTTTTTCTGGATCGCCGCCTCCGCCCTTGTGCTGGTGGTCGCCTCGCTGGCCGGCGGGGTCGCCCTGTTGCTGATGTCCATTCATTCGGTGGACCGCCTGGCGCTGGAGGATGAGCGGGCTCTGATCCGGCGCACCATCAGCCGCGACCTGGAGCGGATGGCGCACGAGGTGTCCTCCGCCACGGTCTGGGACGAGGCGGTGGACAAGATGTCGGGCAGCCCGGACATGGCTTGGGCCGACATCAATTTCGCCGACTACTACCACCGCTATTTCGGCCATGACCTGACCTTCGTGGTGCGCAGCGGCGAGGTGATCTACGCCTCGCACAGCGGCGCGCGGGTGACACCCAAGGTTCTGGGCGACCTGCCCCGGGACACGGCCCGCCTGACGGCTGAGACGGCGCAGGCCGCCGATGCGATCCGGGCCACCGGGCGGCGGGGGCTTGAGGGGGAAGCCGAGCGCCATGGGCTCTTGAAGTCCGGCGGCGACATCTACCTGACCGCCGTGGCCGCCATCGTGTCCGAGGGCGTGTCCGGCGACCGTCCCGGCGCGACCGCCGTCGTCGTCTCCGTCAAGCGGCTGAACAGCGACTTCCTCAAGACAACCCAGCAGGACCTGGGGGTCAGCGGCCTGCGGCTGGAGCCGGCGGAAGCTCACGTCCAGCCGACCGTGCCCCTGCTCGACTTCGACGGAAAGCCCGTCGGCGTCCTGACCTTCGCCGCCGCCAGCCCGGGCAAGGGCATGATCGCGATCGCGGGGCCCTGGCTCGGCCTTCTGGCCACGCTGATGGTGGCGGCCAGTCTGGTGATCGGGTCCTCGGTCACAGCCGCCCTGCGCCGGATGATGCGCGACGCCGAGACCCTGAGGGCCGCCAAGATTGAGGCCGAGGCGGCCAACGCCGCCAAGACCCTGTTCCTGGCCAATATGAGCCACGAGATCCGCACGCCGCTGAACGGGGTGCTGGGCATGGCCCAGGTCATGGCCGCCGACGAGTTGCCGCCCCGCCAGGCCGAGCGTCTGAAGATCGTGCAGAGCTCGGCCGAGGCCCTGCTCACCCTGTTGAACGGGGTGATCGAGGCGGCCCGGCTGGAAGGCGGCCGGGTGCAGCTGCGCCCCGAGCCCTTCGACCTGCCCGAGCTGGTCCACTCCGTCTGCGGCATGTTTTCGGGCTCCGCCGCCGCCAAGCACCTGGACTTCGAGGTCGAGGTCGCCCCGCAGCTCAAGGGCCTATGGCTGGGCGACGCCACCCGCATCCGTCAGGTGCTAAGCAACCTGGTCGCCAACGCTGTCAAGCTCACGCCGGTCGGCCGGGTCGAGGTGCGCGCCACCCTGGCCGACGGCAAGGTGCGGATCGAGGTGGAGGACACCGGCCCCGGCGTCGCGCCGCGGGACCTGCCTCGGTTGTTCAAGGTCTTCTCACAGGTCGACCCGTCCTTCACCCGCCCACACGAGGGCGCGGGGCTGGGCCTGGCCATCTGCCACGACCTGGTGGAGCTGATGGGCGGCAAGATCGGGGTGACCAGCCAGCTCGGCCGCGGCTCGCTGTTCCATGTGGAGCTGCCCCTGCCGCGGGCCGCCGATCAGGCTTAGTCTCAGGCCGGAACCTGGGCGTGGCGCAGGGCCATGATCTGGCCGATCACCGAGACCGCGACCTCCCAGGGGGCCTTGCCGCCAATGTCCAGGCCGATGGGGGCGTGGACGCGGGTCAGCACCGCCTCGGCCACGCCGGCGGCGCGCAGGGGCGCCAGGCGTTCCGGCAGCCGACGCCGCGCGCCGAGCAGACCCACATAGCCGGCCGGCGACGGCAGGGCCGCGGCCAGGGCCGCCTGGTCGAGCTCCAGGCTGTGGGTGGCGATGGCGACCGCGGTCCAGGCGTCGCAACCGATGGCCGCCAGGGCCTGATCGGGCTCGTCCCGGCGATAGGCCAGGCCGGGAACCGGCGGCGGGGTCTCCGGCCCCTTGGGCCGCACCAGGGTGGTCGCAAAGCCGCTATGGACGCCCAGGGTGGCGATGGCGATGGCCGTCGGGTCCGATCCGAACACCACCAGCCTGGGAACCGGCCCATAGGCCCGGGACACCGCGGCGGAAATGTTGGGTGCCTGGTCCGGCGGCCCGCACCAGCGGCGGCGGCCATCGCTGACCCATAGGCAGGGCTCGCGCGCAACCTCAGCGTCCAGCAGAGCGGCGAGGGCCGGATCGTCCGCCTCGACCTTTTCCAGGAAGATCTCAATCCGCGCGCCGCAGAGCAGGCGGATATCCGGCCAGGGGCTGCCGGCGCCATAGACCAGGGTGCGGGGCTCGCCATCGGCCAAGCAGGCGAAGGCGTGGTCGGCCACATCGCTTTCCACGCAGCCGCCGGAAAAATAACCGGCGACCACACCGTCGGCGAAAACCATCTGGGTCCCCGGCGGGCGCGGTCCACCGCCCTCAACGGCGGTCAAGGTAGCCAGGACCAGGGGCGAATTCCCTTGTCGGGCTTGGCGTAGGGCGGGCCGGACATCCTCGGCCAGGCCGAACATCGGCCACTCGGGCAGGGGTTCTCTCATCCGGTCCAGTTTAACCCCCCATAAAGGCTTCAGACACCGGTTCTTTAGGCCTTTGCGCCAATGTGGGGACACACAAGGTCACAAACCTGCGTTGGTGATGGTTTCTCCTCTGTCCAAACTCGGCATTGGCTCCGGCCAGTTCGCCCTCGACCAGACGAGCGTCCGCGGACGCCCGCGCTCGGCCGAGGTGCGCGACATGCTGGAGATCGCCGCCCGCACGCGGCTCACCATGCTGGACATCGCCGGCTACTCGCCGCAGTCCGACGCAGCCCTGGGCGACATCCTGCCCCGGCCCAACCCCTTTGATATCTGCATCTCCACGGTGCGCGCCGATCGCGGCGCCGATCTGGTGGAGGCCGAGGCCCGCGCCGCCCTGCGCCGCATGGGCGTCGAGCAGGCCGAATGCATCATGGTGCCCTCGGCGTCGGAACTGTTCGGCCCGCACGGCGCGGCCCTCTGGGACCGGCTGAAGGCGCTGAAGGACCAGGGCGTCACCCGCAAGATCGGCGTCGCCGTCTTCGCCTCTGACGATCCGCTGGGCGTCGCCCGCCGCTTCCGCCCGGACGTGGTCCAGGCGCCGGCCAGCCTGCTGGACCAGCGGCTGATCGTCGACGGGACACTGGCCGCCATCGCCGAGATGGGCATCCAGGTGCACCTGCGCTCGATCTTCCTGAACGGCCTGTTGCTGCTGCCGCCGGATCGCGCGCCGAACCACCTGAAGGCCGCCGCCGCCCGCATCTCCCGCGCCCGCCGGCTGATCGCCGAGGGCCGCTCCGATCCCCTGCAGGCCGCCCTGGGCTTCGCCCTGTCGCGGCCGGAGGCTCACACCGTGCTGGTGGGCGTGGCCTCCACGGCCGAACTAAACGCGGTCATCGCCGCCGGCGCCAATCCGCCGCCGGACCTCGACTGGGACGAGATGGCTATCGACGATCCGGTCGCCCTCGACCCCCGCGCCTGGGCGGCGGCCTAGGCCCGTCCGCTGAAATTTTACAGCACGCACGCCGCCAGGTCGTCGCGGCGCACGGCGCCGGCGGCCTTGGCGATCTTGCCGGAGCGGCGCTTCACATAAGGCCCCGGCGCGGCGGCCCGCCACTTCAGGGGGCTGGGCAGGATGGCGGCCAGGCGGGCGGCTTGGGCCCGGCTGAGCTTGGACGCGCTGACCCCGAAGTTCTTCCGCGCCGCGGCCTCGGCGCCATAGACGCCCGGACCCCATTCGACGCTGTTCAGATAGACCTCCATGATCCGCTGCTTGCCCCACAGGGTCTCGATCAGGACGGTGAAATAGGCCTCGAGCCCTTTGCGGACATAGGACCGGTCCGGCCACAGGAAGACGTTCTTGGCCGTCTGCTGGCTGATGGTTGAACCGCCGCGGATCCGGCTGGAGCGCTCGTTGTGCGCAAAGGCCTTTTGCATGGCGCCGAAGTCGAAGCCGCTGTGCTCGCAGAACCGGGCGTCCTCGGCGGCGATCACCGACTGGGTCAGGGTGGGCGAGATCGAGCTGATGGGCACCCAGTCGCGGTGGAAACCACGGCCCTCGAACAGCCTTTGCACCATCAGCCAGGTGATCGGCGGCGGCACCACGCGATAGACGGCGACGGTCAGGATCGGGCCAGCGACGCCAAAGATCACGAACAGCAGCAGGGCCATGCGACCGATCCGGCCCTTGAGGCTGCGCTTGGGACGCTCCTCGCGCATGTCGATCCGCGGGGTCTCGCCGCCGGCCGCGGCGCCCCTAGGCTCCAGCGACAGGCCGCCCAGGCCGGCGTCGCGGAAATCGCCGCCGGTCTCATGGCTGGTCAGGCGCAGGCCCTCGGTGGGGCCGTCCTGCGGGTCGCGGGGATCATTCAATGCGTTCAAGCCTTGCCTTGACCTAGAGGCCCAGTGCTAACCCAGGGCGAAAGCCCGCATCAAGCGGGCGCGCCGAGGAAGGGAATTCCCATGGACGTCAGCCAGGCCGTTGCGCAGCGGATCTCCATCCGCGCCTTCAAGCCCGACACCCCGCCCGCCGCCACCGTGCGCGAGATCCTGGAGAAGGCCGCCCGCGCCCCGTCCGGGGGCAATCTGCAGCCCTGGACGGTCTACGCCCTGGCCGGTTCGGCCCTCGCCGACCTGAAGGCCAAGGTGGCCGCCAATCCCTTCGGCGAGGAGCCGGAGTACGACGTCTATCCGCCCAATCTCTGGGACCCCTTCCGCACCCGGCGGTTCCAGAACGGCGAGGACCTCTACGCCAGCATCGGCATCCCGCGCGAGGACAAGGCCGCCCGCCTGCGCCAGCTGGCCAAGAACGGCGAATTGTTCGGCGCGCCGGTCGGCCTGTTCTTCTGCCTGGACCGCAAGCTCGGCCCGCCCCAGTGGTCGGACCTGGGCATGTACATGCAGACCGTGATGCTGCTGGCTGTCGAGGCCGGCCTGGACACCTGCGCCCAGGAGTACTGGGCCCGCTATCCGAAGACCGTCGCCGAGGTCCTGGGCCTACCTGAGGACCACATGCTGTTCTCCGGCATGGCCCTGGGCTGGCGCGATCCGGACGCCCCGATCAACACCCTGCGCTCGGCGCGTGATCCCTTCGAGGTGTGGGGGGAACTGCGGGGGTTTGACTGCCCCCCCACGCGTTAGATTGACGCCACCCCGGCGCCGCCCTCCTCGTCGCCCCAGGCCAGCTGCTTGGCGTCGGGGCTGAGGTTGAGGGCGGTGATTTCGGGGCCCTTGTCGGCCTTGAGCATGTCGATCTTCTGGGTGGCCAGGTCGCAGACCCAGACCCGGCCGTCGTCCAGGCCGGCGGCGACCTTCTGGCCGGTGGGAATCGCGGCCACCCGCACCACCATGGCGGTCTGGTCGAAGCCGATCTCGGCGGCCTGCTTGCCCAGCGGGCCGGTGGGGCCGGAGAACGGCCAGATCACCGCGCCATTGGCGCCGGAGGTGGCCAGCATCTGGCCCTTGGCCAGGAAGGCCAGGCTCTTCACCTTGGCCGGATAGCCGCCCATCTTCAGGTTCTTCTCGTCGGCGACTCGCCAGCCATGCAGCTGGTTTTCCTGCATGGCCGACATCAGGAACTTGCCGTCCGGGCTCCAGGCCACGCCCACATGGCTGCCCGCCCATTTCAGCACCACCGGCTTCTGCTCGGCGATCCGGGCGTACCAGAGCCAGGCCCCGCCATAGGTCGCCGTGGCGATTCGACGCCCTTTCGGATCGAAGGCCAGGTGCGAGACCGTCCGCTCATGGGCGAAGCTGCGCGCGAAAGCGGCGTCGGCTGCATCGCGGACGAACACGTTGCGCCCGGCGGCGAAGGCGATCAGGCCGGACTCAGGGGAAGCGTCCACCGCCTCGATCCAGCGGCCCTTCTCGATCGCGACTTCCGTCACGCCATCGGCCTTGGTCCAGACCAGCCGGCCATCGTCGCCGCCGCTCAGAATCCCTTGTCCCGACGGGTGCGGACAGGCGCAGAGCACCGCGCCATCATGGGCCTGCAAGGTCTCACCCGATCCCAGGCGGACCGTCCCGTCCCCCAGGGCGAAATAGGCCTGGCCGGTGCGGTCAAAGAGGGCGGCGGTGACAAAGGCGTCGAAGGAGAAGCTCATGGGAGAACCCCATAGACGCGGAACGCGGGTCTTGGCGAGGCCTTCTAGGGCCTGGAAATTCGCGCCGTGAGAGAGTCCCGCAGGCGCCTGCGGCCTTCGTTGCTGACCCCACGTCGGTTGGGGCTTTACATTCGCGAATTGATTGGCGATGGGTGTTTTCGACTGAAGGCGCGCCGATCGCGCCTCCCAAGGGAAGGAATTGCATATGGGTGCGAAGCTGGGCGGCGGGGGCGGCGGCAAGTTCGACCTCGGCCAAAACAGCGAGATCAACGTCACGCCGTTCGTCGACGTGATGCTGGTGCTCCTCATCATCTTCATGGTGTCCATCCCGGCCGCGACCGTGTCGATCAAGCTCGACCTGCCGCCGGCCGTTCCGCCGCCGCCTGGCGCGAAGGTCGAAGAACCGACCGTCATCAACGTGCAGGCCAACGGTGGCGTGTACATCGGCGAGCTGCGCACCTCGGTGGACACCCTGCCGGCCGACCTGGCCCGCAAGCTGAACAAGCCGGACCCGACCCAAGAGCGCGTCTATATCCGCGCTGACCGCAACGTCCGCTACGGCCAGTTCATGGAAGTCATGAACACCCTGCAGGGCAACGGCTACTTCCAGGTCGCCCTGATCAACGAAGACATCTAAGCGTCTTCGCTCAGGACTGAAGTTCAAAGGCCCGCCCGGGGACACCCGGGCGGGCTTTTTGCATCTGGGACGCACGATTTGGATTTACATACGTAATCAGAAGGCGCAGCCTGGAAAAATTACGAGCGTAAATCGCTAGTCGCCCAGGAGGTTCACCATGGCTATGAAGCCCGCCGCCGGTCGCTACAGTCTCGCCCAGAACGCCGACATCAATGTCACCCCCTTCGTGGACGTGATGCTGGTCCTGCTGATCATTTTCATGGTCGCGATCCCGGCCGCCACCCGCAACATCACGCTGGAGATTCCGCCAGCCAAGGCGCCCTCAGGCCCGGTCGAGCCCCCGGTGGTCATCACCGTGCGCCCTGACGGCTCGGTGCTGATCGGCGATACGCCCAGTAGCGTGGCGCGCCTCGCGCAGGAGCTGGCGCAGTTGCCGGGTGCGGCGGATCCATCAGCCGACCGCGTCTATGTCCGTGGCGAGCGCACAGCCCGCTACCAAGCGTTCATGGAGGTCATGAACGCTCTCAAGCGCGCAGGTTACGAACACATCGGCCTAGTCGCCGAAGACATCTAGACGGCGCCGTTCAGGACTAGGGTCAGGTCCAACCCACAATCGTCATCCTCCGGTCGCCGTAGGCGATCCGGGGGACCCAAGCTGAATTTCGGAATTGTCCCAGGCCGCTTGGGTCCCCCGGACGCCCTTGCAGGGCGCCGGAGGATGACGGCGCTTAGGGGTTTAGGCCGCGCAGGCCTCGAAGCCCTTCTTCAGGGCAGCTTCGTCGAGGTTGCGGCCGATGAAGACCATGCGGCTGAAACGCGGCTCGCCGTCCTTCCAGTCGCGCTGGAAGTCGCCTTCCAGGATCATGTGCACGGCCTGGAACACCAGGCGGCGGTTCTCGCCGGCCACGTCCAGGATGCCCTTGGCCCGCAGGATGTCCGGGCCCTGGCTCTGCAGCACGTCGTTCAGCCAGGCGGTGACCTTGTTGCCGTTCAGCGGCTTGTCGAAGGTCAGCGAGATCCCGCGGATGCCGGCCTCGGCCACGTGGTCGTGGGCGTGGTGGTCATGGTGGTCGTGATCATGATGATGGTGGTGGTCATGATCGTGGTCGTGGTCGCAGTCCTCATCGTGCACATGGCCGGGCTCGCCGTGGGCCGGATTCAGGAACTCCGGCTGCAGCTCGGTGATGCGGTTCAGGTCGAAGCTGCCACGGCCCAGGATCATCTCCAGCGGCACATTGGAGCGCTGGGCGCGATGGATGGGGGCCAGCGGGTTCAGCCGGCGGATGCGGGCCTCCACGTCACGCAGTTGGGCCTCGGTCACCAGGTCGGTCTTGTTCAGGATGATCTGGTCGGCGAAGGCGACCTGCTCAACGGCCTCATGAGAGTCCGCCAGGCGCAGGGGCAGGTGCATGGCGTCGACCACGGTGATGACGCTGTCGAGCTCGGTCTTGGCGCGGACGTCGTCATCCACGAAGAAGGTCTGGGCCACCGGGCCGGGATCGGCCAGGCCCGTGGTCTCGACCACGATGGCGTCAAAGCCGCCCTTTCGCTTCATCAGACCGGACAGAACGCGGATCAGGTCGCCGCGCACCGTGCAGCAGACGCAGCCATTGTTCATCTCGAAGACTTCCTCGTCGGCGCCGACGATGAGGTCGTTGTCGATGCCCACCTCGCCGAACTCGTTGACGATCACGGCGTACTTCTTGCCGTGGTCCTCAGAGAGGATGCGGTTCAGCAGGGTGGTCTTGCCGGCGCCGAGATAGCCGGTCAGCACGGTCACGGGGGTCTTGTCGCTCATAAGGCTCATCTAGTGCCTGAATGGCCGATAGGGAACAGGCGCCGACTTGCCGGAACCGCTTGACCCCCTAGATATGTTATAGAATAACACCAGCCACCGCCGAACGGCGTCATCTAATCGGGCCCCCGCTTGACCCAACCCTTGAACCTGCAGACCCAGATCGACGCCTTCCGGGGCGACCGGACCTATCTGGGGGCGGATCATGCCCGCAACGAGCGTCGGACCTGGATTGTCGCCGCGATCTGCGTCGCCACCCTGGTGGCCCAGCTGGCCGGCGGGATCATCTTTCACTCCATGGCCCTGGTGGCCGGCGGCCTGCACATGGGCGCCCACGTGGCCGCCCTGGCCGTGGCCGGGATCGCCTATGCGGTGGCCCGGGCGCATGCCCGCGACCCGCGCTTCGCCTTCGGGGCGGGCAAGGTCGGCTATGTGGCTGGCTTCGCCAACGCCATCGTCCTGGGTGTCACCGCCCTGCTGATCGCCATCGAATCCGTCGAGCGGGTGCTGAAGCCCGAGACGGTCGACTATCACGGCGCCATTGGCCTGGCGGCGGCGGGCCTGGCGGTGAACCTAGTCTGTGTCTGGCTGCTTCGGCCGGTCCATGACCACGCTCACGACAAGGACGGCGACCTCAACCTGTCTGCCGCCCACCTGCACCTGTCCGCTGACGCCGTGGTCTCGGCCTTGACCATCGCCAGCCTCGGGGCCGGCGACTGGCTGGGCTGGAGCTGGGCCGATCCGATCGCCGCCCTGGCCGGCGCGGCCCTGGTCGGGCACTTCGCCTGGCGGCTGATCGTGCGCGCCGGCGCGGTGCTGCTGGACATGAACCCGTCGCAGGACCTGACTGAGACCGTCCGCGGCCGGCTGCAGGACGCGCAGACCCAGGTGCTCGACCTGCACCTGTGGCGGCTGGGGCCTGGCCACCACGCCGCGGTGATCGTGCTGGCGGCTGCTCATCCGCAGGCGCCGGCCGCCTATCACGCACGCTTGAACGGAATATTAGGACTAAGCCACGTCACCATAGAGGTCCGCGACCTTCGGACCGCTTGACGGCGGCGCGCGGATCAGGCGCATGGCATGGTGATGGATCGCGTACCGGATCGCTCGCTTACCCCTCCCCCCACGCCCGGTGGGAACAGCCTTCGGGCGGCGGTTTTGCGCGGCCTGGGCCAGGTGTTCTGGAGCGCCGCGGACGGCGCCTACGTCGCCTCCAACGCCGCTGATCGCAGCTTCAAGCGCCTCGCCCGCGGAACCCGCGCCTTTGTTTCCGACATTCCCGGCTCCCTGGGCCTGGGCGCCCTGAAGGCCGCAGCCTTCACCGTCGAGCGCCGGGGTCCCCTCACCGCCGTGGCGGTGGTGATCGCCGCCGCGAGCGTGGGCTGGAACGCCACCGCGCCGGCCTCGGTTCCTGGCCGGCCCGCCGTGCGCGGCGCCACCCCGATCAAGTTCGTCACCGACAAGGTAAACATCGAAACGCCCCGGCCGCGCCGGCCTGCGCCGCCGGCCCCGTCAGACCTGCAGCACGAGCTGTCGCGCCTGGCCGCCCAGTATGATGAGCCGGTCGGCGTCGCCGTGGCCGACGTCACCGACGGCTGGGTCGCCTCCGTCGATGGCCAGCTATCCTTCCCCCAACAGAGTGTGTCGAAGCTTTGGGTGGCCATCACGGCCATGGAGAAGATCGACCAGGGGCTGATGCGCCTGGACCAGGGCGTGCTGCTGACCGACGCCGACCGCAGCGTCTTCTTCCAGCCGATCACCTACAATATCGACGACGACGGCTATCAGACCGATATCGAGGAACTGCTGAGGCGGGCCCTGGTCACCTCGGACAACGCCGCCAACGACAAGCTGATGGGCATGGTGGGCGGCGCGCCCGCCGTGCAGGACATGATCCGGCGCAAGGCCCTGGACGGGGTCCGGCTGGCCGAGGACGAGAAGCACCTGCAGGCCCGCATCGCCGGCCTGACCTGGAAGCCGGAATATGGCCAGTACGGGGTGTTCGAGGACGCCCGCAGCCGGCTGTCGCGCGAGGTGCGTGAACAGGCCATGCAGGCCTATGTCGAGAACCCCTATGACGGGGCGACGCCGGTGGGCATCGTCCAGGCCCTGTCGGCCCTGAAGCGCGGCGAGCTGCTCTCGCCCGCCTCCACTGACGTGATCCTGCACTATATGGCCAAGGCCCGCACCGGCCCGCGGCGGCTGGCTGGCGGCCTGCCAGGGGACTGGAAGATCGCCCATAAGACCGGCACCGGCCAGGATTTCCGCGGCGCGTCCTATGGCATCAATGATGTGGGCCTGCTGACCGCGCCGGACGGCCGCACCTATGCCGTGGCGGTGATGATGGCCCGGACCGCCAAGCCGGTCCCGGCCCGCCTGGAGTTCATGCAGGCGGTTTCGCGGGCCGTGGTCGCCAACTGGCGGGCGGAGCAGCGGGGCGGCTTCACCCTGCGCGGCGCAGAGCCCGAACTCACCGAGTAGGGCCAAAGCGCGAAACCCCCGCCATTCGCGTTGACTCAAAATCGGCTGTCTGTATAAGTCCGCGCCTCTCGCCCGCGGGCCTTCTCGCGGGCGTAATCCTTTTTGCAAGTTCAAGGCGCGAACGATGTACGCGGTGATCAAGACCGGCGGCAAGCAATACCGGGTCCAACCTGGTGATGTGCTGGTCGTTGAAAAGCTGGATGGCGAACCGGGTGCGGAGGTCGCTTTCGGCGACGTCCTCATGCTCGGCGACGGCGAGGCCGTGACCGTGGGCGCTCCGCTCGTGGACGGCGCCAAGGTGAACGCCACCCTGATCGAAACCCGCAAGGGTGAGAAGGTGAAGATCTTCAAGAAGATCCGCCGTCAGGGCTATCGCCGGACCCGCGGCCACCGCCAGACCGAGACGGTCCTGCGCGTGACCTCGATCGAAGGCGCCGGCAAGGCCGACAAGTGGGACGGCGTCGTCTCGCTGGTCACCAAGGCCGTGCTGAACGCCCGCTCGCGGAACCTGAAGCTGGAAGAGCCCACCGTGGCCGCCGCTCCGGTCGCCGAGGCCGCGAAGAAGGCTGCGCCGAAGAAGGCCGCCGCCAAGAAGACCGAAGCCCCGCAAGCCGACGCTGAATAAGCGTCCGGACAGCAAGTTTTAGGAGGCCACTATGGCTCACAAGAAATCCGGCGGCTCCTCGCGTAACGGTCGCGACTCGGCTGGCCGCCGTCTCGGCGTAAAGAAGTTCGGCGGCGAAGCCGTCCTGGCTGGCAACATCCTCGTGCGCCAGCGCGGCACCAAGTTCTTCGCCGGTGAAAACGTCGGCATGGGCAAGGACCACACCCTGTTTGCGACCGCCCACGGCGCGGTGAAGTTCGTCACCAAGCGTGACGACCGCACCTACGTGAACGTGGTGGCCGCCAACGAGAACGCCGAATAGGCGGAACCTCTCGATCCGGTTCCGCCAGACGATCAGTCAGGCGAACCGGACAGAAATCCCGAGCGGGGAGTCCGGACGCCCGACACCCCGCATTTGTTTTTTATGACCCCGGAGGCAGTGATGTTCGCCAAAGACATCCAACCCGTCATCGCGACGGAGCGTCTGGTCCTGCGGGGCCTGCGTCTCAACGACGCCGGTCGAATCGCAGAGCTGGCCAATGACCGCGACGTAGCCCGGATGCTGGCCCGCATGCCGCATCCCTTCTCGCGCGACGACGCCGACGCCTTCCTGGCCCGCCAGGACAAGGGGCCGGGCCGCAACTTCGCCATCGAGCATCCGGCCGAGGGCCTGATCGGCGTCGCCGGGTTCAAGTACGACGAGCTCGGCCGGCCCGAGCTCGGCTACTGGCTGGGCAAGCCCTACTGGGGCTGCGGCTTCGCCACCGAGGCGGCCAAGGGGGCGCTGGTCTGGGCGCACAAGGACTGGGGCAAGCGCGCCGTCATGGCTCGCCACTTCAGCGACAACCCCGCCTCTGGCGAGGTGCTTTGCAAGGCGGGCTTCCTCTATACGGGCGAGGTCACCCTGGCCCCGTCCGCCGCGCGGGACGCGCTGACGCCCTCGCGCACCATGGTCTGGCTCGCCTGATCACACCCCTCCCCCGCCCGTCACGCTCGCCGGGCGGGCTTCCTTGGTTCAAAAGGCCCACATGAAATTTCTCGACCAGTGCAAGGTGTATTGCCGGTCCGGCGACGGCGGCGGCGGAGCCGTCTCGTTCCGGCGGGAGAAGTACATCGAATACGGCGGGCCTGACGGCGGCGACGGCGGCTCGGGCGGCGACGTGTGGATCGAGGCGGTCGACGGCCTGAACACCCTCATCGACTTCCGCTACCATCAGCACTTCAAGGCCGGCACCGGCGTGCACGGCATGGGCCGCAACCGCCATGGCGCGGCCGGCCACGACGAGGTGCTGCGCGTGCCCGTGGGCACCCAGGTCCTCGACGAGGACAAGGAAACCCTGATCGTCGACATGGACACCGCCGGCCAGCGCTACCTGCTGCTCAAGGGCGGCAATGGCGGCTGGGGCAATGACCGGTTCAAGAGCCCGACCAACCAGGCGCCCTATCACGCCAACCCCGGCCAGCCGGGCGAGGAGCGCTGGATCTGGCTGCGGCTGAAGCTGATCGCCGACGTCGGCCTGGCCGGCCTGCCCAACGCCGGTAAGTCGACCTTCCTGGCCGCGGCCAGCGCCGCCAAGCCGAAGATCGCCGACTATCCGTTCACGACGCTGGCCCCCAACCTCGGCGTGGTCGACCTGTCGCCCGGCGAACGGTTCGTGATCGCCGACATTCCCGGCCTGATCGAGGGCGCCTCGGAGGGCGCGGGGCTGGGCACCCGCTTCCTGGGCCACGTGGAGCGCACCGCGGTTCTGATCCACCTGGTGGACGGCACCCAGGACGATGTGGCCGAGGCGTGGCGCACCGTGCGCCACGAGCTGGAATCCTATGACGAGGAGCTCGGCGACAAGACTGAGATCCTGGCGCTGAACAAGATCGACGCCCTGTCGCCCGACATGATCGAGTTCCAGAAGGCGGCCCTGGAAGAGGCCTGCGGCCACGAGGTGCGCCTGGTCTCCGGCGTGTCTGGCGAAGGCGTTCGCGACCTGCTGCGCGAAGCCTACGGCCTGGTCCGCTCGCGCAAGGCCGAGGCGGTCGCCGACGCCGGCGGCGAGGAGCCCTGGACGCCGTGACCGGACTGGCCGTCGCCAAGCGTATCGTCGTCAAGGTGGGCTCGGCCCTCCTGGTCGGCGAGGACGGGGCGCCGGACGCCCACTGGCTGGCGGCCTTCGCCTCCGACCTGGCGCGGGTGCGCCACCGCGGTCAGCAGGTGCTGGTGGTCTCCTCCGGCGCGGTGGCCCTGGGCCGCAAGCGCCTGGGCCTAGGCCGCCGGGCCCTGACCCTGCCGGAAAAGCAGGCCGCGGCGTCTGCCGGTCAGTCCGCCCTGATGCGGGCCTGGGAAGAGGCGCTGGAGCCGCACGGGATCGGCGCCGCCCAGGTGCTGCTGACCCGGGACGACACCGAGGTCCGCCGCCGCTGGCTGAATGCGCGGGCCACGGTCGAGACCCTGCTGACCTTGGGCGTAGTCCCGGTGATCAACGAGAACGACACCGTCGCCACCGAGGAAATCCGCTACGGCGACAATGACCGGCTGGCCGCCCGCGTGGCCCAGATGATCGGCGCCGACGTCCTGGTCCTCTTGTCTGACATCGACGGCCTCTACACCGCCGATCCGCGCTCCAATCCTGAAGCCCAGCACATTCCGCGCGTGACCCGCCTGGACGCCGAGATCGAGGCCATGGCCGGAGGCGCCAACGCCTCGGCAGGGGTCGGGACCGGCGGCATGGCCACCAAGATCGCCGCCGCCCGCATGGCCCAGGCCGCCGGCTGCGCCACCGTCATCACCCTGGGCCGCCGCCCCTCGCCGCTCTACGCCGTCGAGCACGGCGAGCGCGCCACGGTTATCGAGCCCGCCCTGTCGGCCAAGGCGGCCTACAAGGCCTGGATCGCCGGGTCGCTCGCCCCGCGCGGGACGATCATCGTCGACGCCGGCGCGGCCCGGGCGCTGGGGACCGGCAAGAGCCTGCTGGCCGCCGGCGTGCGCGCCGTCGAGGGCCGATTCGAAAAGGGCGACGCCGTCCTGGTGCGCGACGAGACGGGCCGCGAGATCGGCCGCGGCCTGTCGCGCTATGACGCCGAAGACGCGACCCGGATCTGCGGCCTGAAGTCCGACGCCATCGAAGCCGCGCTGGGCTTTACCGAAGGCCCCGTCATCCACGCCGACGACCTGGCGCCAGCGGAAACGGCCCAATAGGTGTCATCCCGGAAAGCGCGCAGCGCTTGTCCGGGACCCAGATGCGCGGACCTATCCTGACGGCTCTGTGTCTATGGGTCCCGCACGTCCGCGGCTACGCCGCTCCCTGCGGGATGACACTCGAAGTGGCTTCTTACTCCACCACCCCCAAGGCCGGGCCGGCCCAGTCGATCCCCAGTTCGCGGCGCAGGTGGGCGCGGGTGGCGGCTTCGAAGTCCTCGGGCCAGGCCGCGCCGATCCGCTCGCACAGCGCCTTCGCCCGAGGCAGGAACAGCCGCGCATAGGCGAGGTTGGTGGCGATCACCGAATCCCGGTTGGGCTCGGCCAGCGGCAGGCCGGTGACCAGCTCCAGGTCCTTGGGCGGCAGCAGGCGGGCCAGGTTCTTGATCCCGGGCGGAGCCGGAAGGTCGAGCTGTTCGATCAAAAGGCTGATCAGCTGCTGGCGCAGCAGGCCCGCGCCGGTCACCGCCGAGGCCCATTCCCGGCGGCCGACCGCCACGGTGAGCAGACCGAGCACCCGCAGGAACTCACGGACCATCGCCTCGACCTTGGCCGGGTCGGCGGTGCGCGGCGCCAGCCGATCCGGCAGGGCCTCATAGGCGCCGCAACGGTCCATCAGCGGCTTCAGCCGGTCCTTGGCGCCATGGGTCTGGCCCGGCACGGTCACCGTCAGGTCCACGCGCACCCAGTCCTTGGTGACGGCGGAAAACAGCGGCAGGCCGGGGTGCGGCTCGAACCAGTGAACCAGCTTTGCCACCTGATCCAGCCAGGCGCGGGCGCCCAGGACGAAGGCCCGGTGATCTTTCGGCTCCACCACCAGGACCAGGTCGATATCGCTGTGGGCGTCGCCGGCGCCCTCGCCCAGGCTGCCGCCCAGGAACAGGGCCTGGACCTGCGGATCATCCAGGGCCAGCTCTCGCAAGGTGTCGATCAGCTCGTCGCGCAACATCTCGAATCCCCCACCGGGAGTTGTACGCCTCTACCGCGCGCCTGTCTCCCTAGGGGGACGCGCGCCGGGGTTGCGGCGCATTCGACTTTCCCTTGCGCCCCGCAGGCACTAGTAAGGCTCAAGCTGAGCATATGGGTTAGGGATGAGCGCGGGCGACGCCGGCCAGGAAACGACCTCCGCGGGGCGCCTCACGGCGCTGACCGCCGGCATGGCTGTGCCTTGGGGCGGCGACAAGGTGGCCTTCGTCTCGCCCGAACTCGCAAAGGCCTTCCAGTCCGGCGACCGGCTGTTGGTGGTGGACGGCGCCCTGCTGCACGTGCCCGCCGCGGTCCAGGCGACAGCGTCCGGCGCGGTGGCCCGCGCCAGCGCCGCCTTCCAGGCCCTGGCCCAGGTGTCTGATGAGGCCATCACCGCCTTCTTCGAGGCCTTCGCCGCCGCCCTGGCCGATGACGCGGTCTGGGGGCGGATCGCCGCCGCCAACGCCGCCGATGTCGCCGCAGCCCAAGCCCGCGGCCGCTCCACCACCCGCTTGGCGGTCAGCGAGGCCATGCGCGCCGACATGATCGCCGGCCTGCGCGCCTGGCGCGACGCCCCGGCCAGCCGGGGCCGGGTGCTGGAACGGGTGGAGCATCAGGGCTGGAGCGTCGAGCAGGTGGCCGCCCCCCTGGGCGTGGTCGGCTTTGTGTTCGAGGGCCGCCCCAACGTCTTCGCCGACGCCACCGGCGTCCTGCGCACCGGCAACACCGTGGTGTTCCGCATCGGCTCCGACGCCCTGGGCACGGCCCGCGCCATCGTGGCCGAGGCCCTGGATCCTGCGCTCGCCAAGGCCGGCTTGCCCGATGGCGCCGCCGGCCTGGTGGACTCCGCCGAGCGCTCGGCCGGCTGGGCGATGTTTTCGGATTCTCGACTGGCCCTGGCCGTGGCGCGCGGGTCCGGCCCGGCCGTCGCCCAGCTGGGCGCGGTGGCGCGCCAGGCCGGGGTTCCGGTCAGCCTGCACGGCACGGGCGGCGCCTGGATGGTGGCGGACGCCACCGCCGACGCCGAACGCTTCGCCGCCACGGTCTTCCATTCCCTGGACCGCAAGGTCTGCAACACCCTGAACACCTGCTGCATCGTCCGATCGCGGGCCCATGAGCTGATCCCGGTGTTCCTGGACGCCTTGGTGGCCGCCGGCCAGCGTCGCAAGGGCTGGCGCCTGCACGCCACGCCCAGCGCCTGGCCGCTGATCCCCGAGGCCTGGCGCAGCCGCAGCGGGCCGGTGCACCGCGCCGAAGGCGTCAACACAGAGGCCCTCGTCACCCCCCTGGCCGAGGCCGAGCTGGGCCGCGAGTGGGAGTGGGAGGAGACGCCGGAGGTCAGCCTGACCGTGGTGGAAGACGCCGCCGAGGCGGTCGACCTGTTCAACGCCCACAGCCCCCGGTTCGCCGCCAGCCTGATCGCTGAGGATCCGGCCGCGCACGAGGCCTTCTTCGCGGCCATCGACGCCCCCTTCACCGGCGACGGCTTCACGCGCTGGGTGGACGGCCAGTACGCCCTGAACAAACCCGAGCTCGGTCTCTCCAACTGGGAGAACGGCCGACTGTTCGCCCGCGGCGGCGTCCTGTCCGGCGACGGGGTCTTCACCATCCGCGCCCGGGTGCGCCAGACTGATATCGAGCTCGACCGCAATCCCGCCTCGGCGGCCCGCCCCCCAGGGCGGCCTTGAACCAGGAGGACCGCCATGTGGTTCGCCGGGCCCGCGCGCCGCGTTCCTGAAGCCGGCCGGCCCGCCACCCTGCGCCTGGGCTTTACGCTCTCGCGCGGGATGCGGGTGGGGCTCTATGGCGGCTCCTTCAATCCGGCCCACGAGGGCCACGCCCACGTGGCCGAGACCGCGCGTAAGCGGCTGAAGCTGGACCGGGTGATCTGGCTGGTCTCGCCGCAGAACCCGCTCAAGTCCTCCCGCGAGACCGCCAGCCTGGCCGATCGGATGGCCGGGGTGCGCCGCCACGCCCGTGGCCGCTCGATGATCGTCTCGGCCGCCGAGACCCGGATCGGCTCGGCCTACACCATCGACACGCTGCGGGTGCTGAAGGCCCGCTTTCCCGGCGTGCAGTTCGTCTGGATCATGGGCGCTGACAGCCTGGCCGGCTTCCACCGCTGGCGGGGCTGGACCGAGATCATGGGCGGCGCGCCGGTCGCCGTGGTCTCCCGCCCCTGGATCTCCCTGAAGAGCCGCTTCTCGCCCGCCGCCCGACGTTTCGCGGCCGCGCGGCGGCCGATTTCCCAGGCGCCCCTGCTGCCTGGCGCCGCCCCGCCGCGCTGGGTGTTCCTGACCGGCCCCCTGAACTTCCAGTCCTCCACGGCGCTGCGCGAGCGCATGCGCAAGGGCTGATGGCGGGCTTGTGATTCGCCGCCCTGGGAAACGGGCCATTTCCGTGGTATGGGGAGTTTTAGCGAGGCAACAAAGGAGCGACCCCGCTGAGCCCTGAACCTGCGCCACGCGCGCACGAGACCCCGGTTTCGGCCGAGTCTTCGGACCCCCAGCAGCGCATCGCCGCGCTGGAGGAAATGATCCTGGCCCGTCTTGACGACGACAAGGCCCAGGACGTGATCTTCATCGATCTCAAAGGCAAGAGCGCGGTCGCCGACGGGCTGATCGTGGCGTCCGGCCGTTCGCATCGTCATGTCGGCGCCATGGCCGACCACCTGCTGCGCGCCCTGAAGGAACAGGGCTACGGCAAGGCGCGGGTCGAAGGCCTGCCGCACTGCGACTGGGTGCTGATCGACACCGGCGACGTCATCGTCCACCTGTTCCGTCCGGAAGTCCGCTCGTTCTACAACATCGAGAAGATCTGGTCGGTCGAGCCGCCCAAGACCGCCGCCCTCTCCTGATCGGCCTCTTCGCCTCGTGAAGATCACCATCCTGGCCGTGGGGCGGCTGCCCCGCTCGCCGGAACGGGACCTTGTCCAGACCTATGTCGACCGCGCGACCGCCGCCGGCCGCGCCCTGGGTCTGGGTCCCGTTGAGGTGATCGAGGTCGAGGCGCGCAAGCCCGGCAAGGCCGCCGAGGCCGAGGTGCTGAAGGCCCACCTGGCCGACGCCCACGTCATCGCCTGCGACGAGCGCGGCCAGGCCCGCGCCTCCCGCGCCTTCGCGGCCGAGGTCGCGCGGCTGCGGGACGACGGGGTGCGCCGGCTGGTGTTCCTGATCGGCGGGGCTGATGGCCTGGACCCGGCCCTGGTCGCCGAGGCCCAGGGCAAGCTCGCCTTCGGCCCCCAGACCTGGCCCCACGCCCTGGCGCGCGCCATGCTGGCCGAACAGGTCTATCGTGCGGTGACCATCCTGGCCGGGAGCCCCTACCATCGTGACTGAGGTCGCGAAGAAACCTCTGCTGATCGCTGCGGCGGCCGGGCTAGGCGCCCTGTCCGTCGCCGCCGTGGGCTGGGCCGCGATCACCGACCTGGCGCGCCTGAACCTGCGCGAGACCGAGCTCAACGCCGAGCAGGGCCGCAACCTGAACCGCCTGTCGCGCCTGCTCACCGTCCTGGTCCGCTATCGCCGCGACCCGCCGCCGGCCCTGCTGGTCAGCCCGGGCGACGCTGTGGACGCCGCCCGCGCCGCGATCCTGATCAAGGCCCTGACGCCGGAGATGGAACGCCGGGCCAAGGCCTATGCCGCCGAGGCCCGCGAGATCGCCCGCCAGCGCCGGCTGGCCGCCGTCGCCTCCGCCGCCATGTTCGCCCAGGCGAGCCTACGTGCCGACCGCCAGGGCTCCGGCGCCGAGGCCGATCCCATCGACCTGACCGACGACGGCCTGAACGACACCCGGCCGGTGCTGGCGCCCACCAGCCTGGTCCAGCCGACCCAGGGCCTGATCATGCGCCGTTTCGGGGATCGCCTAGCCGGCGGCGACCGCGCCCGGGGGATGACCTTCGCCGCCGAGGCCGGCGCGCGGGTCGAGGCGCCCGCCGACGGCGTTGTCCAATATGTAGGCCCGGTTAAGGGTTGGGGCCTGATATTGATCTTGAGATTGGCCGGGGGATACCATCTGGTGTTGGCTGGCCTGGACCGGGCGACGGCCGGGGTCGGCCAGTCGGTCGCCGCGGGCGCGCCGGTCGGATGGATGGCGGAGGGCCGCGACAAGCCCACCGAACTCTATCTGGAGGTCCGCCGACGCGACGACCCGGTGGATCCGGGCCGCTGGATTAAGGGCTGAGCCGACGCAGATCGGCGGGCCGCAAAGACTTCGAGCTGTTTGGCTCTTTTTCGGGGAAGTAGACGCGCGGT
Organism: uncultured Phenylobacterium sp.; assembly: GCA_964643835.1. GTDB lineage: Bacteria > Pseudomonadota > Alphaproteobacteria > Caulobacterales > Caulobacteraceae > Phenylobacterium. The sequence goes on along the minus strand of CAZXVO010000003.1, from coordinate 15,538 downwards.
GGCGTAATTCCGCCGCAAGGGAGCCCTAGGGCCAGACTATGCGCAAGTATCTGCTGATCGGTGTTTCGGCCTTCGTCCTTGGGGCGGGCTCCATGGCCTATGTGAGCCAGCAGGCCCTGGCCTCGGCCCAGCCCCGGACCAACACCTACAAGATGCTGGAACTGTTCGGCGACGTGCTCGACACCGTCGAGCGCCAGTACGTCACCGAGGTCGACGACAAGAAGCTGATCGAGGCGGCCATCGACGGCATGCTGACCTCGCTCGATCCGCACTCGAACTATCTGAACCCTGAGTCCTTCGACGACATGCGCGATCAGACGCGCGGCGAGTATGGCGGCCTCGGCATCGAGGTCACCAGCGAGGACGGCGTGGTCAAGGTGATCTCGCCCATGGACGGCACCCCGGCCTTCAAGGCGGGCATCAAGGCCGGCGACTACATCACCGCCGTCAATGGCGGCAGCGTGCTGGGCCTGTCGGTGTCCGACGCGGTCAAGCAGATGCGCGGCAAGCCCGGCGAGGCGGTCACCCTGACCATCGCCCGCGAGAAGACCGATCCCTTCGACGTCAAGCTGGTGCGCGAGGTCATCAAGACCAAGTCGGCCACCGGCAAGCTGATCGGCGACTACGGCTATCTGCGGGTCTCAGCCTTCAACGAGAAGACCACTGACGAGGCCGAGGCGGTGATCACCGACCTGCGGGCCAAGAACCCCAAGATCAAGGGCTGGATCCTTGACCTGCGCAACAATCCCGGCGGCCTGCTCGACCAGGCGGTGGGGATCTCCGACCTGTTCCTGGAAGGCGGCGAGATCGTCTCCCAGCGCGGCCGCGATCCCCGCGACGTCGAGCGCTACAACGCCCGTCCGGGCGACGCCACCGGCGGCGCGCCGATCGTCGTGCTGACCAATTCCGGCACCGCCTCGGCGGCCGAGATCGTCGCCGGCGCCCTGCAGGACCGCAAGCGGGCCGAGGTCGTGGGTCTGACCAGCTTCGGCAAGGGCTCGGTCCAGACCGTGATCCCGCTGCGCGGAGGCATGGACGGGGCGCTGAAGCTGACCACGGCGCGCTATTACACGCCCTCCGGCAAGTCCATCCAGAAGACCGGCATCATCCCGGACCTCGAGGTCGCCCAGACCCGCGAGGACGCCCAGGCCATCGCCAACCGCGCCTTCCAGTTCTCGGAAGCCTCGTTCCGCAACGCGCTCAACGCCGAGGAGGGCAAGGCCCGCATCGGCGCCCACGAGCCCGCCGAGGCCCCGCCTGAAGGCTTCGACGCCAAGACCGGGGACTTCCAGCTGAGCCGCGCCGAGGACGTGCTGAAGTACGGCTCCGTCGCCGCCACCCCCAAGCTGCCCAAGCCCCAGGCCCGCCTGGCCGAAGTGATCGGCCCCAAGGCCCCCAAGGTCGAACCGCCCCAGGTGAAGAAGTAGGTCTGTATTCCTCCGCCCGACGCGGCGGAGGCCTTCCCCACCCTTGCGGAAGGGCGTCTAACCTCTCACCAAACGAGGAGGAGACGTCATGAGCCAGGCCGCAGGTCAGGACCCCGGCAAGCCGACCATCGGCGATGTGCGCGAGGCTCACCGCCTGGACGAGGCCGCGCTCGACCGCTGGCTCGCCGCGAATGTCGAGGGCTATGCCGGCCCGCTGGAGGTCCGCCAGTTCCAGGGCGGCGCCTCCAACCCGACCTACCTGCTGACCACGCCTGGCGCGCGCTATGTCATGCGCAAGAAGCCGCCCGGCCAGCTGCTGGCCTCGGCCCACCAGGTCGACCGAGAATACCGGGTGATGAAGGCCCTGGGCGGGGCCGACTTCCCCGTGCCGCGCATGCGCGCCCTTTGCGAGGATGAGAGCGTCGTCGGCACCAGCTTCTACGTGATGGATTTCCTGGAGGGCCGCATCTTCCGCGACGCCCGCCTGCCCGACATGAGCCCCGCTGAGCGCCGGGCCATCTATGACGAGCTGATCCGCGTGATGACCCAGCTGCACGCCGTCGACGTGGAAAAGGTCGGCCTGTCGGACTTCGGCAAGCCGGGCAACTATTTCGAGCGCCAGGTGGGCCGCTGGATCAAGCAGTACCGCGGCGCCGAGACCGAGCTGATCCCGGACATGGAGGCCCTGATCGAGGCCCTGCCCAAGCGGATCCCGGCCGACGACACGGTGACCATCGCCCACGGCGACTACCGGCTTGAGAACGTCATGTTCCACCCGACCGAGCCCCGGATCATCGCGGTGCTGGACTGGGAGCTCTGCACCCTGGGCCATCCGTTGGCCGACCTGGGTTACAACTGCATCCTCTGGCACTCGCGCTCGGAAAGCTGGGGGACCCTGGACGGGATCGACATCGTCGCCAGCGGCATTCCCACCGAGGCCGAATATGTGGCGGCTTATACGAAGCTGACCGGCCGCAGCGAAATCACCGACTTCCCCTTCTACCTGGCCTTTTCCCTGTTCCGCCTGGCCTCGATCAGCCAGGGGGTGTTCAAGCGCAACCTCGACGGCATCGGCGCCGCCCCGCCCAGCACCGACAATTCCGGCGTGAAGATCCTGGCCGCGACGGCGCTGGAGGTCCTGAACCGCTAGGCCCTCCTGGACCGCTCATCCCGGCGAACGCCGGGAACCAGCTCGTATGGCGCGGCGAGACCGCAGGGACTGCAAGCGGCCTTCTTGGGCCTCCAGCGGGCGTCACCTGGATCCCGGTACTCACCGGGATGAGCGGAGAGAGGTTAGGCCGCCGCCATGTAGGCGAAGCGGGCGATGAACAGGACGGCGAGCACGGCCAGCAGCCAGTCGCCCCGCTTCAACCGCCCGGTCAGCGCCCGGATGCCCACATAGGCGATCACCCCGAAAGCCAGGCCGTTGGCGATGGAGAAGGTGAGCGGGATGGCGACCAGGGTCAGGAAGGCCGGGATCGCCACCGAGGGATCGGCCCAGTCGATGTCGGCCAGGGACGCCATCATCATCGCGCCGACCAGGATCAGGGCCGGCGCGGTGGCGGCGGCGGGGATCGCCTGGGCCAGGGGCGCAGCGAACAGGGCGACCAGGAACAGCAGGCCGACCACGACCGCGGTCAGGCCGGTGCGCCCGCCGGCCGCGACCCCCGACGCGCTCTCGATATAGCTCACCACCGTGCTGGTCCCGGCCAGGGCCCCGACGGTGGTCGCCGCGGCGTCGGCCACCAGGATGCGGTTGAGGCGCGGGATGGTCCCGTCGGGCGCCACGAGACCGGCCTTGGTGGTCACGGCGACCAGGGTCCCGACATTGTCGAACAGGTCGACGAAGACGAAGACGAACAGGATTTCCACCAGGGCCAGGCCGATCCCGTGCCCGCCGAGACCCAGCGCGCCCTTCAGGTCGAGTTGGAAGGCGGTCGAGGTCATCTCGGCGACACTGTAGGCCTGGGGGCTCCAGTGGACGAGGCCAGCGGCCCACCCCACCAGCGTAGTGGCCACAATGCCGATCAGGATGCCGCCTCGGACCTTCAGCACCTCCAGCACCGCGATCAGGGCCAGGCCGCCCAGCGCCAGCAGGGTCATGGGCTGCTTGACGTCGCCGAGCGCCACTGTGGTGGCCGGATTGGCGACCACCAGACCCGCGCTCTTCAGGCCGATGAAGGCGATGAACAGGCCGATGCCGGCGGCGATGGCGGCGAACAGGGCGCGGGGGATGGCGCTGACGATCAGCCGGCGCACGCCTGTGAGCGTCAGGAACAGGAACACGACGCCCGAGATGAACACGAGGCCCAGGGCCACCCGCCAGGGCACGCCCATGCCGAGCACCACCGTGAAGGTGAAATAGGCGTTCAGGCCCATGCCCGGCGCGAGCGCGATGGGGTAGTTGGCGAGCAGGCCCATGATCAGGCACCCCACCCCGGCCGCCAGGCAGGTGGCCGCCGCGACGCCCGCCGCCGGTAGGCCCGCCTGGGACAGGATCGAGGGATTGACCAGGATGATGTACGCCATGGTCATGAAGGTGGTGGCGCCGGCCAGCACCTCCGTGCGCACGGTCGTTCCGCGCCCCTTGAGGTCGAACAGACGGTCGAGAAGGCTCATGGCCGGGCTCCGGGCTTCAAGTCTCTATAGCGCGGCCAGCCGGCCACCAGGGCGCGCACCACGGGCGATCCGGTCCGCCAGGCGGCCTCGAAGCCGGCGCGGGCGCCGCCCTCGGTGAACTCCACGGCCTGGACCTCGCCGTCGCCCTCGCGGGTGTAGTTGCTGGCGGTGCGCAGGACGAGGATGCGGGCCGGGTCGATCCGACCCTCGCGGCCATGGAGGGACAGGACATCCAGGACACCCTGGTCCTCGCAGTCGCTCATGGCGAAGACTCCCGCGCCATCGGTCCAGACCCGCACCCAGTCGCGGGCCCACTGGGTTCGCCGCGCCCCATGCCAGAATCGCACCGTGCCGAGCGCATCGCCCAGGAAGACCTTGGGCGGCGCCTGGGCCGCCGGTTCAGAGGCGAACCGGGTTCGCACGGCCTTGGCCGCCTCGTCCGGCAGGGCCAGGTCGCGGGTCAGGCCATAGGCCCAGCCGACCAGGCCGGGATCCAGGCGCCAGACCATGTCGCTGGAGCCAGGGGCGGCGCCCTTGACGCCCGGGCGGTCGGCGCCGGGGCCATAGATGCCGACGTCCCAGCCGGGGGGCAGCTCCCGGTCGTCGAGCTCGAAGGGGGGATCGGCGTCCACGACGTAGCGGGCCCAGGCCGCCGAGCCGATGGCGCCCTGACGGGGATCGACGCCCGCGATGCCGGCCACCACCCAATAGGCGTGGCTGAGGTCGAATTGGGGCGACAGGACCAAGGCGGCGATGCTCTCCCGCGCCCGGCCGCGCATGCCTGTGACCACGCCCAGCACGCCATCATCCGACAGCCGGACCGGCCGTTCGATCCCGGGGACCTTGAGGCTCGTCTTCAGAGGCCAGCGCTCGGCCCAGGCCTGGAATTCGCCGGGCGCGTCGCCGGTGTCAGCGCCCACCTCGAAAGTGGTCAGCACCACGACCTTGACCTCGATGGGCTTGGCGAGCGCCGCGGGCGCCATCAGCAGGGCCATGAGCCCGCCTGCCAGCCAAGATCGCCATCCCATCGCCGCCCCCGGACAAGGAATCCTCAAGGGCGTCAGCCTGTCACTCGGCGGCGGCGGGGTCCAGGACAGGTTCGGCCAGGGCCGGCGCCATGAGCATGGCGGTCAGGACTTGGGCGAAATGAGCCAGGGTCTGGGCGGAGCCCCAGGTCCGGCGCCGGCGGCTCTCGTCGGCCAGCTCGGCTTCGCGCAGCGCCAGCACGCTGCCCAGGCTCGCGCCCAGGAACACGAAGCGCTGGCTCTGGATGGCCGGCGGCAGGTCGGGCGTCAGCCGGCGCAGATGCTCGAGGCAGCGCAGGTAGCCGGAGTTCCAGCGCCCGCCCAGCGCATCCATGAACAGGTCCCGATGGGTCATCGACAGCATGACGATGAAGCGGTTGTAGTCATCCTCGCGGTCCTGGGCGGCCAGGGACGGAAAGACCAGGGCGTCCACCACCTCGCCCACCGTGCGCGGCCCGCCGTCCGCCTCCAGCCGGTCCAGCCAGGCGTTTCGGGCCTCGTCGATCAGCCGGGCGCCATCCACCACCAGCTCGCGGATCAGGGCCTCCTTGGAGCCGAAATAGTAGCCGACGGCGGCGTGGTTCTTCTGGCCGGCGGCCTCGGCGATCTGGCGCACCGTAACGCCATCCACGCCGTGCTCAGCGAACAGGCGCCTGGCGACCCGCTTCAGGGTCTCGGCGGCCGCGCCTCGGGACTTGGCTTCACGCAACGTCATGGGGGCTGAATCTCATTGCATAGGACCTAGGTCAACTGCATTATCCAATTGACTTAAACCGGGCGGAGGACCGGACGGGTGGAAACACAAGTGGACCTGGCGGCGCTGGCCGGCTGGATGGACGGACAGGGCCTGGGCGACGGCCCCATCGTCGACGCGACCCTGCTGGGCGGCGGGACCCAGAATATCCTGCTGCGCTTCTCGCGCGCGGGCCGGACCTATGTGCTGCGTCGTCCGCCGCCGCACCTGCGCGCCAATTCCAACGACACCATGCGCCGCGAGGCCCGCATGCTGGCAGCGCTGAAAGGCACGGACGTGCCGCACCCTGGCCTGATCGCCGCCTGCGCGGCCGAGGACGTGATCGGCGCGGCCTTCTACCTCATGGAGCCCATCGACGGCTTCAATCCCTCCACCGGCCTGCCGCCCCTGCATGCGGGCTCGCGCGAGATCCGCCACCGGATGGGCCTGGCCCTGGTCGAGGGGATCGCGGCCCTGGGCGCCCTGGACTATCAGGCGCTGGGCCTGTCGGACTTCGGCAAGGTGGACAACTACCTGGAGCGCCAGGTCGCCCGCTGGAAGGCCCAGCTGGACAGCTACGCCCAGTTCCCGGGCTGGACCGGGCCTGGCCAGATCCCAGGCGTCGACCAGGTCGCAGCCTGGCTGGAACAGCATCGCCCGCCGACCTTCCAGCCAGGGATCATCCACGGCGACTACCACCTGGCCAATGTGATGTTCCGCCATGACGGGCCAGAGCTCGCCGCCATTGTCGACTGGGAGCTGACCACCATCGGCGATCCCCTGCTCGATCTCGGCTGGCTGCTGGCCACCTGGCAGGAGGACGAGCAACCCCGCGACTTCGGGGTCAATATCCAGCCCTGGGGCGGCTTCCCGAGCGCCAAGGAATTGGTCGAGCACTACCAGCCGCGCACCTCGCGCGACATGAGCCACATCGACTGGTACGCGGTGCTGGCCTGCTACAAGCTCGGCCTGATCCTCGAGGGCACCCATGCCCGCGCCTGCGCCGGCCAGGCCCCGAAGGAGACCGGCGACCGTCTCCACGCCCACACCATCAGCCTGTTCGAGCGCGCCCTGCGCTGGATCCGCTGACGCCCGCTCCCCGAGACCCCGAGAAATCCCATGCAGTTCGAACACACCGACAAGGTGAAGGCCCTGATCGCCAGGCTTGAGGCGTTCATGGACGCCCACATCTATCCGAACGAGGAGGCCTATCACCACTTCGTCCACGATCCGGCCAACCTGTGGCAGGAGTGGCCGGGCATGGAGGACCTGAAGGCCAAGGCCCGCGCCGAGGGCCTCTGGAACTTGTTCCTGCCCCATGAGTACGGCGAATTCAGCCCCGGCCTGACCAACCTGGAATACGCGCCCCTGGCCGAGATCATGGGCCGCGTGCCGTGGTCTTCGGTGGTGTTCAACTGCTCCGCGCCCGACACCGGCAACATGGAGGTGCTGGCCAAGTACGGCAGCCCCGAGCAACAGGCCCAGTGGCTGAAGCCCCTGCTAAACGGCGAGATCCGCTCGGCCTATGTGATGACCGAGCCGCAGGTGGCCTCGTCCGACGCCACCAACCTGGAGCTCACCATCCTGCCGGACGGCGACGACTATGTTCTGAACGGGCGCAAGTGGTGGATCTCCGGCGCCATGCACCCGCGCTGCGACCTGTTCCTGGTCATGGGCAAGACCCTGCTGGACAATCCGCGCCACGCCCAGCACTCGACCATCATCGTGCCGCGCTCGACCCCGGGCGTGACCATCGTGCGGAACCAGACCGTGTTCGGCTCCATGAACTCGCCGGGCGGCGAGTGCGAGCTGAAGTTCGAGAACGTGCGGGTGCCCAAGTCCAACCTGATCCTGGGCGAGGGCCGCGGCTTCGAGATCGCGCAAGGCCGCCTCGGCCCTGGCCGCATCCACCACTGCATGCGCTCCATCGGCCAGGCCCAGCGGTCGCTGGAGATCATGGCCCGCCGGGTCGAGAACCGCGTCGCCTTCGGCAAGAAGCTGTCGGACCAGTCCAGCATCCGCCAGGACGTGGCCCGCTCCTATTGCGAGATCGAGATGGCGCGCCTGCTGACCTTCAAGGCCGCCGACCAGATGGACCGCTATGGCAACAAGGTCGCCAAGGACCTGATCGCCGCGATCAAGGTGGTGGCCCCGCAGATGGCCCAGACCATCGCCGACCGCGCCCTGCAGGCCCACGGCGGTATGGGCGTGTCGGACGACACCCCGATCGCCTACTTCTTCACCCTGAACCGCTACCTGCGTATCGCCGACGGCCCGGACGAGGTCCACATGTCGCAGCTCGGGAAGCAGAAGATCCGCGAGTACAACGAAAAGAACGCGCGCTGAGGAGATTGCGATGAAGGCTCTGCGTTATTTCGGCGCCCGGGACATCCGCTACGAGTCCATGGACGACCCCAAGCTGGCCAGCGACCAGGACGCGATCATCAAGATCGACCGCTGCGCCATCTGCGGCTCTGACCTGCACATCTATCACGGCCACGGCTTCTCCGAGGACTTCGGCTTCTGCGTCGGCCACGAGGCCGTGGGCGAGGTGGTCGAGATCGGCCGGGCGGTGAAGCGCCTGAAGGTCGGGGACAAGGTGATGATGTCGGCCGCGGTGGGCTGCGGGGCCTGCGCCTCCTGCCTGGCCGGCAACGTGGTCAATTGCGCCAATAACGCCGCCGGCTGCTATGGCCTGTCGCATAGGCTGGAGGGCTGCCAGGCCGAGGCCATGCGGGTGCCGGCCGCCGACTTCAACGCCACGGTCATCCCCGAAGGGATCACCACCGATCAGGCGCTGATGATGACCGACAGCCTGGCCACGGCCTGGTTCGGGTGCCGCAACGCCGAGATCTCGTCGGGCAAGACGGTGGCCGTCGTCGGCCTTGGCCCGATCGGCCTGATGGCGGTGGAGGGCGCCTTCGTGCTCGGCGCCGCGCGGGTCTTCGCCATCGACCTGGTGCCGGAGCGGCGCAAGCTGGCCGAGCAGCTGGGCGCCATCGCCCTCGACCCCACAGACGCCCCGCAGATCATCGCCGAGATGACCAAGGGCCGGATGGTCGATTCCATCGTTGAAGCGGTGGGCGCCGACGCCACCATCTCGCTCTCCCTGCGCCTGGCCGCCAAGCGCGGGACGGTGTCGGTGATCGGGGTCAACCAGGACCGCCAATTCGACTTCCCCATGGGCCGGGCCTTCGCCATGGGCCTGACCTTCCGGATCGGGACCTGCTCGGTGCCCGAGGAATGGCCGGAGCTGATCCCGCTGATTCAGGCCGGCCGGCTGAAGCCGGAACGCTATATCAGCCACGTCCTGCCGCTCAGCGACGGCGCGCACGCCTACGACCTGTTCGACGGCCGCAAGGACGGCGCGCTGAAGATGGTGCTCACCCCCTAAGCAAAAGGGGAGCCGCATGAGCGGCTCCCCTTCCGTAGCGCTCATACGCCGCCAGGCCCCGGCGGCGTGGGGTCAGGCTTAGAACTCTTCCCAGTCGTCCGTGGGCGCCGGGGCGCTGTGGGGGGGGTTCACCGCGATCTTGGCCGCAGGCCGCGGGGCAGGCGCGTGGGCGCGGGCCGGGGCGGACGGCCGCGAGGCCGCCACCACCGAATCCCCGGTGCGGAACCGCGAGACGAGATCGGCCAGGTTCACCGCCTCGGTGCGCAGGTTAGCGGCGGCGGCGGTGGACTGCTCCACCATGGCGGCGTTCTGCTGGGTCACCTGGGCCATCTGGTTGACGGCGGAATTGACCTGGTTGAGGCCGGTGGCCTGTTCCTGGGACGAGGACGCGATCTCCGAGATCAGGGCGTCGATTTCCGAAACCTTGGCCACGATGGACTGCAGGGCCTGGCCAGTGTCACCCACCAGCTTCACCCCGCGCTCGACCTGAGCGCTGGAGCTGGCGATCAGGTCCTTGATCTCCTTCGCAGCTTCCGCCGAGCGCTGGGCCAGGGCCCGCACTTCGGAGGCGACCACGGCGAAACCCTTGCCGGCGTCCCCGGCCCGGGCCGCTTCAACGCCCGCATTCAGGGCCAGCAGATTGGTCTGGAAGGCGATCTCGTCGATCACGCCGATGATCTGGGTGATCTGGCCCGAGCTCTGCTCGATCTCGGACATGGCCGCGACAGCCTCGCTGACCACGCGGCCGGATTGGGCGGCCTCGGCGCGGGCGCCGGAGGCGGCGCCAGAGGCCTGCTTGGCCCCGTCGGCGCTGCGCTTCACCGTGGCGGTGATCTCGTCGAGCGCCGCGGCCGTCTCCTCCAGGCTGGCCGCCTGTTGTTCCGTGCGCTTGGACAGGTCGTTGGAGGCGCTGGAAATCTCGTCCGCCCCGCCGCGCAGGCCCTGGGTGGTCGCCGCAATGGCGCTCATCGCTTCGCGGAGGCTGTCCACCGCGGAGTTGAAGTCGGTGCGGATCTGGGCGTACTGGCCCTCGAAGGCCTGATCGATGCGGGCGGTCAGGTCACCGCCGGCCAGTCGACCCAGGCTGTCGGCCAGGGTCTTGACCACCATGGCCTGCTCGGCCTCGGTGCGGCGGCGTTCCGCCTCGGTGCGGCCGCGCTCGTCCTCGGCCAGGGCCCGGGCGTGCTCGGCCTCGGTCTCCAGCTCCTTGGCGCGCAGGGCGTTGTCCTTGAACACCTGGACGGCCTTGGCCATGTGGCCGACCTCGTCGGCGCGCTCCTGGCCTTCGACAGAGACGGACAGGTCGCCGTCCGCCAGCTTGCGCATCCGGTCCGACAGGCGGTTCAGGGGCGCGGCGATCTTGGAGCGGGACATCCACAGGCCGAAGCCGAGGCCCAGGCCGATACCGCCGACGCCCAGGACCACGTTCATCAGGATCGCCGTCTTGCTGGCGGAGTTGAGTTGGCTCGCAATGGCCAAGTCTTCCTTGCCGTGGTTGTCGGTCCAGTCCCGGATGTCCTTGGTCAGGGCTTCGATCTTGGGGTCCTGTTCAACCATCACGGCCTTGGCGGGGTCAGCGAGGTTGAGCTGGCCGAACTCGACGGCCTGCCGGGACGCTTCGGCGATGACATTGGCGCGTTTCTGGAAATCCTTGATGCTCGACGCGGCGGCCGGGTCCAGGGCGGCGGCCTTATTGAAATTGTCGTTCATCTTCTTGATCGACTCTTCGAACGACGACTTGGCGTTCTCGCCCTCAGCCGTGCCGCCCTCGTAGGCGATCGCACGGTAGGCGGCGTAGCCAATGCTCTGGATCCGGCGATTGGCGCGGGACATTTCCAGGGCGCTGGGCTCGCTGTTCGACGCCAATTCGTCATAGGTCGAGCTGATGTAGTTCAGTTGCAGGCTGGAATAGGTCGCGCTGGCGGCGAAGGCCAGGGAGACGAAGATCAGGGCGGCCAGGATCTTGGTGGAGATCTTCCAGTTGTCGATCAGGTTCATGTTTGAAGTCCGGCGATTGGAGCGTGGGCCGCCTAAACCTTCGATTGCACTAGACAATCCAGGATAATGGCGATTGGGAAAGAGTCGTTTGCGCCGGTTATCAGGGTCTTAATCTAGGAACTTATCGCGCCCAGTCGGGGTGCGGCGAATGCGCCGCCCTTGGGGTCCGCCTGCACAGGCTTTCATTAACCATGTTCGTTCACCCTGTTGGGCAGGAGCGCCTGTACCATGCCCGCATTCTCCAAGAAGAAACTCGCTATCGCGACGCCCTCGGCCTCCGGGGGCTTCCGGCCGCCGGAAGCCTTGGTCCGGGCCCTCTCCAATCCCTACATCAGCGCTGGCGGCGCGGCCGGCCTGTTCCTGCTGACCACGGTGGGGCTGATCGCGGCCATGGGCGACCCCAAGGCCGGCACGCCGGTGGTGCGCATCTCGCTGGCTAAGGTCGCCGCCATGGCCGCCCCGCCCGGCTGGCGCGAGGCCCTGCTGGCCGAGCATGGCGGTGACGCCGCCCTGGCGGAGGAGACCTACAGCCTGTCAGAATCGCCAATGGGCCCCGGCATGGGCCCCGGCGGCGAGGCCACCATCACACTGCCTGGCGGGCGCAGCGTCCATCCGAGCTCGCCCCTGCCGCCGGCCCCCATCGCCGGCCTGACGGTCGCCGGCCCCAACGGCCCGCTGCCGGTGATCGGCCCCGGCGGGCGCACGCCGGCCCAGGCCTATGCGCGGCCCTTCACCTCCAACGGCCGGCCCAAGATCTCCCTGGTGATCGGCGGGCTGGGCCTGAACGCCACCGCCACCCGCCAGGCCATCGAGACCCTGCCGCCGGAAATCACCCTGTCCTTCGTGCCCTATTCGGAGAACCTGCAGGGCTGGATCGACCTGGCCCGCGCCAACGGCCACGAGGTGCTGCTGGAAGCCCCCATGGAGCCAGTGGACTATCCCGAGAACGATCCTGGACCCTACACCCTGATGTCCCGCGCCCAGCCGGCCGAGACGGTCAAGAAGCTGGAATGGCTGCTCAGCCGCGCCACCGGCTATTTCGGGGTGACCAACTATCTGGGCTCGCGCTTCCTGCAGTCGAACGAGGCCATGGGCGCCTTTTCCGATTCCCTGCGCAGCCGCGGCCTGGCCTTCATCGACGATGGCTCGGCCGCCCGGCGCGGTGGCGGCCTGCCGCGGGCCTCGGCCGAGCGGATCATCGACGACGCCCTGTCTTCGGACACCATCGATCAGCAGCTGCTGGCCCTGGAGGCCGGAGCCCTGCAGCGGGGCCAGGCCCTGGGCTCGGGCTTCGCCTATCCGGTCACCATCAACCAGGTGGCGAATTGGGCCCAGGGGGTCGAGGATCGGGGCTATCAACTGGCCCCCGCCTCCGCCCTCATGTCGAGAAAATGAGTCCAGACCTCTCCGCCTACCGGCCCAATGTCGGCGTGGTGCTGTTTCATCCTGATGGCCGGGTCTGGCTGGGCCGCCGGGCCAAGACGCCCCCGCCCTACAACTGGCAGTTCCCGCAAGGCGGCGTCGACGCCGGTGAGGACCTTGAGACCGCGGCCCGCCGCGAACTGGCCGAGGAGACCGGCGTCTCAAGCGTCGCCCTGCTGGGCCGCACCGACGGCTGGCTGACCTACGATTTTCCACCCGAGCATACCGGCAAGCTGGCGCGCGGCTTCAAGGGCCAGCGCCAGGTCTGGTTCGCCTTCCGGTTCGACGGCGACGAGGCGGAGATCGACCTTGAGGCCGACGGGACGCCCGAATTCGACGCATGGCGTTGGGGGCGGCTGGATGAGGTCTGCGATCTCATTGTGCCCTTCAAGCGCCCGACCTATGAGGCTGTGGTCGATGCGTTTCACGACTTTGCGGGTCTGCCCGGCCGCGCCGCCTGAGGGCGAAATTGAAGGATGGGTCCTTGGCCTCCACGGTCATCATGGTGCACGGCGCCTTTTGCGGCGGCTGGACCTTCGAGCGTCTCCGCATCCCCTTCGAGGCCGGCTTTCGGGTCCTGACCCCGGACCTGCCCGGCCACGCCGACGGCCAGTCCGCTTCGGCGGTGACCGGCCAGTCGATGTCGGACTACGCCCGCGAGATCGCGCGCCTGTGCGCCGAGCAAGACGAGCCGCCGATCCTGGTTGGCCATTCCATGGGCGGGCTGGTGGCCCAGCTCGCCGCCCGCCGCTGCGACCTGAAGGCCCTGGTGCTGCTCGCCCCCTCGCCGCCCTGGGGCGTTGCGGCCGGCACCATCGAGGAGGCGGTCACCGCCTTTGGCCTGCACATGCTGGGGCCGTTCTGGTTCCAGGCGGTCAGCCCCGACCCGGGCCTGGCCCGCGCCTACAGCTTTGACCGGCTGCCCAAGCCGGAGCGCGACGCCTGCCTGGCCCGGCTACGGCCGGAGAGCGGACGCGCCCTGTTCGAAACCCTGAACTGGTGGCTGGACCCGCTGATGACCACCAGCCTGGGTCCCGGCCCTCTGAAGGTTCCCAGCCTGGTCCTGGCCGGATCGCGGGACGTGGTCCATTCGTCAGGCACGGTGCGCCAGACCGCCGAGCGGATCGGTGGGACCTTTCTGGAGATGCCCGGCATGAGCCACTGGCTGCCCGGCGAAGAAGGCTGGGAAAACGTGGCCCGCGCCAGCCTGGAGTGGTTGGCGGGGCTCTGAGCCCCCGCCCCGCGCATCCGCGCTGAGGCCAAACGAAAAAGGGCGCCGGGTCACCCCGACGCCCTTCAGATTCGCAATGCTGACCGGCTTAGAAGGTGCGCTCGCTGTAGAGCAAGGTCGCCTGGTCGTACTTGGCGTTCAGCGGCGTGCCGTCCGGCTTCTTCAGCTGGACGAAGACCAGGCCCTGGGATTCGTGGTCGGTGAAGTACTCCCACGAGTTGGTGATGCGCTTCACGTCGGTGGCCGGCACGTAGTCGTTGCGCTGGGCGGGCATGTAGGGGTCGTGCAGATAGGCCCAGATGTTGAGCGAGCGGATGATCGGCTTCTCGCCGTCGATCGCGTACTGCAGCTTCAGGGAGCAGACCTGCTTGTTGGAGCCGGGGTTCTCGACGATGACCACGTAGTCCTTGGACCCGCCGGTGAGCGGCAGGGTGTAGACGACGTTGCCGTCCTTCTTGGCCTTCTTCATGCCCGCGGCGGTGGCCAGGCTGACATAGTCGCCGCCCTTGACCATCGGCATGCAGACCTTGGTCAGCACGTTGGTGACGACCGCGCCATCACCGTCGGTGGGCAGGGTCGGCTCGGGCTTGGCGGCTTCAGCGGCGGGGGCGGCTTCGGCGGGCGGAGCGGCAGGCGCAGCTTCCGCGGCGGGCGGCGCGGCGGGAGCCGCCGGGGCCGCGGGATCCGCGGTCGTCTGGGCCGCAGCGGCGCTGGCGAGGCCGGCGACGGCGATAAGGCTGGCGATGGCGGCGGTGCGCATGTGTCGTTTCCTCTCACGAGGGGCCGCCCAACACCGTTCGGCGAACCCGCTCCACTTCGTACTTGAAGCCCCGCCGCATGAACGGCGAGGCTTCTAGCGCTTATACCACTTAAAGACTTAGCGCCTCGCAAGTCCCCTAAGCGGAGTTTGCGGCCAAGGCGAGGCGGATCGCCTAGCTGGCGACTTCTTGAGCATGCTCAGCGAGAATGGTCAGCCCTTCCGGGGTCACATCCGCGAAGCCGCCCTTGACGTCGAAGTCGGTGGTCTTGCCGCCGACATAGACGCGGACCCGGCCTTCCTTGAGCGCCGTCATGAACGGCGCGTGGTTGGCCAGGACCCCGAAGTCGCCTTCGGAGCCCGGCGCGTCGACCTGGTCGACCTCGCCCGCATAGAGCTCACGCTCCGGCGAGACGAGGGAGAAGTGGAGCTTGCCAGCCATGATCGCTTAGGCTTCCGCAGCCAGCTTCTCGGCCTTGGCCACCGCGTCTTCGATGGTGCCGACGTTGTAGAAGGCCGCTTCCGGCAGGTGGTCGTATTCACCGTCCACCAGCGCCTTGAAGGAGCGGATGGTGTCTTCCAGGCTCACGAAGATGCCCGGCATGTTGGTGAACTGCTCGGCCACGTGGAAGGGCTGGGACAGGAACTTCTGGATCTTCCGGGCGCGGGCCACGGTCAGCTTGTCCTCTTCCGACAGCTCGTCCATGCCCAGGATCGCGATGATGTCCTTCAGGGCCTTGTAGGCCTGCAGGGTTTCCTGGACGCGACGGGCGACGGAGTAGTGCTCTTCGCCGATCACCAGCGGGTCCATGATCCGGCTGGTGGAGTCCAGCGGGTCAACGGCCGGGAAGATGGCCTGGGCGGCGATGTCGCGCGACAGCACGGTGGTGGCGTCCAGGTGGGCGAACGAGGCGGCGGGCGCCGGGTCGGTC
>CAZXVO010000002.1:29267-48364 GCA_964643835.1 uncultured Phenylobacterium sp. | reverse complement strand
GGGGCGGGGCGGCGGCAAGCGGGCGCGGCTGCGGCGGCGCGGCTTGCTGCGCAATGTCATCAAAGTAGGACAGCAGGACGGCCAGGAAGACGTTGAGCAGCATGAAGCAGCCGACGAGGTACACCACGACGGTGTACAGGACGCCGGGCCAGTCAATGACGGCGGCGGACACTTTGAGCGTGGCATCGCTGTTCTCGTTGTCCGTGATCTCAAACACGGTGATGATGGCGTGCCACGTGTCCCGGAAATTGAGCCGTGGGATGGCAGGCAGGTAGCCCGTCGCCACCGCGTCGTCAAACGACTTGGCAAACGTCTGGTTGCCGATGACGCCAAACACAAACAGGTAGACGCAGAAGGTGGCAATGGCGCCGGCGCCGGCGACAAGGGAGCGGTACAGGCGGGCGCTGGCGGCGCGCAGCCCAGGCGTGGCAGCCAGCAGGCGGAGCGTCAGCAGGGAGCGGATGCCAAGGCTGATGCGCGGCGCCGGGGAGGCAGCCAGTGCGCCGCTGGCCAGCGCCACCACGTCTACCACCGCGTCCGCTGCGGTGGCCACCACGCCCACCGCCGTCACCCCCGCGCATCCGGACGGGTGGGCGGGCGCCGTGGGGGCGACCCCGCATGGGGGGGCCGGCACCCCGGCCGACTTGGCGGGGGCGGCCCTGTTCCTGGCCTCGCCGCTGGCGTCTTACGTCTGCGGCCACACCCTGGTCGTCGACGGGGGCCTGTCCCTGTCATGACCCTGTCCCGCTCGCTGAAAGGCTCCATAGCCCTGGTCACCGGCGCGGGCTCCGGCATGGGCAAGGCCACGGCCGAGATCCTGGCCGCCGAGGGCGCCCATGTGGCGGTCACCGACTATGACGCGGCCTCCGCTCAGGCCGTCGCCGACGGTATCCTGGCGGCCGGCGGCTCGGCGCAGGCCTGGGCCTTCGACGTCTCCGACAAGGACCGGATCAAGGCCGTGGTGGCCGAGGTCGCCGGCCGCTTCGGCGGCCTGGACATCGTCATCAACAACGCCGGCATCTCGGCCTTCTGCCCGATCGATGACGAGGATCACTACGACCTGATCTGGGACCGGGCGGTGAACGTCCTGCTCACCTCCCACCAGCGGATCATCCGCGCGGCCCTGCCGCACCTGCGCAAGTCCAAGGCGGCGCGGATCGTCAACATCGCCTCCACCGAGGCCCTGGGCGCCACCAGCCGCGACAGCCCCTACTCCGCCGCCAAGGCCGGGGTCACCGGCCTGACCCGCGCCCTCGCCGTCGAGCTCGGCCGCGAGGGGATCACGGTCAACTGCATCTGCCCGGGCCCGATCCACACCGGCATGACGTCGAACGTCCCCGACGCCGACAAGCAGACCTTCGCCAAGCGCCGCACCGCCATGGGCCGCTACGGCGCGCCCGAGGAAGTGGCACACATGACCGTCAGCCTCTGCCTGCCCGCCGCCAGCTACATCACCGGCGTCACCATCCCCGTCGACGGCGGCCTGATGGCCAGGAACGCCTAACCCCCACCGCTCATCCTCGCCTGCGCGGGGATGAGCGGAGTTAGTGGTGATGCGGCTCCGGCGCGGGAGCCTTCGGCGCCTCGTGGCCCGCATGAGCGTCATGCGCCTGAGCCGGAGCGGCCTTCGCAGGCTTAGCGCCCTTCACCACCACCGGCGGCGGAGCCGTCGCCTCCAGCAGCGCCTTCAAATGATCCTTCCACAGCACCGCCCAGGTGTGGCTGCCGTGGCCGCGGGTCATCTCGCTCTCGGGCAGGAGCACGTACTTCCCGTTGGGGATCAGCGGCGCCAGCTGCTCGGCCAGGCCCAGCGACGGCGGGTTGATGAAGTCGTCAGCGGAATTCACCCACACCACCTTGGCCTTGATCTTGGCCAGGTCCTTCGACGGGTCATAGTTTCGCGAGGCGCTGACCTGGAACAGCAGATCGTTGGCGTCCAGGGTGGCGATCTCGTCGGCCTGGTACTTCTCGGCGAAGGCGTCCACCGCCTCACGGGTCGGCATGGCCTTCTGCATCTGGATCGGCGCCGAGCCCGCCAGCGACAACAGCGCACCCGCCTCGCGCAGGCCCGCCTGCGGCTGCTCGGAATAGTTCCCGCCGTTCCAGGCCGGGTCGTTCATGATCCCGTCGATCAGGAACTTGCGCCAAAGCCGGTTGCGCCCGACCAGCGCCGTCGGCTGGCAGGCCATCGGCATCATGGCGTCCATGAAGTCCGGATGGCGCTCGCCCAACACGAAGGCGTGCATGCAGCCCATCGAGGTGCCCATGACCAGCCGCAGCCGATCCACCTTCAGCCCCTCGACCGCCAGCCGGTATTCCGCCTCGACCATGTCGTCATAGTCGTAATGCGGGAACTTCATGCGCAAGCCATCGCTGGGCTTGGAGGATTTCCCGTGCCCGATCCCGTCGGGCAGGATGATGAAGTACTTGGCCGGATCCAGCAGGCCGCCGGGGACGAACAGCTCGTTGGCGAACTGGGGCCGGAAGAACTGCTGCCCCGTCCCGCCGGTGCCGTGCAGGATCATCACCGCATTGGTCACCCGGCCCTGCTTGTCCCGCTGCGGCTGGCCGAGCGTCGTGTAGTGCATCCGCACGTCCATCACCTCGCCGGTCCCGAACTTGAAGAACGGGATCGTGTAGTCGCCCTCCTTGAACGGCGGAGTCATGGCGGTGGGCTGGGCCTGGGCGACGCCGCCCATCAGGCTGGCGACGGCGGCGGCGATAACGGCGATCTTCCGGATCATCTTTGGGGCGCTTCCGAGTCTGAACTATGGGAAACCTAGCCCAGAGGACCGGAGCCTTCCCATGCCCAATCGCCGTCAACTGCTTGTTGGCGCCGCCGCCCTGGCCGCGACGCCCGCCTTCGGCGCCGCCTCGCCTGACGCCGAGCTCTCCGCCCTGCTCGCCCGGCACATGGATGAGCACCTGACGCTCTCGCCCCAGGCCGCCGCCGACCTGCTCACCGACGCCCGCGGCCGCGCCGCCCGCCACCGCCTCGATGACCGCTCTCTGGAAGGCAAGGCCCGCGACCTCGCCGCCGCCCGCCGCTGGCGCAAGGAGCTGGCGGCGGTGAACCGCGCCGCCCTGTCGCCCGCCGGCCAGGTGGAATACGACACTGCCGCCTTCGCCTATGAGATGCTCGACGAGGTTGGCGCCCGCTACGGCTTCCAGGACCACGCCCTGCGCCCTGGCCCCTACCTGATCAGCCAGATGAGCGGCGACTACTACTGGCTGCCCGAGGACTACGCCCGCGCGCCCATGGCCGAGCGCGAGGACGCTGAAGCCTATCTCGACCGCTTCGCCGCCTTTGCGGTCGCCCTCGACCAGGAGACCGAGCGGGTCCGCTTTGACGCGAGCCAGGGCGCTGTCCCGCCAGACTTCGTCCTCGACCGCATCATCGCCCAGCTCAGCGCCCTGCGCGCGGTCCCAGCGCAAGGCAGCGACATGGTCACCGGCCCCGCCGCCCGCGCCGCCGCCAAGGGCTGGGCCGATGTGGGCCCCAAGGCCACCGCCATCCTCGCCAACCAGATCCAGCCGGCCCTCGACCGCCAGATCGCCCTCTTCCAGGCCCTGCGTCCCAAGGCCGTCCACGAGGCCGGCGTCTGGCGCCTGCCCGACGGCGAGGCCTGGTATGCGCTCGCGCTGAAGTCCAACACCACCGTCTCGACCCCGCCGCTGGAGATGCACCAGCTCGGCCTCGACACCTTCGCCGCCCTGTCCGCCGAACTCGACAGCCTGCTCCGCGCCCAAGGCCTGACCCAAGGCTCCGTCGGCGAACGCATCCGCGCCCTGGACAAGGATTCCCGCTTCCTGAAGCCCGACACTGACGCCGGCCGGGCCGAGCTTCTGACCTACGCCCGCAACCACCTGGCCCATGTCCATGACCTGTTGCCGCGGGCCTTCCGCACCCTGCCCGACCGCGACATCACCGTGGATCGCGTCCCCGTCGCCATCGAGGCCGGCGCGCCGGGCGCCTATTATTCAGGCCCGCCCGCCGACGGCTCGCGGCCCGGCGTCATCGCCATCAACCTGAAGACCACCGAGGAATGGCCCCTGTGGCGGCTGGCCACCCTCACCCACCACGAGGGCGATCCCGGCCACCACCTGCAGCACGCTGTGTTCCGCAAGGCCGCGCCCGACGCGCCGCTCTACCGGTCCTTCGCCCAGTACTCGGCCTATGTGGAAGGCTGGGCGCTCTATGCCGAGCACATCGCCGTCGAGATCGGCGCTTACGAGAACGACCCCTTCGGGCGCATCGGCGCCGTCCAGTCGGCCCTGTTCCGCGCCGCCCGCATCGTCGTCGATACCGGCATTCACGCCAAGCGCTGGTCCCGCGAGGAGGCCACCCGCTGGATGGTGGAGAACGCCGGCGAACAACAGACCTCAGCCCAGCGCGAGATCGACCGCTACTGCGTCTATCCCGGCCAGGCCTGCGCCTTCATGGTCGGCCGCATCGCCTTCCTGAAGGCCCGCGAAGCCGCCCGCGCCCGCCTAGGCGCGAGGTTCGACGTTCGCGACTTCCACGAACGCGTCCTGGCCGCCGGCCCCATGCCCATGCAGGTGGTCGCGCGCATGACGCAGGACTGGCAGCCCTAACCTCCGCTCATCCCGGCGAATGCCGGGAACCAGATCCTAAGGCGCAGATCAGTCGGAAAGGCCCACTAGAATCCCGCCCGACGCCCGCCTGCGCACGTCACCTGGATCCCGGCCTTCGCCGGGATGAGCGGTGGAGAGTCACCCCACCGTGTAGCTGATCGCCGCGTAGAAGTTGTGGCCGTGATCAGCGATCAGGTTGGCCTTGTCCAGGCCGTTGATGATCCGACGGGCGTTCACCCAATCGTCGGTGTGCGGGCCGAAATAGTCGCCAAGCTTGCGGCCCGTGAAGCTGCCGTGCTCCATGCCGTAGAACATCACCTTGGAGGCCACCGCCACCTCCTTGGCCCGCACCGGATCGGCCTCCAGGTCGACCCCGGTCACCGCCGACATCACGCGGTAGTTCTTGCGCCCGGTGAGCTGCACATAGCCGCGGCCATGATAGCGGGCGCCGTCGCCGGGCCTGTCATTGCCCAATTCCTTGGCCTTCTTCGGATTGCCTTCCGGCCCATAGCGGCCGTTGAAATAGGCCGCGCCGCCGTACTCGTCGATCGGCTGCATCTTCTTGTCGGTCTCAAGGAAGGCGGTGGCCAGCATATAGGCCAGCCAGCGGTCGTCCTTGGCGTCGTGATCCGCCTCCCAGGTATCCAGAATGCCGGTGAGCCCCTCGACCTGCGGCGCGGTGAGCTTGCCGCCGAACATCTGGCTCCGGACTCGGTCGAAGAAGAATTTGCGATTGATCGCCATGACGTCCTCCCGTTCGTGCTGAAGGCGAGCGTCTCACGACCTTGGCGCGAACTCAAACCCCAAGCACGGCCTTGGCCATGATGTTGCGCTGGATCTCGTTGGTTCCGGCATAGATCGAGCCGGCCCGGTCGTTGAGATACTTGGCCGTCACCGTCCAGGCCCGCTCCGGTCCGGCGACAAAGCCGTCGGCGGGCGGGGTAAAGTGCGGGGTGGGTCCGCCCGGCGCGGTGGCGTGCGGCTGGTAGGGCTGGGCGTAGGCGCCCGCCGCCTCCACCGCCAGTTCGGTCAGGCGCTGGGACAGCTCTGTCCCCACGGTCTTGGTCAGCGAGCTTTCAGCTCCCGGCGCCTCGCCGTTGGACAGCCGCGACATGGCCCGCAGTTCAATGGCCTCCAGGGCCTCGATGGCGACGCCGGCTTCCGCCAGCCGCATCATGAAGCCACGATCGCCGGTCAGGCCCTCGGCCTGCGCCGACGCCCGGATCTTCTCCAGCCGCGCCGCCAGGCCCGGCGCATAGGCCGAGCCGCCGCGTTCGAACTGCATCAGGTACTTGGCGACGGTCCAGCCCTCGCCGATCCGCCCCACCGCGTTGGCCTTGGGCACGCGGACATCGGTGAAGAAGATGTCGTTCTGGATGTGCTCGCCGGACAGCGAGATGATCGGCTTCACCTCCACCCCCGGCGTGGTCATGTCGATCAGCAGGAAGGTGATGCCCTTCTGCGGGATCGCCTCACGGGCGGTCCGCACCAGGCAGAAGATCCAGTTGGCGTGCGCCGCGTGCGTGGTCCACAGCTTGTGGCCGTTGCAGACGAAATCGTCCCCGTCCTCCACCGCGCTCATCTGAAGGGAGGCGAGGTCGGAGCCGGAGCCCGGCTCGGAATAGCCCTGGCACCAGAAGTGTTCCCCCGACAGCATCCGGGGCAGGTAGAAGTCCTGCTGGGCCTTGGTCCCGTGGCCGATCAGCACTGGCCCGCACATGCCGATGCCCATGGGCGAGACCGGCGGCGCGCCGGCCTTGCTCATCTCGCGGGCGAAGATGTAGCGCTTGACCACACCCCAGCCCGGACCGCCGAACTCCACCGGCCAGCCGGGCGCCGCCCAGCCGCGCGCGTGCAGGCGGCGCTGCCACTCCATGCCGGTCTCGTGGTCGGCATAGACGCTGGTCATCAGCTTCCCCCGGCGCCGAAGCTCCGGGGTCAGCTGGTCGTCGAGAAAGGCCCGGACCTCGTCCTGGAAGGCCCGGTCTTCTGAGCTCCAGTTCAGGTCCATGGCCCGCCTCTTACATACGCTCGACGATGATGGCCGGAGCCATGCCGCCAGCGGCGCACATGGTCACCAGGCCGCGCTTCAGGTCGCGGCGCTCCAGTTCGTCGATGATGGTGCCGATCAGGATCGAGCCGGTGGCGCCGATCGGGTGGCCCAGGGCCATGGCGCCGCCGTTCACATTGACCTTCTCGCGGTCGAGCTTCAGGTCACGGATGAACTTCTCGGCGACGACGGCGAAGGCCTCGTTGATTTCCCACAGGTCGATGTCGTCCGGGGTCAGGCCGGCCTTCTTCAGCACCTTGTGAGCGGCCGGGACCGGCGCGTTCAGCATCAGGGTCGGGCTGTCGCCGACATTGGCCATGGCCACCACGCGGGCGCGGGGCTTCAGGCCGTTCTTCTTGGCGTAGTCCGGCGAGGCCAGCAGCACGGCCGCGGCGCCGTCCACCACGCCCGACGAGTTGCCGGCATGGTGCACATGCTTGATCTTCAGGTCGGGATAGACCTGGTTGATCAGGCCGGCCAGGGTGGTGCCCGAGGCGTCCATGGGCACATTGGCCATGGCTTCGAACGACGGCTTCAGGGCCGCCAGGTTTTCCAGGGTCGTCTGCGGACGCGGGAACTCCTCGTGCGCCAGGGCGACCGAGCCGTCCTCACGCAGCACCGGAACCAGCGAGCGGTTGAAGCGGCCTTCCTTGATGGCCTTGTCGGCGCGCTGCTGGCTGACATAGGCCAGCTCGTCCAGGGCTTCGCGGCTGATGCCTTCCAGGGTGGCGATCGCGTCGGCGCAGATGCCCTGGTGCGACTGCGGGTGCAGCTTGCGCAGGTGCGGGTTGCCGGCGTCCATCAGGGCCGGGCCGTCGAAGAACGCCTGGTTCTGCGGGCCGGTGGCGGCCGTGTACGACATCATCTCGGTGCCGCCGGCGATGACCAGGTCTTCCATGCCCGACATGATCTGGGCGGCGGCCAGGTTCACGGTGGTGATGCCCGAGCCGCAGAAGCGGTCGAGCGTCATACCGCTGGCGCGGACGTCAAAGCCGGCGTCCAGGACGGCCATGCGGCCCAGGTCATTGCCCTGCTTGCCGCGCTGGGACGAGGTGCCCCAGATCACGTCGTCGACTTCGGCGGTGTTCAGGTTGTTGCGCTCGGCCACGGCCTTCAGCACGGTCGAGGCCAGGGTCTGCGGGTGGAAGTCGGCCAGGGCGCCCTTGCCCACCTTGCCGATGCCGCGGGGCGTGCGCGCCGCGTCAATGATCCAAGCCTCGCTCATGATGATCTCCTAAAGAATGTGACCGGCCTCTGCCGGCCGCAAATCGGTGCGGACGATGAAACAGCGTCCCTTGCGGCAGGCTAGGGATTTTTTGCGCCCGCGCACTCCCCCTTCGTGCGCTCGCCCCTATATATGCAACAATACGCATATAGGATCCGCCATGAGCGACCGCATCCAGATCGTCTGCCCCACTGCGACGCCGCCAACCGCGTGCCTGCCGACCGCGACGCCACCACCGGCAAGTGCGGCCGCTGCGGCGAGCCCCTGTTCACCGGCAAACCGGCGGCCCTGACCACCGCCCGCTTCGGCAAACATCTCGCCAACAGCGACATCCCTATCGTCGCGGACTTCTGGGCGTCCTGGTGCGGCCCCTGCCGGGCCATGGCCCCGATCTTCGACGCCGCCGCAAAGTCCCTTGAGCCCCGCGCCCGCTTCGTGAAGATCGACGTCGACGCCGAGCCGGCGCTCGCCCAGCAGTTCGGCGTGCGCGGCATCCCGGCCCTGTTCCTGTTCAAGGACGGCAAGGTCGCCGCCCACCATTCCGGCCTCGCCGACGCCGGCCTCCTCCGTCGCTGGGTTGAGACAAACGCAGGCTGAGGCTAAGACGCCGCCATGACCGAACAAGCCCAGACCCCGCCCGACCGTCTCTGCGTCGATCCGGACAGCCCCTTTTACGACGAGGCCGTCCTGGCCCGCGGCGTGGGCATCATGTTCAAGGGCGTCGAGAAGACCAATGTCGAGGAATACTGCGTCTCGGAAGGCTGGGTCCGCCTGGCCGTCGGCAAGACCGTCGACCGCCGCGGCAAGCAGATGACCATGAAGCTGCAAGGGACCGTCGAGCCCTTCTTCCAGAGCTGATCCCCTACCCTCCCCCGCTCACCCCCGCGAAGGCGGGGGTCCAAGCTGAACTTCAAATCCCATAGAGCGCGTAGAAGTCCTCCACCGCGCCCTCCACCGCCAACGGCCGCATCGGGAACGCCGCGCAAGGCGCCTCCAGCGCCGGATCGGCCGCCGCCCGCAGCAGCGCCGCACAGACCTGCGGCTTCACCTCGCCGCGGAAATCCAGCACCTGCCCCCAGCTGGACGTCCCGTTCAGCCGCACCCGGTCCGGCCGAACGGCCGAGGCGACATAGGCCTGGGGAAACAGCCGCCGATAGGCCTCCAGATTGTACAGCCAGGAACTGCCACGCACCCGCCGCGCCTCAGGATGCTCCGCCCGCACCGCCGCGAACATCGCCCGTAAGTCAGCCAGCCGCGCCTCCAGCTTGGCCCGCGCCAACGGCCCGACATCGCCCCCGCTGTCCAGATTGTTGAAGTGGATCCGCACCACCTCCGGCTCCTCAGCCAGCACCTCGAACCGGAAACACCCGAACCGCCGCTGAACCGTCTCGACCGGCGTCACCGTCTGGAAGAAGGCCACCGTCCAGTCGACCCGCTCGGCCAGGCCCTCGCAGGCCCTCAGCCCCCGCGCATAGTCCAGCCACCCCGGCGACGGCGCCGCGAAGTCCGCCACACCCAGCCCCAGCCGCCAATGCAGGTTGGTGAATTCCAGGCAGGCCCGCTCCAGACTCTCCGCAAACCGCGGCGCCACCAACTCCGCGAACCGCAACTGCACCTCAAAGAACCCGCGCAAGCCCTCGGCGTCACGGCGGCGGTCTGCGGTGGGAGCGGACATGGCCGGACCCTAGATCGAGTCGCCCCCTCCCCGGCTCACCGTGCAGGCGGGTCCAGCGACGTGGCCGAAGTTGCACGCTCAGAATGCGCGGGATATACCTTGTGAATATACAACCCCAAAAGACCCATGACCAAGACCACCCTCTTCCAGTCCAACCGCACCCAGGCCGTCCGCCTGCCCAAGGACGTGGCCTTTCCCGAAGACGTGCGCGCGGTGACTATCCTCAAGGATGGCAAGCGGCGGGTGATCGTGCCGACCGATGCAGTGTGGGACGACTTCTTCGACGCGCCCGGCGTCGACCTGGGCGAACGCGATCAGCCTAAGGTGCAGGCGCGCGAGCCCTTCTGATGCTCCGCTACCTGCTGGACACCAACCTCTGCATCCGGGTGCTGCGCGACCGCCCGCCCCAGATCCGCGAGCGCTTCAACCAGGAAGCCGAGGGGCTCTGCATCTCGACCATCGTGCTCACTGAGTTGCTGCATGGCGCGGCCAAGTCCGCCCGCCCGGCCCACAACCGGACTGAGGTTGAGCGCTTCGCCGCCCGGCTGGAGGTGCTTCCCTTCGACGCCGCAGCCGCCGACCACGCGGCCGACATCCGCGCCATGCTTGAGCGCCAGGGCCAGCCCATTGGCGGCTACGACCTGCTGATCGCCGGCCACGCCCGCAGCAAGGGCCTGACCGTGATCACTAGCAATCTCGCGGAGTTCCGCCGCGTGGACGGCTTGCGGTGTGAGGATTGGCTGGCAGAGGCCTAACCCCCTCTCACCCCCGCGCTATGCAAACCCCTCACCAGGAGAGGCTCCAGGCCATAACTCCCGAAGCGACAAGCATAAGAGCTAGACCGGCGATGCTCGCGCCAACGCCGATGCGAAACCGCTGCGGATTGTCTTTCTCGTACACTCGAGAGCCAGACGACGCCCAGGAATAGCTCCAGATCACGTAGCGATGCTTGAAGGCACAGTAGACCTCTCGTCCAAAATGCCAGACGCCCCAGAGGCCTATGCAGAAAGCGATGAAGTCCCAAAACACGTGGTCACCGTATCAGGCGAAGAGGCTCGAACAAGCCTGCCCGTCCGCGCCAGCCAAGCTCCCCAAAGTGCTCCGACCAGTTCCGCTTGACGAAAAACAAAAGCGGAACAAACTCCAGTCGGGCCGCTCTTTCACAAGTCAAATCAATCCCCTACCCCCCGACCGCTGAATCCAGCCGTCGTGGGGTCCAATACCACTGCAACAAGCGGCTAAAACTGCGTCACCGCGCCCCGGCGATATAGTCCCCGACCACCTGCCCCAGCACGTCCAGCGGCATGGCGCCGGACGCCAGCCCCGCCTCGTGGAAGGCCTTGATGTCGAACCTGGCCCCCAGCGCCTTCCGCGCTCGGTCGCGCTGGGTGTTCCAGTAGGTGTGGCCGATCTTGTAGCTGCAGGCCTGGGCGGGGATGGCGCAGTAGCGCTGGACCTCGCGGGTGGTGGAGCCCACGGCGTCGCCGTCGATGCTCATCAGGTACTGGATCGCCTGTTCGCGGCTCCAGCGCATCTGGTGCATGCCGGTGTCCACCACGCAGCGTCCGGCCCGGAAGATCTGGCCCTTCAGCCAGCCGATCTCGCCTAAGGGATCGTTCTCGTACATGCCCAGTTCGGCGGCCAGCTGCTCGGCATAGAGCGCCCAGCCCTCGCCATAGCCCGAGAAGTACATGGTCTTGCGCAGGGTCGGGATGCCCTGGCTCTCCTGCGCCAGCCCGCCCTGCAGCTGATGCCCCGGCAGGCCCTCATGATAGAGGGTCGTGTCCAGGTTCCAGGTCGGCCACTCGTGGGTGTCCTGGAGGTTGAAGTAGATGTAGCCCGGCCGCGAGCGGTCCAGGGGCGCGCCTTCCGAATAGGCCAGCGGCGAGCCGTCCTGGATGGCCGGCGGCACCCGGCGCGGTTCGATCACGCTGTTCGGCAGTCGGGCGAACATCTGCGGCAGCTTGGCCTGCACAGCCGCCAGCTTCTTGTTCAGATAGGCCAGGAGCTCGGCGCGGCCCTCATCGGTGTTCGGGTAATAGTACTTCGGGTCCTTGTAGAGCGCGGCGATCCGCTCGCCGACCGTCCCTTGGCTTAAGCCCGCCTTCTTGAGCAGCACGTCCAGCCGCGCGCCGATCTCGGCGGCTTGGTCGAGGCCCAGCTGATGCACCTCCTTGGGCGTCATCGAGGTCGTGGTCGTGTACTTCAGGTTGGCCGCATAGAAGGCGTCGCCATCCTTGAAGCGCCAGATCCCCGCGTCATGGGTCGCCTGCGGCCGCACGGCCTTCAGCGCGGCGATCTGCCGGTCCAGCGCGGGGCCCACCTTGGCGTCGTAGATGGACGCCGCCTTGGCGCCATAGCCGTTCAGCCCCTTGGCCTTGGCCCGCGTCTCCACCGAGCCCACCAGGCCGGACTTGTCCGCCGAGACCCGCAGCGCCTCAAGCTGGCCGATGGTGATGTCGATCAGGAAGTCCGGCGGGATCGCGCCCTTGGCCACGTCGTGGCGGAACCGCTCGGTGTTGCCGTCCAGGGCGCCTGCGAAGGCGTCCAAACGCTCCAGATAGGCGTCGGCGTCACTCGCCGTCTCGATGGAATGCTTGGTGTCCAGGAAGACCGGGATCCGCTGATAGGCCCCGGTGATCGGCGACAGCACATAGCACGAGGGCGAGAAGCCGTCGGTCCCACCCAGGTCCAGGTCGAGCAGCGGCTTGGTCGCCTCTTCTACGAACAGCACGGTGTCGTAGTTCACCGCGTCCATGCCCAAGAGCGACTTGCGGTCGAGGGCCCTCAGCCGGGCGATCCGGTCGGCGTTGGCCGCCTTGTCCCTGGCGATCCCACTTGCCGTCACGTCCCACAGCTTCGCCTTCAGGCCCGCGCGCGCGCCCTTGTCGAGGCCAAGCTCGGTGGCGCTCTCCGGAACCCGCGCCAGGTCCTCTTCGAAGAAGGCGTCCAGCAGGGCCGAGAGCTTGGCGCCCTCTGCTGAGCCTGCACGGGCGGCGGCGGGCGCCAGGGCTGCGGCGGCGACGGAGGCTGAGAGGAACTGGCGGCGGTCAAGCATGGACGGGCTCCGGAACTGAAGCCGCGACCATAGCCCCGCGCGGGCGTGCGTCCACCGCCTCGAAACGGCCTTGCCTGCCCCGCGGTAAGCCGCGCTCACATGGACCAAACACCTCCAGGGAGGAGACCATGAGCTACGAGACCCTGCTCTGGGCGCAGGACGGCCCCGTGCTGACCCTCACCCTCAACCGGCCCGACAAGCTGAACGCGTACACCGCCACCATGGGCGCGGAGATCGAGGACGCCTTCCTGCGCGCCGACGCCGACGACAGCATCCGGGTGGTGATCGTCACCGGCGCGGGCCGCGGCTTCTGCGCCGGCGCCGACATCTCCTCCGGCGCAGGCGCCTTCGACTCAAAGGCCGAAGGCTCGGTCGCCTTCCAGGACGCCGGCTCCAGCGGCCGCCGCGGGGGCGGCGCGGGCTTTGTCGGCGCCATGTTCAATTGCCGCAAGCCGATCATCGCCGCCATCAATGGTGCGGCGGTCGGGGTCGGCGTGACCCTGACCCTGCCCATGGACATCCGCATCTGCGCAGAAGGCGCCAAGTTCGGCTTCGTCTTCGCCCGCCGCGGCCTGGTGCCGGAGGCCGGTAGCGCCTGGTTCCTGCCCAAGCTGGTCGGCCTGCCCCAGGCCCTGCGCTGGTGCCTGTCCGGCCGCCTGATCCAGGCCGACGAGGCCCTGGCCGGCGGCCTGGTCAGCGAGGTGGTCGCCCCCGACGCCCTGCTGGCCCGCGCCCGCGAGATCGCCGACGAGATCGCGGAGAACACAGCCCCGGTCTCAATAGCTCTCACCCGCCAGATGCTGTGGCGGTTCGCCGGCGCGCCGGATCCCTTCGACCTGCTGAAGGTCGACGGCGCCTACGCCTTCGAACTCGGCGGCGGCCCGGACGTCCGCGAGGGCGTCGCGGCGTTTCTGGAGAAGCGCGCCCCGGATTTCCCTGGCAAGGTCTCCACTGACATGCCCTCGCGCTATCCCTGGTGGGAGTGACCCCTTTGAAGATCGACCTCTTGTCGCCCCAGTCCTTCGCGGCCGGACAGCCTCACGACCAGTTCCACTGGCTGCGCGAGAACGCCCCGGTGCGCTGGCATGACGAGCCCGGCGGCAAGGGCTTCTGGAGCGTCACGCGCTACGAGGACGTCTGGTCCGTGGACCGCGACTTCCAGGCCTTCTCGTCCGAGCCCACCATCATGATCGCCGATCCGGCCGAGGAGAGCGCCGCCTTCGGTCCCTACAAGATGATGCTGATGATGGACCCGCCGGAGCATACCGGCTTCCGCAAGCTCATCCGTTCCGAGTTCACCCTGCCCGAGGCCAGGATGCGCGGCGAACGCATCCAGGCCCTGGCCCGCCAGATCGTCGACGCCGTGATCGACAAGGGCGAGTGCGACTTCGTCGAACAGGTCGCCGGCGAGATGCCGTCCTTCGTCATCGCCGAGTTGATGGGCCTGCCGCTCGAGGACGGCCGCGAGCTCTATAAGCTGACCGAGGTGATCCACACCGCGCCCGAGGCCCAGGCCCCCGGCGCCGGCGCCCAGGCCGTGTTCAAGATGTTCGAGTACGGCTCGAAGGTCATGGCCGAGAAGCGCGCCCGCCCCGGCGATGACCTCGCCAGCCGCCTGCTCGCCGCCGAGGTGGACGGTCGCCGGCTGGAGGACATGGAGTTCCTGCTGTTCTTCCTGCTGCTGGTCGATGCGGGCGGCGACACCACCCGCAACCTGCTGGCCGCCGGCCTCCTGGCCATGATGGAGAACCCGGACCAGCTGGCCTGGCTGAAGGCCGACCTCGACAATCGCCTGGCCCCCGCCCAGGAGGAGCTGCTGCGCTACTGCTCGCCGGTCATCTATATGCGTCGCACCGCCAAGCGGGACATCGAACTCGGCGGCCAGCAGATCCGCGAGGGCGACAAGGTGGTCATGTACTTCGGCTCCGCCAACCGCGACCGGGCCAAGTTCGAACGCCCCGACGAGCTGATCCTGTCGCGCACCCCCAACGAGCACCTGGCCTTCGGGGCCGGCGCCCACGCCTGCCTTGGCCAGCACATCGCCCGCATCGAAATCGACGCCATGCTGCGCGAGGTCCTGACCCGCATGACCGACTTCCAGCTCGCCGCCCCGCCTGAGTGGCTGGCCTCCAACTTCATCTCCGGGCCGAAGGCCATGCCGCTGAGGTTCCGCAAGGCGTAGGCTCCTGCTACCCCTTCCCCAATGCCCACAGCCGCGACGCTCAACGACCTCGACCTGATCCTGCGCGGCGGTGTCGCCGGGCTGCTGATCCTGGTCGCGGCCATCCTGATGCGGGATCACTGGAGCCGCACCGCCGCCCGGCTCGGCGTGCTGTTTGCGCTGAGCGGCGCGGCCCACGCCATCACCGGCTCGCCCGGGGTCTGCGGACAGGTCGGCCCCTGGACCCTGCCCCTGGTGGTGCTGTCGACCGGCGGCAACGTCGCCTTCTGGCTGTTCGCCAGCGCCCTGTTCGAAGATGGCTTCAAGCTGCGGCCGCGCCACGCCTTCATCTGGCTCGCGGTGGTGGTCGTTGGCACGATCCAGGGCCTGGTGCTGATCCCCACGGCCAGTCCCTACATGGTCTATGTCGCAGGCGCCTTGACCCTGGAGACCCTGTTCTTCGTCGGCCTCGCCTCAGGCCAGATCCTGGCCGCGCGGGCCGGCGACCTGGTGGAGCCGCGCCGGCGACTGCGTCTGCAGGTGGTCGCCACCGCCGCCGGCTATATCGCCCTGCGCGCCTTGTCCGACCTCTCCGGAGCCCGACAGGCCTTCCCCGCCGCCGCCAGCCTGATCGACGCCCTGGCCCTGGCCCTGGTCGCTGCGGTCGTCGCCCTGGCCTTGCTGTCCCTGCGCGGCGGCGAGGCGATGTTCGGCCAGACCGGCGCGCCGCGTCCTGTGAGCGCGCCGGAGGACGCGGAGGCCGCCAAGGTCCTCGACCACGCCATGCGCATCGACCGCGCCTATCGCCAGGATGGCCTGACCATCGGCGCCCTGGCGACCCAACTGAGCCTCACCGAGCATCGCCTGAGACGGCTGATCAATCAGGATCTTGGCTGGCGGAACTTCAACGCCTTCCTCAACAGCTGGCGCATCGCCGAGGCCAAGGCGGCTCTGGCCGATCCGACCCAGGCGGAGGTGCCGATCCTGACCATCGCGCTCGACGCCGGATTCGCCTCGCTCGGCCCCTTCAACCGCGCCTTCAAGGCCGACACCGGCCGCACGCCCACGGAGTACCGACGCGCCGAATCCGGAATCGGCGAGGCCTGATCCGAAATCGGCGCGAAGGCGCCGGCGTGATCCGCCACCTCCAGGTCCACCGAAACCTGGAGCCTTCCATGCGCCTTCCCCTGCTGCTCGTCGCCGCACTGCCCCTGTCCGCCTGTTCCGGCCTTATCCATGCCCCCGGCGTCGCCACGGGCCTGGTCAGCCACCAGCTCTGCTCGGCGGCCTTCGTCTCGCAGCAGGACCCAGAGACCGCCTACCGCGAGGGCCTAGCGCCAGTCCTCGGCCCCTTCGCCGGGCTGATCGGCCACAAGGTCGACCGCGAGCGCCAGGAGGTCACCGCCACCCTCGGCCCCTTGAGCCGCACCCGCGCCGTCTATCGCGGCCCCCTGGGATGCCTGGCCGTCCAGGGCGAGGCCCCGCCGCCCGTGATCCTGGACGACCGCCCGAGAGTCCCCACCCTCCTGCCGCCCATCGCCGGCGCCGATGTGGTCAGTCCCGCCGACCCGGACCTCGCAGCCGCCCTCGACCGCGCCTTCGCTGAGCCCGGCGGGATCCGCCGCAACATCAAGGCCGTGGTCATTGTCCATGACGGCCAGGTGATCGCCGAGCGCTACGCACCAGACGTCTCGCCGACGACGCCCCTGCACGGCTGGTCCATGACTAAGTCGGCGATCAACGCCCTGACCGGCGTCATGGTCCGTGAGGGCCGGCTGAAGATGGACGCCCCCGCGCCTGTGCCCGAGTGGGCGGACCTCGCCGATCCGCGTCACGCCATCACACCGGACGACATGCTGCGCATGCGCACGGGCCTGGCGCTGGGCGACAGCTCCAACGCCTCCACCAATACGGCGCTCGATCCGTCGGCGCGTGCCCTGTTCGTCGAGCGCGACATGGCCGGCTTCTCGGCTCGCGCGCGGCTTACCGCGCCGCCCGGAACCAGCTTCGCCTATGCCGACGGAGAAACCCTTATCCTGTCGCGGATCCTGCGCGACCTGGCCGGCGGCGATGCGGCCCATGTCCACGCCTTCATGCGGCGCGAGCTGTTCGGGCCGCTGGGGATGGACAGCGCGGTGCTGGAGCTGGACAGCACAGGCACGCCCCTGGGCGGCAGCCACCTCTACGCCTCGGCGCGGGACTGGGCGAGGCTTGGCCTGCTCTACGCCAATGACGGGGTGGTGGGCGGTCGGCGTATCCTGCCGCAGGGCTGGGTCGACTATTCGGCGCAGCTGACGCCGGGCTCCGAGCACATCGGCTATGGCGCCGGCTTCTGGACGGAGCGGGGCCAAGGCTGGGCCGTCGAGCACCGCCGCCAGAACGGCCTGCCCGCCGACAGTTTCATGGCCCGCGGCAGCTTCGGACAGTTCCTGCTGATCAGCCCGAAAGAGAAGCTGGTGATCGTCCAGATGGGTCCCAGCGACCGCGCCGGCGGCGATATCGAGGGCCTGTTCCGCCTGACCCGCGACACCCTGGCGGCCCTTCGCAAGCCGGGGCTAAGTTGAGCGCCCAATCGGAGTCCTGCCTTGCCGCGTTTCGTCCTCGCTCTCGTCGCCGCCCTCAGCCTCGCCGCCACGGCGCGGGCCGAGCCGATCCTCTTAAAACCCGACCGGGTGTTCACCGCCGATGACAGGGTCGCCCATCCAGGCTGGTCGGTTCTGGTCGAGGGCGAGCGGGTCAAGGCGGTGGGGCCGGACCTCGCCGCGCCGGCCGGCGCCCGGGTGGTCGCCCTGCCGGGAACCACCCTGATCCCCGGCCTGATCGACCTGCACAGCCACCTGTTCCTGCATCCTTACAACGAGACCCTGTGGGATGATCAGGTGCTGAAGGAGCCCCTGGCCTATCGCACCGCGCGCGCCGTGGCCCAGGCCAAGGCGACCCTGGACGCCGGCTTCACCACCCTGCGCGATCTCGGCACCGAGGGCGCGGGCGACGCCGACACGGGGCTGAAGCGGGCCATCGACGAAGGGATCATCCCCGGTCCGCGCCTAGCCATCGCCAACCGCGCCATCGTCGCCGCCGGCGCCTATGGTCCGTCCCGCAAGGCCTACGCCCTCGATGACCTGCCCCAGGGCGCCCAGGAGGTCTCCGGCGTCGACCAGGCCGTGGAGGCCGTGCGCCGCCAGGCGGCGGCCGGCGCTGACTGGATCAAGATCTACGCCGACTATCGCGTCGGGCCGGACGGATCGGCGCGCGCCACCTTCAGCCAGGCCGAGCTCGACGCCATGGTCGCAGCAGCCCATGACCTGGGCCGCCCCGTCGCCGTCCACGCCGCCACCGACGAGGGCATGCGCCGCTCGACCCTGGCCGGGGTCCAGACCATCGAGCACGGCTATGGCGGGACCGAAGCCACCTTCAGGCTCATGGCCGCCAAAGGCGTCGCCTATGTCCCCACCCTCACCGCTTCGGAAAGCACATCGACCTACTTCCAGCACTATGTGGCCGGCCAGACGCCGCCGACCCCGGCCATGCAGGCCGCGGCGCGAGCCTTCAAGCTGGCGCGCTCGGTGGGCGTGATCATCGGTTCGGGCTCGGATGTCGGCGTCTTCCGCCACGGCGACAACGCCCGCGAACTGGAGTGGATGGTCAAGCTGGGCATGACGGCGCCTGAGGCCCTGATCGCCGCCACCGCGACCGACGCCAAGGTGCTCGACAAGCCGATCGGCCGCATCGCGCCCGGTCTGCTCGCCGACCTCGTCGCCGTGCAGGGCGACCCGACCACCGACGTCTCCGCCGTCCGCCAGGTGGTCCTGGTCATGAAGGGCGGCCAGGTGGTGAAGGCGCCTTGACGCCGCGCGGCGAACGCGGGCGACTGGCGGCATGAAAGCCCTCGCCGCCCTAGTCCTCGCCGTCGCCCTCGCCGCCTGCGCGCCCACCGCCCAAACGCCCGCGCCTGCGCCGTCGCCTGCGCCCGTCGCCGACGCCCAGGCCTGCGCGGCCAAGGGCGGGACGATCCAGCCGGTGTGCCGCCGCCAGGTCCCGGCCTGCGTCATCGCCTACAAGGACGCGGGCAAGGCCTGCCGCGACGACGCCGACTGCCAGGGCCGCTGCCTGTACGAGGGCGAACCGCCCACCGACCGCGAGGCCGTGGTCACCGGCCAGTGCCAGGCCGACTCCAACCCCTGCGGCTGCTTCGCCGAGGTGGAGGCCGGCCACTACACCCGCGGCGTCTGCGTGGACTAGGGTCCGTGTAACCCAACCTGCGCCGTCATGGGGCCCCGGGGGAGGCCCCCCCCCCACACTACCAGGGAGGGGGGCGGGGGGGGGGGGGCC
>CAZXVO010000002.1:0-29257 GCA_964643835.1 uncultured Phenylobacterium sp. | reverse complement strand
CACCCATGAACTCCGTAGCAGCGGATTGGGTAAGGCGGAGCCACCGCGCCCAGGCCTGAACCTCAGGCGCGTATGGGTGGCCGGGACAGGCCCGGCCATGACGTTCTTGAGGAGAGACGGGGAGGATCGGAATTCGTCTCGCCCGACTGAGTCCGCCCTCAGGGCGTCTGCACGACCTCGACCTTGGCGATGTGCCACTTGCGCTGTTCGGCGGTGGAGCCGGGCACGTCATTGACCCGCTTCAGGGTCACCTTGCCCAGCAGGTTGTATTGCGGTCCGGTCTTGTAGCGGCCGTACACCTGCACCGGGATCTCGACGTAGAGCGAGCCGGCCGCCCCTTCGATCTCGCCGGGCTTGCCCACAAAAGCCTGGATGTTCTGGTACTTGTCGAAGCTGGCCTTGAAGGCCTCCAGCGTCATGTTGCTGGCCTCGCCCGCCCCGCCCCACAGCTTGTAGGCCTCGTCGAACCGGCCCTGTTGCAGCAGGCCGAAATAGGTCTCGGTCACCGTGCCGGCGCCTTGGGCGCTTTCCGGGGTGAAGGGGCTTTCGTCCAGCGGGGTGCGATCGTCGGGCAAGCCGCCAGGCTGGCCGGGATTGGGCGGGGTGAGCGGACCGTTCGGGTCCTCAGCCGGCGGCGCGGGAGAGGCAGGCGCTGCGGGTGCGGCGGGCGGCGCCGGCGGCGCAGCCGGCTGGTCGCAGGCCGCCAACGGCAGCATCAGGGTGGCGGAGAGCAGCAGGAGCCGGCGGCGAACCATCGCGATGTCCTTCCTTGTCGTGGACGCAACCCTAGACCGTGCGCGCGCCCAGGGAACCACCCTCAACGCATTTGGCTTCCCCTCGGACGCATCAGACGCCTATGTTCGCCACCAATCATAAGAGTTCCACGGGGGGCGTGCGTACATGGCTGCAAATGGGGCGGCGAACGGGGGCGGCGGCGCAAAGCCGGTTTTCTCGAACAGTTACAAATCCCTGGTCCTTGGCCTTCTGGTCACGGCCTACACCTTCAACTTCATCGACCGGACGATCATCTCGACCATCGGCCAGGCCATCAAGGATGACCTGAAGATCTCCGACACCCAGCTGGGTCTGCTGGGCGGCCTGTACTTCGCCCTGCTCTACACCCTGTTGGGCATCCCCATCGCCCGCCTGGCCGAGCGCTTCAGCCGGGTGAACATCATCTCGGCGGCCATCGTCATCTGGTCGGCCTTCACCGCCCTGTGCGGCACCGCCGCCAACTTCGCCACCCTGGCCGCCTACCGGTTTGGGGTCGGTTTCGGCGAGGCGGGCCTGTCCCCGCCGGCCCACTCCCTGATCAGCGACTATTTTGAGCCGAAGAAGCGGGCCACGGCTCTGTCGATCTATTCGTTCGGCATCCCGCTGGGCACCATGTTCGGCGCCATCGCCGGGGGCTGGCTGGCCCTGAACTTCTCCTGGCGCGTCGCCTTCATGATCGTCGGCTTGCCCGGCATCCTGATCGCCATCGCCATCAAGGTCTTCATCAAGGAACCGCCGCGCGGCCATTCCGACGCCGAGGATCATCCGGTTTCGCCGGAGGACCTTGCCCCGAGCCCGCCGCCCTTCTCCCTGGTCAATGAGTTCAAGGAACTGGGCGCGGTCGCCAAGACCCTGTTCCTGAAGTGGCCGGTGGCCAACATGGTGCTGGGCGTGACCATCGCCTCCTTCGGCTCCTATGGCTCGGGCCAGTTCGTGCCGCCCTACTTCACCCGCACCTTCGGCCTGAACTACGCCGAGGTCGGGCTGATCACCGGCCTGGTCGGGGGCTTCTCCTCCGGCATCGGCACCATCCTGGGCGGGCTGATCACCGACAAGATGTCCAAGCGCAGCGAGCGCTGGTACGCCCTGACCCCCGCCATCGGCCTGGCCATCGCCACGCCCATCTATGTGGCGGCCTACCTCCAGCCCTCCTGGCAGACCGCGGCCATGATCCTGCTGGTGCCGGGCATCTTCCACTACACCTATCTCGGCCCGACCTTCGGCGTCGTGCAGAACATGGTGGAGACCCGCCGCCGGGCCACGGCGACGGCCTTGCTGTTCTTCTTCCTGAACCTGATCGCGCTCGGCGGCGGCCCGCCCTTCACCGGCTGGCTGATCGACCAGTTCGCCCAGTACAACTTCACCCACAACGGCGGCGGGGCCATCCTCGGCTCCCTGGGTGAGATGATGCAGGGCGGAACCAAGGGCGGCGCCCGGTTCGCCGAAATGTGCCCGGGCGGCGTCGCGCCTGATGGCGCGCCGGCGGCCCTGGTCGGCCAGTGCAAGTCTGCCCTCGTCCACGCCACCCGCGAGGGCGTCGTGGTCTCGATCTGCTTCTACCTGTGGGCCGCCTTCCACTACCTGCTGGGCTCCATCGGCCTGGTCCAGGCCCTGGCCAAGGCCCGCGCCGCCCGCGGCGAAGCGTAGGACCCTGAAAACCCCCTCTCCCCGCATGCGGGGAGAGGGATGAGGTCAACGCCCTCAAAATTCGAATCCCTAATCCTCCCCCGCTTGCAGGAGAGGAGCTATCGACGCTTCCGAGCCAGATAGAGATGCGTTTCGTAAGCGAGGTCGAAGCGCTCGCAGACCGCGTCGATTTCACTTTGGATCGCGCTGAACAGGGCTGCCCGCCGCTCGGGCGGCAGCACCTGGTGATAGGACTTGGTCTGCATCAGCTCGCGGTAGCCCGCGCCATCAAAGGACACGGCCCAGGCGTATGACCTGTGCTCGACCGGTCCGAAGCCGGGGGTCTGGGCGATCTGCTCCCCCACCGGCCCGTCCGCCAGATACCAGGTCTCCGGCGCTGTCAGGCCCAACAGCTCCGGAGCATGGGCCTGATAGGCCGCCGCGATGGCAGCCTTGACCTCGGCCGGCGCATCGACCGGCACATTCCCCCACACCGCCAAGGTCCCGCCAGGTGAGAGGACCGCAGCGGCCTTGGCGAAACGCAACTCCGGCGCCACCCAGTGGATGGCCTGGGCCGAGGCCACCAGCCGGTAAGCGTCCGGCTCCGGTGGCCAGGCCTCGAAGGTGGCCTGCTGAAATCCCACATGGCTGGCGGCCGCAAGGTTGCGCCGCGCCAAGGCCAGCAGATCAACGCCAGGATCCAGCGCCAGGAGGGGCAGGCCCCAGGCTGCAAGGCCCGCCGTCGCCTGACCTGACCCGCACCCGATCTCCAGCAGGCGGTCGCCAGGCTGCAAGTCCGCGAAGGCGGCGATGCCGTCAAACAGCTCGGCGGGATAGCCCGGCCTGATCGCGTCATACGTCCCGGCCACCCTGTCGAAGGTGAACCTCTGGGTGACGCGCGCGGTCTGCAAGACCCAGTCTTCAGCCTCGGTGGGTGTCATGTCGTCCTCCTGGGCGCGAGGTTCGGCCCGGTGACCGCAAGGCGCAAACGACATGTGGCGTGACTTGTTGTGAGGCAGGCTCACAGACAGACGTCAGGCTAGCGTCCCCTCACCCGCAGGTGCTGAGGTTCACCGGCGCGACGGCGTGGCTGGTCCAGGCGCCGCCGATCTTCTCGAACTGCTTCACGCCCGCCACCGGGCTGGCGACGCCCGACTTAGGATCCAGCGCGGTCCAGCTCATGGCCACGACCACCTTGGCGGTCATGCCCTTGGCCGCCTCGGCCGGGGTGATCGGGCGCTCGCCCTTACAGCCGACCTCGAAGGCCGTGCAGGCGTCAGCCTTGGCCGAACAGGCCGGATCGGAGGCCCGCAGGCCCGTGCGCCAGTCCAGGATCTGCTGCTCCAGCCCCGCATACTTGTCCTGCGCCTTGGGCTGCGCCTGACCACATCCGGCAAGGACCAGGGCCGCCAGGGCCGCGCACATCGGGGTCTTCAATCGCCTAGCTCCATCGGGCCGATATGGCCTTGGCCGGGCATAGCATCCGCACTGGGGCGGTGATGTGACGGCGCGCCCGGTTGAATCCCGCCCGCGGAAGGAACACCTTCAGGGGCGCCACGACGCCGGAGCCAAGATGTCGCCCGTCCGGGACGCGATCCAGAACCAGGTCCGCCACCTGATGGGCGCTCCGCCGTCCAACGGCGCGAGCCCGCTCGATACTGGTGACGCCGGCCTGTTCGGCCCCGACGCCGCCTGCTGGAAGGTGCATGGCGACTTCACCAGCATGATGATCGGCGGGGTCACCGCCTTGCTGTTGCAGATGCTGCATCCCGGCCCGCTGGCCGGGGTCTGGGACCACTCCAACTTTCGCCAGGACATGCAGGGCCGGCTGCGCCGCACCGCCATGTTCATCGCGCTGACCACCTACGGCTCCACCGAACAGGCGCACGGCGTCATCGATCGAGTGAAGATGATCCACGGCCAGGTGACCGGAACCCTGCCGGACGGAACCCCCTACGCCGCCGACAATCCTGAGCTCCTGACCTTCGTCCATGTGGCCGAGGTCTCCAGCTTCCTGGCCGCCTATCTGCGCTATCGCGATCCGAACTTCCCCGGACCCGACCAGGACCGCTACTACGCCGAGACCGCCCGGGTGGCCGAGATGCTGGGCGCGACCCAGGTCCCGAAATCCCGCCGGGAGGTCGCCGACTACCTGCGCGCGATCCGGCCCCAGTTGCGCTACGACGCCCGCACCCGCGAGGTCGCCGACGCCCTCTTGACCCAGCCGATCCCCAACCCCGCCATCGCCCCCTTCGCCGAACTGATGTTCAAGGCCGCCCGCCACCTGCTGCCCGACTGGGCCGCCCGAATGCACGGCTTCGCCACCCCCCTTAGCCAGCGGCCGGGCATCTGGATCGGCGTCCAGGGCATGGGCGCCGTCCTGCGCTGGGCCTTCGACAACAACGCCGAGACCCGCGCCCGCCGCCGAGTGGCGGCCCTGTCCGCCAGTTGAGTTGTCGCAACTCCCGCGCGAGACGGCGCCTTAAGGTTAAACTTCCCGCCGTCGGTTGAGGCCGGTTGGCGCCCCCATCTCCATCCATAGGTTGCACGCCAACCCGCGCGTGTGGCGTGGATGGAGGGGGCATATGTTTCTCAACGGCGGCGCAGGCAAGGACACCCTGACGGGCGGGACCGACGCGGACACGCTCTATGGCAATGGCGGCGACGACAAGCTGACCGGCAATGCGGGTGACGATGTCCTGACCGGCGGCGCGGGCAATGACACGGCCCTCGGCGGCGACGGCGACGACTACCTGATGGGCGACGCTGGCAATGACCGCCTGGACGGCGGCGCGGGCTCGGACTGGGCCGGCTATGAGAGCGCCACCGCCGCGGTGAAGGTCGACCTCTCCCTCACCGCCGCCCAGAACACCGGCGGCGGCGGGACCGACACCCTGCTGAACATCGAGAACCTCTACGGCACGACCTATGCCGACACCCTCACCGGCTCGAGCGCCCACAACATGCTGTTCGGCGGCGCCGGCAATGACACGATTTTCGGCGCGGCAGGCGACGACTTCCTGGCCGGCGGGGCGGGCAATGACACCCTCTCCGGCGGCGACGGCGACGACACCGTCAGCTACGACGACGGCGATGCGACGGGGGTTGTGGTCAATCTCGCGACCGGCGTGGCGACTGGGCACGGAACCGACACCCTGATCTCGGTGGAGAGCGTCTACAGCGGCGCAGGAGATGACAACCTGACCGGCTCTGCTGGGGATAACTATCTCGGCGGGGGCGCCGGCAATGATACTATCTCCGCAGGCGGTGGCGCGGACTTCGTTGAAGGGGGCGCCGGAAACAACGTCCTGGCCGGAGGCGATGGGGTCGATACCCTCAGCTACCAGGGCTCAAGCCAGAGTGTGACGGTCTTCACCGAGTTTGGCCGCGCTTATGTCGGCCCGCTTGGGACGGGGAGCGAAGACCAAGTCTCCGGCTTCGAGAATATCATTGGGTCCGACTACAGAGACCAACTTGAGGGCGACGCCGGCAGCAACCTGCTCATGGGCGGTGGCGGCGACGACGACCTGCGTGGCAATGGCGGCGCCGACACCCTGGATGGTGGCGACGGCGCGGATCGCTTCCTGCTGACGGACAGAAGCGAAAGCTTTGTGATCCTTGGCGGTGAAGGAAAAGATCAGCTCGTCCTCTCCCAACTGCAGCCGGGCGGCTCATACGTCATCGACCTTGCGGTGACGGGGCCTCAGGACATCGGCGGGGGCCATATCGTGACGCTACAGTCGGTGGAAAACGTCGGTAGCGCGACAGGCAACACGACGATCTACGCCAGCACTGCGACCAATGAGATCACAGGCTGGTGGGGGAACGACCGGTACGTCGCCCGGACGCTGGACGAACTCGGACATGGCGATGATGCGGACATGCTCATCTATGCCAATGGCCACTGGACGGTCGACATTTCGGCGATCGACGCGGACACGACCCAGGCTGGGGATCAGGCGTTCCATCTCTTGGCCGACGGCCAAGGATTCACTGGTCATGCCGGTGAAGTCATGGCGCGTCAGTCGAACGGAGCTTGGTCAACGCTGGAGTTCGACGTGAACGGAGACGGCTTTTCCGACGGCAGCCTCCGCATCTCCTTCAGCACCCATCCCCTCTCAGAGCCCGCGCTGGACTTCATCCTTTAGGAGCCCCCTCACGCCGCCCCCGCGCGGACCTCGTCGTCCGTGCGGCCGGC
Organism: uncultured Phenylobacterium sp.; assembly: GCA_964643835.1. GTDB lineage: Bacteria > Pseudomonadota > Alphaproteobacteria > Caulobacterales > Caulobacteraceae > Phenylobacterium. The sequence continues at coordinate 22,659 of CAZXVO010000002.1, read as the reverse complement.
CATGGCCTGGTTGATGGCCTCGACCAGGTCGCGGACCTCGATGGGCTTGGCGACGAAGCCGTCCATGCCGGCGGCCAGGTAGCTGTCCACCTGGTGGGTCATGGCGTTGGCGGTCAGCGCGATGATCGGGGTGCGGGTCCGGCCGGTCTCGGCCTCGCGGGCGCGGATGGCGCGGGCGGCGCCCGGGCCGTCCAGAACCGGCATCTGCACGTCCATCAGGATCAGGTCCCAGCTCTCCTTCTCCCAGGCGTCCACCGCCTGGCGGCCGTTGTCGACGACCTGGGGCGTCAGGCCGAACTGGGCGAGCAGGGTCTTCAGCACCAGCTGGTTGATGGTGTTGTCCTCGGCCGCCAGGATGCGGAACTCCAGGCCCAGGTCCTGGCCCGCCTCGGTGGGCTCCTCGATCTCGGGCGCAGGCCCCGCGGCGCGCGGGAGGGGCAGATCGACGGTGAAGCAGCTCCCCTGGCCTTCCACGCTGGTCACGGCGATGGAGCCGCCCATGGCGTCGGCCAGCTCACGGCAGATGGCCAGGCCCAGCCCGGTGCCGCCGAACTGGCGGGTGGTGGAGCTGTCGGCCTGAACGAACTTGGCGAACAGCTTGTCCAGCCGGTCGGCAGGCACGCCCACACCGGTGTCAGTCACCCGGATGCGGAAGCCCGGCGACAGGGCTTCAATCTCCACCCGAACATGGCCGGCTGCGGTGAACTTCACCGCGTTGGAGATGAGGTTGTAGAGCACCTGGCGCACGCGGGCGCTGTCGCCGACATAGGCGCCCAGGGCGTCCGGCGCGACGGTCAGGCTGAAGGACAGGCCCTTGGCGTTGGCCAGGCCCGTGAAGGTGGCGTGCGCCCCTTGCGCCACCGCCTCTATGTCGAACGGCGCCGCCTCGAGATCGAGGCGACCGCTCTCGATCTTGGAGATGTCCAGCACGTCATTGAGGATGGCCAGCAGGGCCTCTCCGGACTGGCGGATCACGTCCAGCTTGTCGCGCTGCGTGGCTGACAGGGGCTCGCGCGACATGGCCTGGGCCATGCCCAGCACCCCGTTCATCGGCGTACGGATCTCATGGCTCATGATGGCCAGGAACTCGGACTTGGCCACGCTGGCGGCCTGGGCGGCGAGCATCGCCTCGGCCTGGTCGCGCACCACGGCCTGGAAGGCGGTGAAGTCCACGAAGGTCACCATGCACATCGACCAGGGCCGCTCGGAATCGCCGATGAAGCGGACGTGGGCCATCACCTCCGCCATCTGGCCATCGGCCCGGCGCAGGGAGGTCGGAAACGGCGGCAGCACCCCGTCGGTGGCGTCCTGCATGCTAAGCGCCAGGCCGGTGAGCAGCGACTCGTCGAAGACGTCGGCGGTCATCCCGTTGCGGAAGTCGTGAACCCCGAACAGCTGCATCGCCGCCTCGTTGGCGTCGGTCAGCCGCACCCCCATCAACCCACTGCGCAGGGCCTGGAGACGCTCGCCGAGCACGGTGTTGCTGGGGTCGAGGTCGCTCCCCGCCAGCCGGGCGTACAGCCGCGAGGCGTCAAAGCACAGCTGGGGCACGGGGCTGTTGTCGAACAGGCTGCTCCACCGGGCGCGTTCCGCCAGCGCCTGACGCTGGGCCTCGCCCGCGGCGTCGCGCTCAAGCGCCAGGTCGGAGAGCGCCCGGTGCAGGGTCCGGCTCTCCCGCGACAGCACGCTGGCCAGCCGCACCAGGAAGACCACATAGGCGAACCCGCCAAAGGTCAGGTAGCCCACCTCGGCGGGGCGCAGGGCATGGCCCATCAACACCGCCAACGGCGCGGTCAGGGTCAGCATCAGGCCGATAGGCAGGATCAGGGTCAGGGCGAAGCTGCGCACGCCGCGGGTCATCACCGCATTGTTCAGAGCCACCGAACAGCCCACCAGGAAGGCCGAGGTCAGGCCCAGATTGGTCGGCTCCAGCAGGAACAAGGGTAGCAGCAAGGCGTAGGTGCAGCCCGAGGCCGCGCGCACCGCCGAGGTCTGCCATTGCAGGCGAAGGTTTCCGCGGTCGGCCATCAGCCGCGCCGACAGCCGGGTGTCGACGACCATCAGCAGGGTCGCGGCGCAGAGCCAGGCCCAGGCCAGCGGGCTCCGCGTCACCATCCAGCCCAGAACCCCGATCAACGCCCCTTGGGCGAGGCGGACCCCCAGCCCCTTGGTTCGCCATTCGAGGACGCGGTGATAGGCGTCGGACGTGTTGAGCACCGGCCCCCCGGATCATTCCAGATCAGAGTTCACCCAACCACGGCGTTGATGAATTCGTATTTACTTTCGCCGCGACAGTGCGACGCAGGGTGACGCTTGTTCGCCGAGCGGCCTCTAGCGGCCCACGAAGACCGGTTCGCGCTTCTCCAGAAAGCTCCTTACGCCCTCTCGGTGATCCTCGGTCTGGAACAGGCGGTAGATGATCTCGATGGCCCATGCGCCCACCTCGCGCGGGTCGCCATAAGACGTCCTGGCCAAGCCCTGCTTCATGTAGCGCAAGGCCAGCGGCGAGTTGGCGGCGATGCGGCGAGCCAGGCTCATGGCCCGGTCCATCAGAACCTCGTGGGCGCAGACCTCGGTGACCAGACCGATGCGCAAGGCCTCGCCAGCCTCAATAGCGTCGCCGGTGAACAAGAGTTCGGCCGCCTTGGCCGGACCGACAATGGCCGGCAGCCGCAACAGGCCGCCCACATCGCAGATCAGGCCGCGCTTGATGAACAGCTCGGCGAACTTGGCCTTTTCCGACGCGATGCGGATGTCGGCGTAGAGGGCCAGTTCCATCCCCCAGCCCACCGCCGAGCCATTGACCGCCGCGATCACCGGCTTCTCGCACTCCAGGGCCGCCATGGCCGCCGGCGTGGGCTGGTAGCGGACGGGCGCCTGGGCGACGCGAGCCTGGGCGCCGCCGCCCTCGCCAGTCATCATCTCCTTGACGTCCTCGCCGGAGCAGAAGGCGGGATCGGCGCCGGTCACCACCACGCAACGCACGTCCGGGTCGGCGCTGGCCGCCTTGAACGCCCACTCGATCTCGGCATAGGCGCGCGGGTTGAGCGCGTTGCGCCGCTCCGGCCGGTTCAGAGTGATGGTCGCGATGTGATCGGCGACCGCATAGAGCGTGCAGGTAAATTCGCTGGGCGCGATGGTCATGGCGGCCTCCCTGTATGTTTTGCGGAAAGCCTGAACCCAAAAGGCCGGTCGCGAAACCGCGACGTGGCGTCAAGGCGTGCGGATTGTTGGCAGGTGACCAATCCGTCACCCGACCCGCTCATCCCGGCGAATGCCGGGATCCAGATCATAAGGTGCTGAAGGCGCCGAGGACGCTCGATAGAGCCCACCTAAACAAGCCCCGCCTTTCATCTGGATCCCGGCATTCGCCGGGATGAGCGGAGCGAGGGCTTGCGCCCCATCCCGATCCGCGCCATAAACTGACTAAATAGTCATATTGAGGAAACGCGGGGATGATCAGAATCGAGGACGTGGCCTTCGTGCGCTTCCGGGCGCCCGACCTTGCCCAGATGCAGACCTTCCTGGAGGAGTTCGGCCTGGTCCCGGCCAAGGTCGAAGCCGGCCGGCTGTTCATGCGCGGCGCCGGGACCTCGCCGGTCCTGCACATCACCGAACAGGGCGAGCCGGGCTTCGCGGCGCTCGGCCTGCGCGCCGCGTCCCTTTCGGACCTCGAGACCCTGGCCAAGGCCGAGGGCCTGCCGGTCCAGCCCTTCGACGCCCCCGGCGGCGGCTCCGTCGTGGTGCTGACCGACCCCAACGGCCACCGGATCGAGGTGGTGGCCGGCCAGACGCCTGTCGATCCCCTGCCCCTGCCCGCCCGCGCGGCCTGGAACGGCGAGCTCGCCGGGCGGACCCGCACCCGCCAGGCCAAGCGGGTCGCGGCCGGACCGTCGCACATCATCCGCTTCGGCCACTGCGTGCTGAATGTCGCCGACTTCCGCGCCTCGGAGGCCTGGTACAAGGCCCGCTTCGGCTTCATCACCTCCGATGAGATCGAGTTCATGCCGGGCATGCCGATCGGCGCGTTCCTGCGCTGCGACCGGGGCGCGACGCCCAGCGACCACCACACCCTGTTCCTGCTTCAGGCGCCCAGCGGCCCGGGCTTCAACCACGCCGCCTTCGAGGTCGCCGACCTCGACGACCTGATGCTGGGCCACCAGACGCTGAAGGACGCCGGCCGCCACGCCGAATGGGGCGTCGGTCGGCACATCCTGGGCAGCCAGGTCTTCGACTACTGGCGAGATCCCTGGGGCCACACCCTGGAACACTGGACCGACGGCGACCTGTTCACCGCCGACGATGCGCCCAACACCGCCACCCTCGCCGACCTGCTCGGCGTCCAATGGGGCCCGCCCCCGCCGCCCACCCTCGGCTGATCAGGACACATCCATGAAACTCGTCACCTTCGACGCCGGCGCCGGCGCTGAACTGGGCGTGGTCGACGCCGATCGCGTCATCCCCCTGAATCGCGCCGCGCCCGGCCTGCCCACTGACATGACCGGCTTGATCGCCGCCTGGCCGCAGGTGGAGGCGGACGTCCGCGCCATCGCCGCTGCGGCCAAGGACGCCCTGCCGCTCGCCTCCGTGCGGCTCAAGGCTCCGATCCGCCGGCCGGGCAAGATCATGGCCATCGGCCTGAACTACGCCGACCACATCGCCGAGAGCAATCTGGGCACGCCCGAGCACCAGGTGTGGTTCTCCAAGGCCCCGACCGCCGCCAACGGCCCCTATGACCCCATCGACGTGCCCAAGGTCTCCCAGACCCTGGACTACGAGGCCGAGCTGGTCGCGATCATCGGCCAGGGCGGGCGCCACATCTCCAAGGCTGACGCGTCAAAGGCGATCTTCGGCTACGCCTGCGGCAATGACGCCACCGAACGCGCCTGGCAGCACCGCACGCCGCAATGGGTGGTCGGCAAGTCCTTCGACACCCACGCCCCGTTCGGCCCCTGGATCACCACCGCCGACGAGGTGCCGGACCCGCACGCCCTGGGCATCCGCTGCCTGGTCAATGGCGAGGTCCGCCAGGACTCCAACACTCGCCACCTGGTGTTCAACATCTGGGACCAGATCGAGCACCTGTCCCAGGCCATGACGCTTGAACCCGGCGACCTGATCTTCACCGGCACGCCCGGCGGCATCGGCGCGGCCATGAAGCCGATGCAGTTCCTTAAGGCCGGCGACCGCGTCCGTGTCGAGATCGACGGCCTGGGCGCTCTCGACAACCCTTGCGCGCCGGAGGCCTGAACATGAGCGGCTTCGACTGCGACGTCCTGATCGCCGGCATGGGTCCGGTGGGCGCCATGCTGGGTGTTCTGCTGGAACAGGAGGGCCTGAGCGCCATTGCGGTGGACAAGGACACGGAGGTCTATCCCCTGCCTCGCGCCGCCCACTTCGACAGCGAGGTGATGCGCATCTTCCAGGCCGCGGGCGTCGCCGAAGCCGTTCTGCCCCACACCCAACTGACCGACCGCTACGACTTCCGCAACGCCGCAGGCGAGCTGCTGATGAGCTTCGGCATGAGCCCGACCTCGCCCTCGGGCTGGGCGTCTGGCTACATGTTCCACCAGCCGGCGGCGGAGGTTGCGCTACGCGACCGGTTCGCAGGCCTCGGCGGACAGGCCCGCCTGGGCTGCAAGCTGGAGAGCTTCGTCCAGGACGCCGAGGGCGTCACCGCCAAGCTGGTCGGCCCTGATGGCCCGCAGACGGTCCGCACCCGCTACCTGGTCGGCTGTGACGGCGGCCGCTCGACGGTGCGCGAGCAGTTGGGTCTGACCCTCGACGACCTGCAGTTCGACGAGCCCTGGCTGGTGATCGACGTGAAGGTCGGACCGAACGCGCGGCTGCCCAAGGTCAACCTCCAGGTCTGCGATCCGGCCCGGCCCACCACCTGCGTGCTGATGGGCCCGGGCCGCCATCGCTGGGAGTTCATGCTGCTGCCTGGCGAGACCGCTGAGCAGGTGACGGAAGACGCCTTCATCGAGGCCCTGATGTCCAAGTGGGACGCGGGCGATATCGAGGTGGAGCGCCGCGCCGTCTATCGCTTCCACGGCCTGGTCGCCCACCGGTGGCGCGAGGGCCGGGTCATTCTGGCCGGCGATTCCGCCCACCAGACCCCGCCGTTTGCGGGCCAGGGCATGTGCGCCGGCCTGCGCGACGCGGCGAACCTCGCCTGGAAGCTGGGCGCGGTGGTCAAGGCCGGAGCCCCCGACAGTCTGCTCGACACCTACCAACAGGAGCGCGACCCGCACGTCCGCGGCTTCATCGGCCTGGCCATCGGCATGGGACGAGTGGTCTGCACCCTGGATCCGGAAGCCGCCAAGGCTCGCGACGCCCAGATGCTGGCCCAGATGGCCTCGGGCGCCCCGCCCCTGCCGCCGGCTGGCGCGCCGCCCCTGCAAGGCGGGCTGCTGATGGCGGGCGCGCCTGGCGCCGGCGAAATGTTCCCCCAGCCCTGGGCGGATGGGAAGCGGCTGGACGATGTCCTGGGCGCCGGCGCCTGGCTGATCGGCGCTGGCCTCGCCCCGGCCGGGGTGCGCGCCGTCCCCCTGGCGGCGGCCGAACTGGCGCCCTTCGCCGACCCGGTGAAGGCCTGGCTCGACGCCAAGGGCTGCAGCGCCGTCCTGGTGCGTCCTGACCGCTATGTCTTCGGCGCCGGCGAGGCTTCGCCCCTGTCGGACGCCTATGCGCAAGCCATCGGCGTCCCGGCGCCGACGCCCGCGTGACGTCGGCCCTTTCCTCCCGCGACGTCGACGCGCAAGGAAGGTCGGCAGAGACGACTCGGGACGATCAGATGGGCGAGCGGGTTAAGCGGAGCGAGCGGTCGGAACGCACGCGGGCGGCGTTGATCGCCGCCGGCCGCCGGCTGTTCTGCGAGCGACCGGTGGACGCCGTGGCCATCGACGACATCGTCCAGGCCGCCGAGGTCTCCAAGGGCAGCTTCTACAACCACTTCGACGACCGCGAGGCCCTGGTGCGCGCCGTCACCGGCGATGTCCGCGCCCGGGTCGAGGACGCGGTCCATCGCGCCAACGCTGAGGTCCAAGACCCCGCTCACCGCATGGCCCGCGCGGTCTGCGTTTATCTCCGGTACGCCCTGGACGATCCCGAACGTGCGGGCGTTCTGGTGCGGATCTATTCGGGTCATGTGTCGCTCTCCACGCCCCTGAACCAGGGCCTGGTGGAGGACGTGTCCCAGGGCATCGCTGCGGGTCGCTTCCAGGTGCCCACCACCGAGAGCGCGGTCCTCCTGGTCATGGGGGTGGCTCAGCTGTCGCTGATCCGCATTGTCCAGGAGCCCATTCCGACGGTCGCCGTGACCCTGGCCCAACAGATGTGCGCCCTGCTGCTCCGCGGCCTGGGCGTGCCCAACGCCGCGGGCGAAACCATCGCCGCCCAGGCCGCCGACGAGATCGTCCGCCGCGGCGCCTTCACCCCCGATCTCGACGGAGCCGTCCAATGACCCCGCGCCCGCTGACGCCCTTCGAGGGCATGGATATCCGCACCCTCATCGAGGACCAGGCCAAGGCCCGCGGCGACCATCCCTGCCTGATCTGGGAGCCATTCGAGGGCGAGGGCGAGACCTGGTCCTACGCCCGGTTCGCGGAGACCCTGCGCCGCTTCGCAGCCGGCCTGCAGGCGCGCGGGGTGAAGCCCGGCGACCGGGTCCTCGTCCACCTCGACAACTGCCCGGAGTCGGTCATCGCCTGGCTGGGCTGCGCCTATGCGGGCGCCGTGGCCGTCACCACCAACGCCAAGTCCGCCCGCGACGAGATCGCTTATTTCGCCGAACACTCCGGCGCGGTGGGCGCGATCACCCAGCCCAAGTTCGCCGCCCTGGTCGCCCAGGCCGCCCCGGACCTTGGCTGGTACGTCGTCACCGCCACGGACAATGGCGACGCCCCCGCCGGGGACAGCCCCGGCTACGAACCCTTCTCCGCCCTTGATGGCGAGACCCTGGCGGATCGCCCGCACGACCCGTGGGCGCCGTTTGCGATCCAGTACACCTCCGGCACCACGGCGCGCCCCAAGGCAGTGCTCTGGACCCACGCCAACGCCCTGTGGGGTGGCCGGATCTGCGCGCAGAACGAGGACCTTCAGGCCACCGACGTCCACCTCGTCTACCTGCCGCTGTTCCACACCAACGCCCAGGCCTATTCGGTGCTGGCCAGCCTGTGGGCCGGCGCCACCATCGTCCTGCAACCCCGCTTCTCGGCCAGCCGGTTCTGGCCGGCCTCGCTCAAGCACGGCTGCACCTGGACCTCGATGGTGCCCTTCTGCGTCAAGGCGCTGATGAGCCAGCCGGTGCCGGACAATCACAGCTATCGCCTGTGGGGCAACGGGATCTGCGCGCCGGGCTGGGACGCCCACTTCCGGGTCAAGACCATCGGCTGGTGGGGCATGACCGAGACCATCACCCACGGCACAGTGGGCAGCGTCCACCAGCCCGACGCCCCGATGTCCATGGGCAGGCCGCATCCGGCCTACGCCATCCACGTGCTTGATGACGACGGCAATCCGGTGAAGCCGGGCGAGACCGGCGACCTCTTCGTGGGCGGAATCCGCGGTGTCTCCCTGTTCCTGGAATACGCAGGCGACCCCGAGGCCACCGCCAAGGCCTTCCGCCCCGACGGCCTGTTCATCACCGGCGACCGGGTGCGGTTGGGCGAGAACGGCTATCTCTATTTCGCCGACCGGGCCAAGGACATGCTGAAGGTCGGCGGCGAGAACGTCGCGGCCTCCGAGATCGAAAGCGTGGTCAATTCGGTCCCCGGCGTCGCCGAATGCGCCGTGGTCGCCATGCGCCACCCGATGCTGGACGAGGCCCCCGTCGCCTTCGTCATCCCCCAGCCCGGCCAGGCCGAGGGCTTGCCCGACCGCATCGCGGCCGCCTGCGCTGACCGCCTTGCAAGCTTCAAGCGCCCGCACCAGGTGCGGTTGGTGGACAGCCTGCCCCGTTCCACCCTTGAAAAGATCGCCAAGGCCGAGCTTCGCGCCATCCTGGCCGCCGAACAGAACTAGAGACGAGACCCTGAGATGACCCGCACCGCCGACCACGCCATCGAAGGTCACTTCATCGACCGCTGGTCGCCCCGCGCCTTCGATCCCAAGCCCCTGCCCGAGGCCGAGCTGATGCGGCTGTTCGAGGCCGCCCGCTGGGCGCCGTCCTGCATGAACAGCCAGCCCTGGCGCTTCATTTACGCCCTGCGCGACAGCGCCGACTGGGAGCTGTTCGTCAGCCTGCTCAACCCCGGCAACCAGGCCTGGGCCCAGAACGCCTCGGCCCTGGTCTTCGTCGGCTCTTTCACCCTGATGGGCTTCCCGGGCCAGCCGCCGACCATGCCCTCGCCCACGCCCAACTTCGACACCGGCGCAGCCTGGGCGAGCCTGGCCCTCCAGGCCCACGCCCAGGGCCTCATCACCCATGGCATGGCCGGCGTTGATTTTCCGCGCGCCAAGACCGAGCTCGGCGTCCCCGACACCGTGAAGCTCGAGGCGGCCATCGCCGTTGGCTATCCGGGCAAGAAGGAAGACCTGCCAGAGGCCCTGCAGGCCCGGGAGAATCCCAGCCCCCGCAACCCGGTCTCCAGCTTCGCCTTCGCCGGCCGCTACAGCGAGGGGTGAGCCGGGCGGCGCGAACCGCCCGGCGCGCCGGTCAGGCCATGGCCGGCGCCAACACCTTCAGCCCGACCATCTGCTCGAAGTTGGCCCGGTAGAAGGCGTCCTTGGCCCCTTCGTCCAGGTCGCCCAGGGTCCGCTCGAAGCGACCGATGGGGTCGTTCGTGCCCTCGGGGTGCGGGTAGTCGCTGGAGAACATGAACAGCTCCGCGCCGCCATCGCGGATCATGCGGCCGACATCCTCGCCGGGGAACGGCGTGAATTTCACCGCCCGGCGGATGTACTCCGATGGTTTGACCGGCATCGCCTGGAGGTAGGGGTCGGTCTTGCCGAAGCTCTTGAAGCCAAGGTCCAGTTCGCGGAGGAACTCAGGGACCCAGCCGGCGCCAGCCTCGATCACCCCGCCGCGCAGCTTCGGGAAGCGCTCGAACACCCCGTCATAGACCATGGCGGTCAGGAAGATCTGCGGAGCGAAGGACAGCATCACATAGTCGGCGAACCTTAGGTTCTCACCGCCGCCGTGCAGATCAGGCGCACGTTCCCGGCCGTTGTTGCGGAACGGCTTGGGCTGGGTCTGGGTGCCCGGCCCGATGTGCAGCACAAAGGGAACATCGGCCCGTTCAAGACGGCCCCAGAAGGAGTCCAGGTCGATATGGCCCGGCGAGCGCTCCCCTGCGGCGCCGGCCGAGACCCAGATGGCCCCCGCCCCGGCCGCCAGGGCGATCTCAAGCTCCTCCATTGCGCGGGCGGGGTTGTCCAGTGGAACATAAGCCACCCCGATCAGGCGACGGTCGCTGGAGCAGAACCGCATCATGGCCAGGTTGTGAGCGCGGACGCCGCCATAAAGGCCGTCCTCGTCCTTGGCCGCCAGGGCTGGCGCCAGGGACGAGGTGGCGAACACCAACTGGGAGGCGAAGCCGAAGCTGTCGAGGGTCTGCCGACGCTCCTCGGTGTCAAAGGCGCCGTAGGCCGACCACCCCTTGGGGCCGGCGATGGCGTTCTCTAGCGCCTTGGCTTCGGCCTCCGCGTCGCCCTTACGCGCCTTGGCGAGATCCAGCAGCTTGTCGATCCGGCCCGGTTCGCGGCCGTAGAGCGGCTTGAGCTTTCCCGACAGCGTCTCGTCCAGAAACGGCTCCAGCCATTCCCGGGTCTCCATGATGTGGCTGTCGGCGTCGTGGATCACCCGACCGTTGGAATAGGTCATGTCGTCCTCCCAATTCATAAATGACTCTTACACCAATATATCCGCAGATCAGACGAGACAATCCCGCGGACGGGTCGCGGGGGCGGAGGCGATCAGCTAGGCTGGCCGTCATGAGCGACGAGAGTCCTGCCTTCAGCCGTGAAGACCTCTACGAGTGGGTGTGGCGCGAGCCGGCCTCACAGGTGGCGCGACGACTGGGCTTGAGCGCCGCGGGCCTGGCCAAGATCTGCGACCGGTTGGACGTGCCCTGTCCCCCGCGCGGCTTCTGGACCCGGCCTGGAGAGGCGCGCGTCCAGCAGCGCCCGCCCCTGCCCCCGTCCCCTCTCGGCGCCGTGATGGCCGGCCCGCGCACCCGGGACGGGCGCTCGGCCTCCCGCCGCCCCCGGTCTCGTCTCGAGGCCGAGGCGCGCAGACTGCAACTCCTCGACGCCGCCGCCGATCTGGTGAAGACCGAAGGCGTTCATGCCGCCACCCTGCGGCGGCTGGCCAGTGTGGCCGGCGTCAGCGAAGCCCTCGCCCAACGATATTTCCCTCGCCAGGACGACCTGCTCGCAGCCTTGGCCAGCCGGGAGCTCACGGCTATCGAGGAGGCCCAGGCCGAAGCCATCGCCCGCGGCGTCGACCGGGCCGAGCGGGTGGCCCTCTCAACGCGCGCCTATCTGCGCCAAGCGCAGAATCGAGGGGCGGTTCTGCAGGTTCTGCTCAGCCATCCGGGGGTACGGCGCAAGCTCCGCGAGGCGCGGGCCGCCCGGGCGGCCGACCGCGGCGAGGCGGTAGCCAGCGCCTTCACCGCCGAGTCCGGCGTCGACGCCGATTTCGCCCGCGGAACCACCGCCATTCTGTCAGCCCTGTCGCTCCGCGCCGGCGCCCTGGTGGCCCGGGGACGGCTGCGCCTGGACCAGGCCGAGCCCATGGCCATCGCCATGATCCATCGAAGCAATCAGCGGATCGCGCGCGCCTCACGCGCCGGGTTGCTGGACGAGCGACTCCAGGGCGCCTGACAGCAGTTCTCGGCACAGAAGTCGGCCTCGCGCCGCCGAGATTCTATCCTGGCGGACCAGGCGGCCCGACTCTTCCGGGATGGTCAGCATCAGGCTCACGGCGCCGACCGCGCGCCGGGCGTCCAGCCCTGCGGCGCGTCGCAGCCCGCGGGCAAGCCGCCCAAGCACAGCGTCGCGAAGTCGTCGCGCCCGCGCGGACAGCCGGCCACGCATGACCGGGTCGCGATAGATCACGTGCAGCACCGGTCCGCGCCGAGCCACATGGTCAAAGTAGATGTCGGCGGCCGCGAAAGCCGCCATCTCCAGCGGCTCCCGTTGCGTCGAAGTCTCCAGCCCCCCCGCCTCCAGATCGTCCAGTTCCGCCTCCAGGACCGCGTCGCAGAGATCAAGCGCGTCCGGAAAATGCTGATAGACCAGGGCCTTGCTGACGCCGGCGCCCTGCGCCACCAGTTCCATGGCCGGGGGCAGGAACCCCTGGACCTCGATCAGACGCGCCGCGGCCTCAATGAGTTGAAGGCGGCGCGCCGGGGCCGACAGGCGCGGCCTGCGTGTCCCCGGCGGCTTGGCGCGCTGGCTGATTCCCGACATTCGCCGCCACCTTCGACCCTGGCTCGGCGCCTGTCGAGCGGTCAGCCCGCCGCCACGCCGAACACCGCGCCCACGCCCGCGGTGAGCGCCATGGCGAGCGCCCCCCAGAAGGTCACGCGCACGGTCGCCTTCACCATGTCCGCGCCGCCGGCCCGGGCGCCTACGGCCCCCAGCACAGCCAGGAAGGCCAGGGAGGCGAGGCTGACGCTCCAGGTCAGGCTGGGCAGGGGCGCGACCGCCGCCACGCCCAGGGGCAGGACCGCGCCCACGCTGAAGGTCGCCGCCGAGGTCAGGGCCGCCTGAACCGGTCGGGCGGCGGTGTGCTCGAAGATGCCCAGCTCGTCACGGGCGTGCGCCGCCAGGGCGTCCCCCGACATCAGCTTGTCCGCTACCTGCTCGGCCAGGGCCTGGTCCAGGCCGCGGTCCACATAGATCTGGGCCAGCTCGCGCCGCTCAGCCTCGGGGTCGGCCGCCAGCTCCGCCTTCTCCCGCGTCAGGTCGGCCGTCTCGGTGTCCGACTGGGAGCTGACCGAGACATACTCACCCGCCGCCATCGACATGGCGCCAGCCACCAGACCGGCCAGGCCCGCGACCAGCACCGGCTGGCGGGTGGCGCTGGCGGCGGCCACGCCCACAATCAGGCTGGCCGTGGAGACGATGCCGTCATTGGCCCCCAACACGGCGGCGCGCAGCCAACCGATCCGCGCCACCAGGTGCCGTTCCATATGCCGCGCCATGCTGTCCTCCTGTTGATGACGCGGCAAGCCTAGCCCCGCGCCGCCGCCCCTGTCCCGACCTGGATCAAAACCCCTGCGCATCCCAATGCGCGTTCGCGCGTTGTGATCGCCCGAGGGACTACAGCGAAGGAGGACGCCCTATGCGTCGCTATCTCACCATCGCCGGCCTGGCCGCCGCCCTGGCGGTTCCGACCATCGCCGCCCCCGTGCAGGCGCAGGCCCGGACCTACTGCGACCAGCGGGCCCACGACCGCAAGGTGACCGGCACGGTGCTGGGCGCCATCGGCGGGGCCCTGGTCGGCAATGCGGTCAGCCACAAGAACGGCGCCGTGATCGGCGGCCTGGGCGGCGCGGTGGTCGGCAACCAGCTGGCCCGCACCAAGTGCGACACCGGCCAGCGCTCGGCGGCCCGCACCGGCTACTACCGCTCAGCCTCGGCCCGCTGCCACATGGAAAGCCGCCCCTTCTATGATGAGCGCGGCCGACTGTTCTACGACCAGGTCCGGGTCTGCCGCTGATGCGCGCGCCGATGATCGCGCTGCTGCTCGCCCCGCTGGCGGCCTGCGGGCCGCAGGCGGGGGTCAAGGGCCTCTGCACCCCGTTCGAGACCTCGGACGCCAAGCCCGCCGCCGGGGTCCCCGCCCCCAGCCCGGCGGCGGCCGACGCCTCGGCGCCGCTGGAGGATTGCCTGCACCGCTGGGCCTACAGCCTGGCCGGAAGCCCTGATCCGGCGGACCAGGTGGCCAGCGCCACCGTCGCGGCCTGCGCCGGCCAGCTCTCGGCCTGGATCCGAGAGGCTCTGGCGCCCGCCGCCAGCGCACCGGCCCAGGCGCTCAGCCTGATGACCGGCGAGCCCGTCAGTCCGATGACCGCCCACCGCGAGTTCGCTGAGAGCCGCGCCCTGTTCTACGTCGTCCAGGCCCGCGCCGGTCACTGCGCGCCGCCGCCGGCCCGCAAGGGCGGCGTCTAGTCAGGCCCTGGCCAGCAGCTCGCCCATCTTCTGGTGCAGCATGTTGATCGCCTTCAGCGGCCGGACCATCACCTTGAAGCGGTTGATCCGGCCCTCATCGTTCCACCAGATCATGTCGACGCCATTCACGCGGACACCATCAAGCTCGCAGGCGAACTCCAGGATCGCCGAGCTGTCTGACCGCCATTCGCCCAGATACTCGAACGTCCCGTTGTTCAGCAGGGTCATGGCGCTGGCCAGGTACTTGTAGGTGATCGCCTTGCCGACCTGGGGCGTATGCACCACCGGGCTTTCGAACACCGCGTCCTCGGCCAGCAGATCCTTCAGCCCGGCATAGTCCTTGGTGTCTATCATGGCGTGCCAGCGGTCCAGGGCGGCGGCGGGGGCGTACATGGGCGATCTCCAATCTTGAGGCGCCCCCAGGCTATCAATTGTCCCGGTCCGGGTCGAACCCGCACGTTTCGGCTTGGCCCCGGGTCCCGCCCATGCTTCTCAGCCTCGTTGGCGTGTGGGGCGTGGCGTGACGGGCAAGGGTGCATTTCTGTTGGCGGGTCTTCTGGCCCTGGCGCCCTTAGGCCCAGCCCTGGCCGATCCCTTTGAGCCCAAGTCCCACCGCTGGGAAGAAGACTACGCCTGGATGGCCGCCGCGCCCGCGCCGACCGCCTTGGGCGAGCAGATCAAGTTCCTGCCCCTCAACCCCGATCGCAGCGCCTGGCTGACCTTGGGCGGCGAGCTGCGCCAGCGCGTCGACAATGTCCACAACGGCCAGATCGGCCTTTCGACCTCGCCCGACGCGGTCTCCGCCACCACCCGCGGCTACCTGCACGCCGACGCTCATCTAGGCGAGCATCTGCGGGTGTTCGGCCAGCTGTCCTGGGCCGACGAGGGCGGCCGCAAGGGCCCGGACCGCAGCTTCGATGAGAGCGCGCCGGATCTGCAGCAGCTGTTCGCCGACCTCACCGTGACCGACAACCTGCGCCTGCGGGTCGGTCGCCAGGAACTGCCCTTAGGCGACCAGCGCCTGTCCGAGGTGCGCGAGACCTACAATCTGCGGCGCAGTTTCGACGGGGCGCGGCTGGACTTCACGGCGCCCGGCGACATCGCCGTGACCGCCTTCGACACCCGGCTGGTGATCAACCGGCCCGACGCCTTCGATGACCGCGACCAGCCTGGCGAGACCTTCCGCGGCCTCTATGTCGCCGCCGCCCGCCCTGGGATCGACGGCTTCTGGCTGGAGCGTCGGCGCCGCGCCTCGACCTATGCGGACGGAACCGCGCCGGAACGTCGCGAGACCTTCGGCCTGCGCCTGCACGGCGACCGCGACGCCCTCGACTACAACCTGTACGCCGTCGGCCAGACCGGCCGCTTCGGGACCCGCGACATCCGCGCCTGGGCGCTCAGCGCCGACCTGGGCTGGACCTTCGAGACCGCCGCCTGGACCCCGCGCCTCAGCCTGCGCGCCGACGTCGCCAGCGGCGATGGCCGAAAGGGCGATGACCGGCTGGAGACCTTCGACGCCCCCTATCCCAACACCTCTTACCTCTCGACCAGCAGCGCCTACTGGCCGGGCAATGCTTGGTCGGTGTTCCCGCTCCTGACCGCCAAGCCCAGCGCGACCCTCAGCCTCTATCTCGGCGCCCAGTCCATGAGCCGGATGTCCAAGGCCGACGGCTTCTACTACTCGGCCCAGAACCCCATCGCCCTGCCGACCGGCCACGGCCAGGTGATGATGCGGCAGGTCTATACCCGCGCCAAATGGGAGCCGCGCCGGGGCCTGACCTTCTCGGCCACCGTCATCCGCCAGTTCGCCGGCGACGCCGCCCGCGCCCGCGGTGGCCGCGACGGCTCCATCGTCTCCCTGGCGGCGGACTGGAAATTCTGAGCCCTCGGTCCCGTCCCCGGGGCCACATTTCGGGGCCGGTCAGGGTTCCCGCACCAGCCGTTCTGCGCCATATGCTTAAGCTGTGACGTCGACACCGGTTCCCCCACCTGCGTTCGCGAGCCTGACGCTTTGCCTGGAGTTTATCCGGGTCACGCGGGACTGCGTCGGCGGCGACCTGCAGCGGGCCCTGGTGTTCGCCGCCATCATCGACGCCAATGTCGGCCACCTGGACGATAACCCCGAGGCCTCCGTCCGCGCCGCCGCCCTCGACCCCACCTATCCGGACGAGCTGCGCCGCCCGATCCGCAGCCAGCGGATCGCGGAGTCCCTCGGCCTGCCGCGCCAGACGATCCGCAACAAGGTCAACCAGCTGGTCGACATGGGCATCGTGACCGAGACCGAGGCCGGCCTGATCATCCCCACCGGCTCCCTGGTCACCGAGGCCTTCCTGCTGGCCCTGGAGGCCTATCTGAACGCCCTGGCGGCCCACATCGCCACCCTGGCCAACTCAGGCGCCGCCGGTCTCGAGAAATCGGAGCGGCTGATCGACCCCATCTGGCCGGTGTCCGGCGCGGCCATGCGCATGGCCACCCGCCACGTCCTGCGCACCATTGGCGAGGTCCGCGCGGAGGTCGGCTTCGAGGGCCTGTTGATGGAGTTCGTGATGATCGGCGTGCTGCGCGAGACCGCCCGCGCACGGGCCGCCGGGATCGAGCCTCGCCTCACCGGCCTGCGCCTGGCCGAGACCCTTGGCGTCCCGCGCGAAACCCTGCGCCGTCAGCTGCGCGCCCTCTCGGCCCTCGGTCGCCTGGAGGACCGCTCCTGGGGCGTCGTCGTCCCCGACACCCTGTTCGACAGCCCCTCGGCCCGCACCATGATCGAGCGCATCGAACGTGACGCGGGGCGCATGGTGCGTCGCCTGCGCAATGTCGGGGCCATTCTCCGGGCCTGAACCACCCGGGGTTGTTCGAGCGCACGAATTCGACCGAAAATGTCGGAATTCGACAGACGCAGGCGCCTCGCAGCGCCTACCCCTGTCCCTGCCGCCACGCCGACAGCCCCCTCTGTCCATGCGCCTGCGGCCGGAGCCCCCGACATGTCGCGTTACATTCTCTACCCCCGCAACGCGGGGGGGACGGCGCTCACCTTTGAAGTCTTTGAGTTGGCCGACCACACGGCCGCCGCCGCCCGCTGCCTGGAACTGCTGGACGACCACGCCTCGGCGGTGCTGGTCGAGGTCTGGGACGGCGAGACCCTGGTCCACACCGAGGCCCGGCAAGACCATGCCCTCATCCCGACCGAGGAGCCCCCCGGCCCGGCCCACGCCTGATCCGACCCGACCTCAGCGCAGCAAGGCCTCGCAGAACCCGCCCCAGGCGCCGCCGGGCTCAGCCAGGTGAACCTCCAGGATCCAGTACCGGACCCGGCCGTCGGCGTCCTTGTCCGACATGGGCGTATCGTTCACCGGCGCGATCACCGACACCTTGCCCTCGCCCGGGAGGTCCGAGTGTGGGAACTCCCCCACCAGATGCCCGGCGATCTGGCCCGCGAACCGCCACCCCCTCGCCTCGGCGGCCGCTTGCGCCGCCGCATAGAGCTCAGCCCCGGTCATCTGCGGCCGCCCGCGCCAAAGGCCGGCGAGTTCCTTCCAGACCACATCAAGGTCGGCGAGCAGCCGATGCTTCTCGGGATCGTCGCCTAAGACGAAGGTGCGGCCATAGTCAGCCTCCCAGGTTCCGAAGACCGGGCCTAGGTCCACAAAGACAATGTCGTCCTCGCCCAGCACCGTCTCCGGCGGGTTCTCGTAGAAGGTCGCCACCGTATTGGCCCCGGCCCGCACCACCTTGCGATGCCAATGGGTCGTGACCCCGAACTGCGCCGCCGCCAGATCATGGATCTCCTGGCTGAGCTGGCTCTCACTCACCCCCGCCCGCAACAACCCAGCCCCCTGCGCCGCCGCAAACAGCGCCGCCGCCTGATCCTGCGCCGCGACCAGGCTCGCCAGCCGGTTAGGTTCATCGAACATGGTGGGTCTCCCTCAAGGCTAGCCTAGCCCGTCTGGCGGCCGGGAACACCCGCGCGCGACGCCCGCCCCGCGTGTGTATTTCCGCATATCACTCTTGCCGCGAGACAGGCGCGCGCGTTTAAAGTGTTTCGTGTCGATCCGACACCCAAGGGGGAAATATGAAAACTGAAGCTCCGCGCCTTGTGCGCATCCTTGCGCTCGCCTGCGCCGCCTCCAGCCTCGCCGCCTGCGCTACGGTCACCCGCGGCTCCAACGACGCCTGGATGGTGGATTCCGATCCGTCCGGTGCCCGGGTGGAGACCACCAATGGCCACATGTGCGCGTCCACGCCCTGCGCCATCAAGATGTCCCGCAAGTCCGAGTTCACCGCGACCATTTCCAAGCCCGGCTATAAGCCCGCAACGGTCCAGGTGACCCACAAGACCGCCAACGCCGGCGCGGCTGGAGTCGCCGGAAATGTCCTCGTGGGTGGCCTGATCGGCATCGGTGTCGACATGGCCACCGGGGCGTCCCAGGACCTCACGCCGAATCCCGTGAAGGTCACCCTGGAACCCGAGAAGAAATAAGTGGCGGCCTGTGCGCGCTGGAGCTGGCCCGCGCGCACAGGCTGCATATTGGGCGAAACAAGCCCCGCTATGACGGCGGGAGATGAGTTTCAGTTCGTGTGGTTCGTGGACGCCCACCCACGCCCCCTCCCCCTCAAATCACCAAAGGCGGAGGCGGCGCCGCGAAGGGATCGGGCGGCGCGCGGTCCAACAGCCACTGGCCATAGCGGCGCGGCGCGATCTGCGCGGCGTGCGCCCGAAGCGCCCGGATGCGCAAAGCGTCGGCCTGCACGGTCTCCTCGCTGGCCTCCAGGGCGATGTCATAGATCAGGTCGAACATCAGGTCGGCGGCGATGGCCTTGGCCCGCACATAGGCCTTGGCGAAGGCCTCGTTCTGCCGCGCCCATTTATAGATCGTCGCCGCCGACGGCATGTCGGGCTCGGCCCCGATGTTCAGCACGGTCTCGCCACCCGCGATGCGATCCAGCACCACTTCGGCCACCTCGTCGTTCAAGGTGGTGGGCTGCCCGCCCCGCCGCGTCGCCCGAAGCGACATCCGCCAACGCTTGGCGTCCTCGGCGATCCGGCTCTTGGTCCAGGCCGCCACCTGGGCCGCCGCCTTGGCCCGATCCAGCTGCTCGCCAAAGGCAGGATATCTCTGAGCCCAATCCCGGAAGGTCCGCCTGGCCGGCATCCCCTCCTCGCGCGCCAGTTCGTGCTGGCTCTCCCCCTCCGAAACACGCGCACAGATCTCCGCGCCGAGCGCCTCGCTATAGTGCACAGCCTCGCGCTTCCCGGCAGGCGCAGCGCGCCCGGGTTCCTTGTCCATCTCAGGACCTCACAATGGTTGGCAGATACCCGAAAGGTCCCACAAACAGGCGTGCTTGTCGAGAACAAATGAGGAACATATAGTGGCGGGCGGAGGCCCGCCGTGGAAATCATCAGCTATTCAGACGCCCGAGCCCGGCTAAGGCCAAGGGGGCGGAACGCCCTGCCAATCCGCCCTCCCGCGGACATCATCGGGCCGGAGATCCAAGCCGTCCCAGGCGCCCGCGCCATCGACTGGAACGCGATCCAGGAGACCCTCCACCTCCTCGCCAGCCCCGCCAACGTCGAGCGCCTGCGCGTCGCCATCGCAAAGCTGGACGCCGGCTAGCGCGCCCGGCGCCCCCTCACTCCGCTCATCCCCGCGCAGGCGGGAATGAGCGGGGGGTTGATACTCCCCCCTCCCGTCATGGCAGGGCTTGTCCCGGCCATCACGACGGGAGGCGAGGCCCGTTCGTGTTTTTCGTGTGGTTCGTGGTCAACTCGTTTGAGTCGCCGCCCCCTCACCCCAACCCCGTCCCAGTCGATCTGAGTCAAGCCGCTTGAGCCTGGGGCTGAGAGCTTCAGACCCAACGCGTTCCCTCTCCCCTCGGGGAGAGGGTTAGGGTGAGGGGGCCGCCCGCTCCGACAATCAGCGTGAAGCCTCCCGCCAAAAGGCCCAGGCTCCCCGCAGTTCCCCTCACCCCACCCCTCTCCCCGCAAGCGGGGCGAGGGAGCCCCCACCAGCAGTCGTCATGGCGCGCACCGACCAAATAGGTTCAAGGCGTAGGGGACGCGTCCGAGATCAGCGGAAACCGGGAGCGCAGGCGCGCGCTGACACGACCGTGAGGCGGCGCAGGCATCTCGGAATGGTCGCACCAGGGATCTGGCCTGCCGGCTTCCCAAGCCGCGCGATCCCCGACCTGACGAGCGTACTGCTCAAGATGCGCCCTTTCCGCGGGCGTGTAGCGACCCTTTCCGTTCCGGAGCTGCGTCACCGCAAGCGCAGCACACTGGATCGCCAGGCTGCGACGCTCCAGGCGCAACGCAACCAGCCCGGCCAGCAGATTCAGGTCTATCGGGGCTTCGGACGACGGCATGCGCATCTCGATCAAGTCGTAGATGCGCTCAAGACTGATCGCGGAGGCTGCGTAGTCGCCTCTCGCCGCGCGGTGCTGCGCCTGATCGATCAGCAGGGCGCATCTGATCGCAATGATGAGGCGCATCGCGCGCTTCCCCGTCGATGAGGTGAAGGTCTACAAGTCGAGTATCGGCGATCAAGGCCCCGCTACTCCGGCGCCCGCGCACCATGCTTCACGCGTAGAATGGCGACCTGAGCGCCAACCACGACATAGCGGATGACATACGGCGACACGATCGTCAGTTCGCGCACCGGCGGATTGGCCAGCCTGCCCCGCTCCGGATGCTCATGTAGCCCCAGCGCCGCGGCTCGCAGCCGCAACACGATCCGCTGCGCCGCCAGGGGATTGAACTGACTGATATACCTCCGGATCGCCTCAAGATCGGCGACCGCCCGCCTGGACCAGACTATTTGAACCAATGAGCAGGCGCCGGCGCTTCCGCAGACGTGCCCCAGGTGTCCAGCCAGGCTGAGACCTCTTCATGAGAGACGACGCGTCCCGCCGCGACATCGGCCAACGCCTCAGCATCGGCGCGCTCATCGGCCTCGGCATCGATCTTGTCGAAGAGGGACGGATCAGGCTTCATCCCACAACCCTACCGGAACAAAGCAAGAATATCAACCCTGGCTCAGAGTGCTACGGACAGGTCGTATGGATCCCCGCCTGCGCGGGGATGAGCGGAGTTGGGGACGGGCTCGGCCCCGTTCGTGTTTTTCGTGTTTTTCGTGGTCAATTCTTTTGGGGCGGCGCCCCTCAACCCAACCCTCTCCCCGAGGGGAGAGGGAGAGCGCCACCCCTTCACCCCGGGTCGTAGTTCAGGATCGGCGCGAGCCAGCGTTCCGCCGTCGCCAGGTCCCAGCCCTTGCGGCGGGCGTAGTCTTCGACCTGGTCCTTCTCGATGCGGCCGACGCCGAAATAGTGGCTGTCCGGGTGGCTGAAATAGAGGCCCGAGACCGCCGCCGTGGGCGTCATGGCGAAGCTCTCGGTCAGCTCCATGCCCGTCGCAGCCGGCGCGTCGAGCAGCCGGAACAGGGTTCCCTTTTCCGTATGGTCCGGCTGGGCCGGATAGCCGGCGGCCGGGCGGATCCCCTGGTACTTTTCGCCGATCAGGGCGTCGATGTCGAAGACCTCGCCCGGGGCATAGCCCCAGAACTCGGTGCGCACCCGGCGGTGCAGGGCTTCCGCAAAGGCTTCGGCCAGGCGGTCGGCCAGGGCCGAGGCCATGATCGCCGAATAATCGTCGCCCGCGGCCTTGAAGGCGGCGACCTTCTCGGCCTCGCCATGGCCCGAGGTGACGGCGAAGCCGCCGATCCAGTCGGGCGTGCCGATGGGGGCCACGAAGTCGGAGATCGAGACATTGGCGCGGCCGCCCTCGCCCTTCGCCATCTGCTGGCGCAGGCCGTGCAGGCGGGCGAGCTCGGTGGTGCGGCTCTCATCCGTCCAGACCACGATGTCGTCGCCATCGGAATTGGCCGGCCAGAAGCCGACCACGCCCTTGGCGGTGAACCAGCGCTCGGCGACGATCTTCTCCAGCATGGCGGTGGCGTCGCGATAGAGGTCGCTGGCCGCCTCGCCGACGATGTCGTCCTCGAGGATCTGCGGGAAGCGGCCAATCAGCTCCCAGCTGGCGAAGAACGGGGTCCAGTCGATGTGGCGGGCGAGGTCGGCCAGGTCCCAGGCCTCGAACACCTTGGTGCCCAGGAAGCTCGGCTTGGCCGGCGGGGCCTTGGCGAAGTCGGGCTTGAAGGCGTTGGCGCGGGCCTCGGCCAGGGTGGCGCGGGCGCGGTTGGTCTGGCCGCGGGCGAACTGCTCGCGCACCTTTTCATAGTCGGCGCGGGTCTCAGCGACGAACCGCTCGCTCTCGGTCTCCGACAAGAGGTTCGAGACCACGCCCACCGCCCGGCTGGCGTCGAGCACATAGGTGGTCGGGCCGGAATAGCCCGGTGCGATCTTCACCGCCGTGTGGGTCTTGGACGTGGTCGCCCCGCCGATCAGCAGCGGGACCTTGAAGCCCCGGCGTTCCATCTCGCGGGCCACATAGACCATCTCGTCCAGGGACGGGGTGATCAGGCCGGACAGGCCGATCACGTCCACATTGTGCGCCTTGGCCTCGTCCAGGATGCGGTCGGCCGGAACCAT
>CAZXVO010000001.1:33934-49605 GCA_964643835.1 uncultured Phenylobacterium sp. | reverse complement strand
TTGATCACCGCCTTGCCGTCCAGGCCCGTCTCCACCACGCCGGACCACAGGGCCACGGTCTTGATGGGAGTGACGGTCAGGCCCTCGCCGCCGATCTCGTCACCGCCGAAGTTGACATTGGCCGGCGCGCCCAGGTTCGGGTCGAGCAGGCGGCCATAGTCGTCACGGTAGTCGAGGGTCAGGGCCCGCTTGCCGAAATAGTACTGGACCGGGTCGGGGCTCTTGAACTTGGTCAGCTGCAGGATGCCCTCGTCGACAGCGGCCAGGGTCACCCGGGCGCGCCCGCCGAAGCCGGCGCCCTTGATGGTGATCGGCACCTCCAGCATGGCCTTGGAGTCGAGCTTGGGCGGGGTGTTGATCTCCACGCCGAGCTTGCGGTCCTTCGGGTCCAGCGGGACGTAGATCAGGCCGAGTGCGCGACGCGGCTTGGGCGAGGCGACCGGATCGCGCGGCTGCACCACGCTGACCAGGACATAGGCCCCGCCGCCCCAGGCGCCGTTGGTCTTCAGCCGCACGGTGGTTCCGCCCGGTCCCACCGAGACGGTCTTGAGGTCGATGAGGCGGTCGGTGGCGACCGCCACCTGGGCCTCGCCGGCATAGGGCGGCTTCAGGGTGATCTCTACCGTGTCGCCTTGCGCATAGGCGCGGGTTCCGGCGCTGACGCGCACGAAGTCCGGGGCGTCCATGTCGGCGGCCGGCGCGCCCCAGCCGGAGGCGAAGCGGATGACCGTCTTGGCGCCCGAGGGGCCGTAGAGTTCGAGGCGATAGTCGCCCCAGCCGAGGCGCCGCGCCAGGCGGGCCGGGTTGGCGGCGGAGACGTTCAGGGCGCCCTTCTGGACCACCACGTCGCGGCTGGTGCGCCGCCACTGCCAGCGGCCGTCCTGCTGGAACCAGTCATAGTCCCAGTTCTCGGCGATCAGGCTGTAGTTGACCCCGCCCACCGCGATGCGGCGGCCCGCGGCGTCGGCGGCGATGATGTTCATGGCCACGCTGGGATCGCCGGACCCGCCGGAATCCCCCTGGTCGACCTTGACCCCCAGATAGACCGGCTTGGTTCGGACCTTGAGGTCCAGGCCTTCGCGCACCGGGCGGCCGCCGGGTTCGAACACCGAGGCCGTGAAGACGGCGGTCAGAGGCTGGGCCGTGTCGCCGGCCTCGCCCGCATTGACGGCGACCACCGCGCGGCCGTCGCCGTCGGTGACGGTCTGGCCGAGGTCGAGATACTTTTCCTCGAAGGGGGTGACCTGGTCGCCCCATTGATAATCGGCGAACTGCGGGAAGGGGTTGGTGTCGGCCTTCAGCCGCGCCTCGCCTTGGGTCTGCAGACCGGCGCCCGCCGCGCCATAGAGGAAGCGGGCGTTGATATCGATGTTGCGGACCTCGCCGGCCTTCAAGGGGACCTGCTCCTGACCGGTGACGGTGACCGCCAGCCGCTGGGGCGCGAAGTCCTCGACCGAGAAGCTGATCTCGCCGGCCGGCTTGTCCAGGCCATCGATCATGACCTGGGCGGTCCAGCGGCCACGCGGGGCCGACTTGGGCAGCACCACGTCGGCGCCGACCGAGCCTTGCGGCGCGCCGTCGAAGGCGTAGCGGCGGAACTCCACGCCGGAGGGCCGCTTGACGACGATGGCGCCCTTGCGGTCCTTCACCGCCTTGACCTCGCGGTCGCGCAAGAGGGCGTTCAGGTGGACGGTCTCGCCGGGGCGATAGATGCCGCGGTCGTCATAGAGGAAGGCGTCGACCACGCCCGCCGCCGAGCGGCCGGAGGTGGAGGCGTCGTCGCCGGTCCGTCCGCCGATCCCCTGCTTGGACAGGTCCACCGGGGCGCGGTCGAGGTCGAGCACGGCCAGGTCGCCCTGGGCGCCATAGGCCATGACCATCTTGGCGTCGGCGCCGCCTTCGCCCTCCAGCAGGGCGTGATCGAAGCGGACGTGACCGTTGGCGTCGGCCTTGGCGCTGGCCAGGTCCTCGCCGTTGCGGGCGACGAGGTTGACGACGGTTCCAGGGAGAACCTTGGCGGTCTTCAAAGAGCGGACCACGACGTCCAGGCTGTCGGAGCCGTCATAGGCCGACAGGGCCATGTCGGTGAACATCACCCAGCGGCGGGCCTGGGCCGGCGGGTTCGAATCGTAGCCGTCGTCGCTGGGCTTCACGGCGCGGCCGCCGGAGGCGTCGCGGGCCTTGATGACATAGCCGCCCGGCTTCATTTCCTTGAGCACGGCGCCCAGGGGGAAGACGGTGGTGGTGCGGACGCCCTCGCCCTCGGCCTTCACGGCGATTTCGCCCTTCCAGACGATGCGGCCGTCCTCGTCGGGGCTGTCTGAGCCGTAGTCGTAGCTGTACTCGCCTTCCGGGGTCGGATCGGGCGCGCTGATCGACTTGCGGACCAGGTTGCGGTCCACCACGCGCCAGACCTCGACATAGAGGCGGCTGACATTGACGGTCTCGATGCCGACGCCGTCGGCGTCCTCACGCGGCAGGATCACGCCGGAACCGGCGAAGCCCACATAGGGCGGCTTCTCGCCGAAGGTGAAGTCCACGTCGGCGTTGGCGGCCAGGGTCTCGGACCCGCGGGCGGGCAGGCCCTTCAGCAGGGTCAGGCGGCGGTCGGCGAAGCCGGTTCCGCCCACGCAGAGCTCTGAGCCCTTCACCTGGACGGCGGGGCTGTGGCCCAGGTCGGGGGAGACCAGGACGAAGTCGGCGTAGGACTTGGACGGGTCCAGCGGCCGGGTCATCTCCACGCAGGCCCGGGGCTCGGGGCCGGAGGTGTCGATGCGCGAGCGCCAGACGGCGAAGCCCTCGGGCTTGGGGACGCCGCGGCGCGGGGCGCCTTGCCCGCGCGGCTTGCCGAACAGGGACCAGCCTTGCGCGCCGGGCTCCAGATGGGCGGCTGGGCCCGAGGTCGGGCCGCCGAGGCTGAGGGCGTCGAAGCCCTTGGCGGCCAGGATCCCGCCCCCGAAGGCGGCGATCACCACGGCGGCGGCGGCGAGGCCGGGCACCTGGCTGCGACGGGCCTGGGCGGCGAAGGCCTTCAAGCGGTCCAGGACGCGCTCGTGCGGGCGCTGCGGCGTCTCAGGCGTCTGCGGCGCGCCCTCGTTCGGCGTCTCGTGATCGGTCGCCATGGGGCCCCCTCCCGGCGTTAAGCGTGTTGCTGTGATCGGAACGCGAAAGCGCGCGGAAGGTCAATGAAAGGCGGATGAAATCGGGCGCCTCGCCTGCCCCGGCGCGGGGTTGAGAGTGCATCGCAACTGGGCGCAACCGCTTGACACCGGCCCGCGTTGGAGTCTCCATCCTGTCACAATTGCTGCAACGCACAACGCGAGGCCGCCATGCCTGATCAGCCGTTCGCCTATTCGCTCACCCATGTTGAGAGCGGGTGGTCGTGGTGCGTCTATGACGAGGACGGCGAAACCGTAGCCACCGGCGCGGGCTTCTCCCAATCCGACGCCCAGGCCGCAGTGGAGGATTCCATCCGCCGGGCGATGGCCGGAGTGCGGGCTTAATTCCCTCCGAATTGACCGTCATGGCCGGGCTTGTCCCGGCCACCCATGAACTCCTTGGGAGACGGTCGGGGGCGGGCGGAGCCGCCGCGATCATGTCTGAAGATCAGGCGCGTATGGGTGGCCGGGACAAGCCCGGCCATGACGGTAGTGGTGCGGCCCAGCTTGACGTAACGCGCGCGTAACGCTCCCTTCTGCGCAAACGCTTTTGGGGAACGCCCGTTCATGAAACTCCGACTTCTCGCCGCGGCGTCGGCGGCGCTGCTGGCCGCCTCGCCGGCCCTGGCCCAGACCGCCAAGCCCACGCCTGCCGAGGCCAAGGCCTTTGTCGACAAGGCCGAGGCCGAGCTCGCCGCCTTCAACCTTTATGTGGCCAAGGCCGCCTGGGTGCGGGCCACCTACATCACCGAGGACACCCAGTGGCTGGAGGCCAAGGCCTCGGGCGAGCAGAACGAGCTGGCCACCCGCTTCGCCAAGCAGGCCGCCAAGTACGACGGGGTGGCGGTGGACCCCGTCACCGCCCGCAAGCTGAAGCTGCTGAAGCTCTATCTGGTGCTGCCGGCCCCGGACCGGCCGGGCGCGGCGCAGGAATTGGCGACCCTGGGGTCGCGGCTGGATTCGACCTATTCCACCGGCAAGTTCCAATACAAGGGCAAGACGCTCACCCTGAACGACGCCGAGGACGTGCTGGCGAGCTCGCGCGATCCGGCCGAACTGAAGGCGGTCTGGGAGGGCTGGCACTCCATCGCCACGCCGATGCGGTCCGACTACGCCGAGCTCGTGCAGCTGGCCAATGAGGGCTCGCGCGGGCTGGGCTACAAGGACACCGGGGCCCTGTGGCGGTCGGGCTATGACATGGAGCCGGACGCCTTCGCCGCCGAGACCGACCGGCTGTGGAAGCAGGTCGAGCCCTTCTACAAGAACCTGCATTGTTATGTGCGCGCCCGGCTGAACGACAAGTACGGCGACGCGGTCCAGAAGCGCACCGGCCCGATCCGCGCCGACCTCCTGGGCAATATGTGGGCCCAGCAGTGGGGCAATATCTATGACGTGGTCGCGCCCAAGTCGGCGCCGTCGAGCTACAAGCTGGACGACCTCCTGGTCAGCCACGGCTATGACCCGGTGAAGATGGTCAAGACCGGCGAGAACTTCTACTCGTCGCTGGGCTTCTCGCCCCTGCCGCAGACCTTCTGGGAACGGTCGCAGATCACCCGGCCCAGGGACCGCGAGGTGGTCTGTCACGCCTCGGCCTGGGACATCAACGACCGGGACGACATCCGCATCAAGATGTGCACCAAGGTCGACGCCGACGACTTCTACACGGTGCACCACGAGCTCGGGCACAACTACTACCAGCGCGCCTACGCCGATCAGCCGTTCCTGTTCAAGAACGGGGCGAATGACGGCTTCCACGAGGCCATCGGCGACTTCGCTGGCCTGTCGGCGCTGACGCCCACCTATCTGAAGCAGATCGGCCTGTTGGACACCGTGCCCGGCGAGCAGGAGGACATTCCCTTCCTGCTCAAGATGGCGCTCGACAAGATCGCCTTCATGCCCTTCGGCTTGCTGGTCGACCGCTGGCGCTGGGAGGTGTTCTCCGGCGAGGTGGACCCGGCCCATTACAACGCCGCCTGGTGGGACCTGCGCATGAAGTACCAGGGCCTGACCCCGCCGGCCGAGCGCCCGGCCGACGCCTTTGATCCGGGGGCGAAGTACCACGTGCCCGGCAACACGCCCTACACCCGCTACTTCCTGGCCCACATCTACCAGTTCCAGTTCCACCGGGCGGCCTGCCGCCAGATCGGCTGGAAGGGCCCGCTGCATCGCTGCTCGATCTATGGCGAGAAGGAGATGGGCAAGAAGTTCGAGGCCATGCTGGCCATGGGCGCCTCCAAGCCCTGGCCCGAGGAGCTGGCCGCCTTCACCGGCGAGACCCGCACCGACGCCCAGGCGGTGGCCGACTACTTCCAGCCGCTGAACGTGTGGCTGACCAAGCAGAACAAGGGCGAGCACTGCGGCTGGTAAGCCGTGAGTTGAATCTTTCGTTTACCATAAGGGGCGATCCTTCCTCCCGGATCTGAACCGGGAGGGGATCGCCCCGTGAAGCTCGCCGCCGCCCTTCGACGCCTGCTGACGGCGGCCGCGCGGGACGAGCGCGGGGTGGCGGCGGTGTTCTTCGCCCTGGCCCTGGTGCTGCTCAGCCCGATCGCGCTGGGCATGGCTGATCTCTATCTGGGCTCGACCCAGAGGACCCAGCTGCAGGACGCGCTCGACGCCGCGACCCTGTTCGCCGCCCGCTCCAACTCCACCACCACCACGGCCGTGGACACGGTCGGCGACAAGGCCCTGGCCGCCAACCTGGTGCTGCCGGCGGGGGTGACCCTGGTGGCCTCGACCTTCACGCTGAGCGGCGACACGGTCACCGGCTACGCCGAGATCACCGCGCCGGCTGTGGCGCCGAGCCTGTGGCCGCACGCCAATCTCAAGGCCAACTCCTCCGTGGTGCGCGGCACCGAGAAGCTGGAAGTGGCCCTGGTGCTCGACAACACCGGCTCGATGGAGGGCACCAAGCTCACCAACACCAAGACCGCCGCCAAGAGCCTGGTCGACACCCTGGTGGCCTCGGCGGCCAATTCGACCCTGACCGATCCGCTGAAGATCTCCCTGGTGCCGTTCTCGATGACGGTGCGGGTTCAGGGCACGACCAGCCTGACCAACTACAACACCACCACCCACGCCGGGACCGGCATTCCCACCTGGCTGGATCCGCAGGGCCAGGCGCACTTCGACGACGGGACCGACATCTTCAACGGCAAACAGGACCGCTTCACCCTGATGAAGCAGATGGGCAAGTCATGGGCGGGCTGCGTCGAAAGCCGCAAGCAGCCTTATGATATTGAGGAGACCGCGCCGACCTCCGGCACGCCCGCGACCATGTTCGTGCCCTACTTCTGGCCCGACGAGGCGGACACGGACGATGGCTTCGATTCCTACAACGACTATTTGACCGACGGGAACAACAGCAACAACTGGTGGGTGCGGCAGAAGAACGCCTCGAAGTACAACACCACCCTGTCCAGCCGGGTCGACGGGCCCAACCTGGACTGCGACATGCAGACCGTGATCCGCCTGACGACCACCGCCTCTACGGTGAAGACGGCGATCGACGCCATGGTCGCCACCGGCGAGACCAACGTGCCGATGGGCCTGGTCTGGGGCTGGCACACCCTGTCGCCCAATGCGCCCTTCGGGGACGGCGCGGCCTATTCCACGGCCAACCTGCGCAAGATCATCGTGCTGATGACCGACGGCGATAACACCTACTCAAGCCCGCGCTGGAGCGACAACGACTCCTACTACGAGGGCCTCGGCTACATCTGGCAGGGCCTGCTGGGCATCACCAGCGGCTCGAACTCCACCCGCACCAGCAAGATGAACGACCGCTTCACGGCCCTGTGCACCAACATCAAGGCCAAGAACATCACCCTCTACACGGTGGGGGTCAGCGTCTCGAACAGCTCCAAGACCCTGTTGAAGTCCTGCGCCTCGTCCACCGACAAGTACTATGACGTGACCCAGGCCAGCGACCTGACGGCGGCCTTCAACTCCATCGCCGGCTCCATCGCCAGCCTGCGGATCTCGCAGTAGGCGTCAGGTTCGATTTACCCTGTTCAGGGGCGCCTTCGTTTACGCTGATCGACGATCTTTCTCTCTCGCGTTCAGAGCCGAGGAGGTCGTTTCGTGAAATCCGACAGCAGCCAGCGAAGCCTGCGCAAGGCCATCGCCGCGAAGCTGGTGGCCGGCGCACGGGACGAACGGGGCGTGGCGGCGGTGTTCTTCGCCCTGGCCCTGGTGCTGCTCAGCCCCATCGTGCTGGGCATGGCCGACCTCTATCTGGGCTCGACCCAGAGGACCCAGCTGCAGGACGCGGTCGACGCCGCCACCCTGTTCGCCGCGCGCTCGAACGCCACCACCAGCACGGCTGTGGACGCGGTCGGCGACAAGGCCCTGGCCGCCAACCTGGTGCTGCCCGCGGGCGTGACCCTGGTGGCGTCGACCTTCACACTCAGCGGCGACACGGTCACCGGCTATGCGGAGATCACCGCGCCGGCCCTGGCGCCCAGCGTGTGGACCCACGCCAACCTCAAGGCCAGCTCCACCGTGGTGCGGGGCACCGAGAAGCTGGAAGTGGCCCTGGTGCTCGACAACACCGGCTCCATGCAGGGGACCAAGCTCGACAACACCAAGGCCGCGGCCAAGAGCCTGATCGACACCCTGGTGGCGGCCTCGGCCAATGTGACGGTCACCGATCCGCTGAAGGTCTCCCTGGTCCCCTTCGCCGCCACCGTTCGGGTGCAGGGGACGACCAGCCTGAACAGCTACAACACCACCACCCACTCCGGCCCCAGCATCCCGACCTG
The DNA here is from genome assembly GCA_964643835.1 of uncultured Phenylobacterium sp. Taxonomy (GTDB): domain Bacteria; phylum Pseudomonadota; class Alphaproteobacteria; order Caulobacterales; family Caulobacteraceae; genus Phenylobacterium. The sequence continues at coordinate 41,684 of CAZXVO010000001.1, read as the reverse complement.
GATCGATCCCCAGGCCCAGGCGCATGTGACCGACGGCACCGATATCTTCGCGAGCCAGCAGGACCGCTTCACGCTGATGAAGCAGATGGGCAAGTCGTGGGCGGGCTGCGTCGAAAGCCGCAAGCAGCCCTATGACATCCAGGAGACGGCCCCGACCTCAGGCACGCCGGCCACCATGTTCGTCCCCTATTTCTGGCCGGACGAGGCGGACTACAATGACGGCTTCTACGGCTCGGTGAACGACTATCTGGACGACGGCTCCAACAGCTCGAGCTGGTCGACCCGGCAGAAGCGCGTCGCCAAGTACAACACGACCCTGTCCGGGTCGGTGGACGGACCCAACGAGTCGTGCGACCTGCAGCCGGTAATCCGCCTGACCGCCACCACCTCCACGGTGAAGACGGCGATCGACGGCATGGTCGCCTCGGGCGAGACCAATGTGCCCATGGGCCTGATGTGGGGCTGGCACACCCTGAGCCCGAACGCCCCGTTCGGTGACGGCGCGGCCTATTCCACCGCCAATCTGCGCAAGATCATCGTGCTGATGACCGACGGCGACAACACCTACTCCAGCCCGCGCTGGAGCGACAACGACTCCTATTACGAGGGTCTGGGCTATATCTGGCAGGGTCTGCTGGGCATCACCAGCGGCTCCAATTCCACCCGCACCAGCAAGATGAACGAGCGCTTCACGGCCCTGTGCACCAACATCAAGGCCAAGAACATCACCCTCTACACGGTGGGGGTCAGCGTCTCGAACAGCTCCAAGACCCTGTTGAAGTCCTGCGCCTCGTCCACCGACAAGTACTATGACGTGACCCAGGCCAGCGACCTGACGGCGGCCTTCAACTCCATCGCCGGCTCCATCGCCAGCCTGCGGATCTCGCAGTAGGGGCAGGGGCTCCGACAGGTGGGCTTCTGCGATAGCCCCGGCCTCTGGCCGGGGCGTGGTCAGCCCGCCGCGCGCACGGCCTGGCCGTCCTCGCGCTCCAGGGCGGAGGAGACCTGTTCGACGACCTTCAGCAGGCCCTCGGCGGTGATCGGCTTGGTCACGTGGCCATCGGCGCCGGCCTGGTGCGAGGCCTGGGCGTGCTCGGGCATGGCGTTGGCGGTCAGGGTGTAGATCGGCGTGCGCCGCCGGCCAAGCCGGGCCTCGTTGCGGCGGATCGCCCGGATGGCGGTGAGCCCGTCCATCACCGGCATCTGCATGTCCATCAGGATCAGATCGAAGCCGGTCCTTGAGGCCATGTCGACGGCTTCCAGCCCGTTCTCGACGCTGACCAGGTTCACGCCCGCGGCGCCCAGAATCAGTTCGACCACCCGGCGGTTGGTGGGATGGTCCTCGGCCAGCAATACCCGCATGGCGGTCAGGTCGACCTCGGCCGCGGTCTCGTGTTCGCCCCACATCTCCACCGCGCCGGTGTGGCGGGGCAGTTCGATGGCCAGGGTGAAGACCGAGCCCTCGCCCGGCGTCGAGGCGGCGCTCAGCTCTCCGTCCATGGCCTCGGCCAGGGAGCGCGAGATGGCCAAGCCCAGGCCGGTGCCGCCGTACTTGCGGGTGATGGAGCCGTCGGCCTGCTGGAAGCGGCCGAACAGGCGCTGGCGGGTCGCCTCATCGAAGCCGATGCCGGTGTCGGCGACCTCGAACTCCAGGCGGGTGGTGGTCTCGTCGCGCTTGCCGCGCACGGTCAGCTTCACCTCGCCGGCGGCGGTGAACTTCACGGCGTTGCCCAGCAGGTTGGACAGGATCTGGCGGATCCGCGGGGCGTCGCCCACATAGGCGCCGCGGGCGTGGGGCTGGATCTCCACCGACAGCTTCAGGCCCTTGGCTTCCGCGTTGGCCTGGAACAGGGCGGCGCAGGCGTTGACCGAGGTCGCCACATCGAAGGTCTCGGGACGAATCTCCAGGCGACCGGCCTCGATGCGGGCCAGGTCGAGGATATCGGTGAGCAGGGCTTCCAGGGTCTGGGCCGAGGTCTCGATCAACCCGACCATCTCAGCCTGGCTCGGCGACAGCTCGGTGCGGGCCAGGGCGCCGGCGACGCCCATGACGCCGTTCAGCGGGGTGCGGATCTCGTGGCTCATATTGGCCAGGAATTCGCTCTTGGCCCGGTTGGCGGCCTCGGCCTCTTCCTTGGCCTTCACCAGTTCGATCTCGGCCCGCTTCTGCTTGTCGATGTCGCGCATGGCGCCGAGCACGCTGGTGACCCGGCCCGTCTCGTCGCGCACGGCCTCGCAGGCGGTGAAGGTCCAGGCCCAGGTCCCGTCCGGGCGCCGGTCGCGGTGGGGCTGGCGGAAGATCGGCCCGCCTTCCAGGTGCGCCCGCCAGGCCGCCTTGCAGGCCGGCAGGTCGTCGGGGTGGATGTCACGCCAGACATTGGCGTTGAACTCATCATACGAGGTGCGGTGCGGCGCGTCGGCCCCGGCCTGGATCAGCTCGTGGCGACTGAAGTCCATCTCCCAGGCGCGCAGTTCGCCGATGTCCAGGGCGAGTTTCAGGCGACGCTCAGACCGGCGGGCCTCTTCCAGGGCGGTGGCGGCCTGGTCCTGCATCTCGGCCAGGTCGCGCAGGGTGCGATGCTGGGCGCATTCGTTGGCGACAATGTCGGCCAGGTCCTGGATGTAGGTCGCCAGGTCCGCGTCGAAGGGCCTGGGCTCGGTTCCGGCCACGGCCATGACCCCGATCAGGCGGTCCGCCAGGCGGATGGGCGCCCCCACATAGAAGCGCAGGCCGCGCGGCCCGGTGACATAGGGGTGGGCGCAGAAGCGGGCGTCGGTGAGGGCGTCCTCGATCCACAACAGGCCGGCTTCGGCCAGGGCTGCGCCGGCGAAGGTGGTCGAAGGGCTTGCGCCGTGATCCCAGTCCTCGGGCGCGTTCATGCGCCAGACGCCGTCGGCGTCGGCGAAGACCACGGCCGATTCCAGCCCGCAGTGCGTGCGCGCAAGGCGTTCCACCCGCGCGATCGTGGGCGAGAGGCTCGTCAGGTCCAGGTCCCCCAGCGCCGCCAAGCGTCTGGCCGGGTCCGGGGCCGCCGGGGTTCGAGAGGCCATTCTGCCCCCTTAGACAGCGTTAAGCGGGGACTATCCGACCCTTGACGTTAAATTTCCGTGGCGAACCTTGGCCGTAGGTCAACCTACAGGAGTTTGATCTCCCGCAGCCGCTCGCGCAGGAACTCATCGGCGGTGATCGGGCTCGGGTAGCGGTCCGGACGCTCCGGCCCTGCGCAGGTCGGCAGAGTCTCAATAAGGTAGTCCGGATTGAAGTGCAGGAAGAAGGGCGTCGAATAGCGCGGGAAGCCGCGCCGCTCCGGGGCCGGATTGACCACCCGGTGCGTCGTCGACGGCAGGACGTGGTTGGTCAGCCGCTGCAGCATGTCGCCGATATTGATCACCAGGGCGCCCGGCGGCGGACTGATCGGCAGCCAGGTCCCGTCCTTCTTCAGGACTTCGAGACCCGCTTCCTCGGCGCCGAGCAGCAGGGTGATGACATTGATGTCCTCGTGGGCGCCGGCCCGGATGTTGGGGCCATCGAAGGGCGCGGACGGATAGTGCAGCAGGCGCAGGATCGAGTTGCCGTCCTGGACCGTGGGGGCGAAGAAGCCGCGCTCCAGCTTCAGGTAGCTGGCGATGGCCTCCAGCACCTTCACGCCCATGGCGTCCAGGGCGTTGAACAGCCAGGCGACGTCGGCGTGGAAGGCGGGAACTTCCGAGGGCCAAACGTTGGGCGGCATGATGCCTTCGTACCTGTGGCCGGGCGCCAGGTCCCGGCCCATGTGCCAGAACTCCTTCAGGTCGAAGTGCTCGTGGTTCTTGGCGGTCTCGATGCCGAAGGGGGTGTAGCCGCGCTGGCCGCCGGTCCCGACGACGTAGGCCTTCTTGGTCTCCTCTGGCAGGGCGAAGAAGGCCTTGGCCGCCGCGATGGCGGCGTCGATCCGGGCCTGGTCCAGGCCGTGGTCGGAGATGACCGCGAAGCCGTAGGTGGCGAAGGACGTCCCCAGCTCCTGCGAGAAGCCGGCGAAGTCGGTGGCGAAATTCCGGAATGAGACCGGCTGGATGCTGTCGCTCATGCGCGCACCCCTACACCGGCGGGGGGCGGGTCTCCAGACCTGGATCAAATTCGATCCTGTCGGGATGTCGCGCCAATCCCGTGTCGTGGCGTGTGACGGGAGGGCCGCCAAGAACCACGAAGGGCACAAAGGAACACGAAGGACAGAAGGAGCGCGCTTTGCGCGCAATCGATCTCAGAGGCTGGCCTTTCAGGGCGTGACGTCCTTTGTGCCCTTTGTGCCCTTTGTGGTCAAAAATCAGGCCTCGCCGCTGGCGAGGCGAAGGGGGTCCTCCAATCAGGCTCCCCAGCGCGCTGGGGCTCAGGACGCCTTGGCGGTCTTGGCATGAATCGGCGCCTCGTCTTCGTCGTCCAAATCCATCTGGTCCAGGTCGGCGCGGAGCAGGCGGTCCATGGTTTCGGCGGCGTCGCGGCTGGCCAGGATGTAGCGGTCTTCGCCCCAGACCGGGGCCAGACGCTCGAAGGTGGCGATGTCGTGCTTGCGGAACAGGCTGGCGGCCTTGGTCGCCCGGCGGTGGGAGAAGCCCAGGGCCTTCAGGGCGCTCTCGCCGAACTTGAGGCTGCCCTCGAAGGTCTCGCGCTCGATGCCGTCGGCGCCCTTGTGCAACAGGTCGTAGGCGTGCCGGCGGTCGAAGGCCCGCGCCAGGATGGTCAGGTGCGGGAAGGCGTCGCGGGCGGCTTCCACGATCTCCACCGCCCGGTCCTGGTCGTCGATGGCGATGAGCAGGAGCTTGGCCTTCTCGGCGCCCGCCGCGCGCAGCAGGTCGAGCCGCCCGGCGTCGCCATAGTGCACCTCGCGGCCGAACCGGCGCAGCAGTTCGATCTGCTCGATGCTGGAGTCCAGGGTGACGGTGGGAATGTCGTTGGCCAGCAAGAGGCGGCTGACGATCTGGCCGAAGCGGCCGTGGCCGGCGACGATCACCTGGGGCGCCTCGTCAAAGGCGGTCTCTTCCGGCGTGACGCCTTCGGACACCGAGCGATTGAGGATGAAGCGAGCGTAGAGCGCAAAGGCGATGGGGGTGAGCGCCATCGAGACGGCGACGACCGCCGACAGCAGCTTGCCGTACTCGGCGGGCAGGATCCGGGCGCCGACCGTGAAGCTGATCAGGACGAAGGCGAACTCGCCGCCCTGGGCCAGGGCCACGGCGCTGACCCCGGCCTCGGGCCGGGTGAGGCCGAGCGCCCGGCCGGTCAGGTACATGGCCACCGCCTTCAGACCCATCATGCCCAGCACCAGGGTCAGGATCAGCAGCGGCTTCGCCATCACCACGTTGAAGTCGAGACCGGCGCCGACGGTGATGAAGAACAGGCCGAGCAAGAGGCCGCGGAACGGCTCGATGTCGGTCTCCAGCTCGCGGCGGAACTCACTCTCGGCCAGCACCACCCCGGCCAGGAAGGCGCCCAGCGCCGGGGACAGGCCGACCAGCTCCATCAGGGCGGCGACGGCCACCACCAGCAGCAGGGCGAAGGCGGTGAAGATTTCCCGCAGGCGGGCGGCGGCGATGAAGCGGAACACCGGGCGGATGGCGTAGCGGCCGCCGAACACCACCGCGGCGATGGCGGCCATGGCCAGGCCCGCCTGCTGCCATGCCGGCAGGTCGGCGATGCCGCCGGCATGGGTTGCGACCTCGGCCGCAGCCGGATGCACGGCCAGCAGGGGCAGGATGGCGAACAGGGGGATGACCGCCAGGTCCTGGAACAGCAGCACCCCGAACACCGCCTCGCCCACCGGCCCCTGGCGCAGGCCGCGCTCCTCCAGGTTGGCGAGCACGATGGCGGTGGAGGACATGGCCAGGATCAGGCCGGTTGCGAGCGCCGGCTTCCAGCTCATGCCGAGGGTGAGCGCGCCCGCGCCGACAGCGATGGCGGTCAGGGCCAGCTGACCGCCGCCCAGCCCGAAGATCGCGGTCTTCATCCGCCAGAGCAGGGCGGGCCGCACCTCCAGCCCGATCAGGAACAGCAGGATCACCACGCCGAACTCGGCGAAGGTCATGACGTCGTGCGCTTCGCCCACCAGGTCCAGGACGAAGGGCCCGACCAGGACGCCGGCGATCAGGTAGCCCAGCACCGAGCCCAGCCCCAGCCGCTTGGCGATCGGCACGGAGATCACGCCGGCGGTCAGGTAGACCAGGGCCTGGATGAGCAGGTCTTGTCCGTGCATCGGGGGGCGGTTCCTTGGGAGCGTCGGCGGGCGTCGGTTGGACTATGCCCGAGTTCTGGGAGCCCGCGCGTGGATTTACGTAAGGGAGGTTTTCAAATGCTGCAGTGCGGCGTAATCAGATGGCATGGCTGACAAGGTTCGCAAGGATGCGGTCGAGGCGCTCTCGGGGCTGCTGTTCGACGGCATGACCATCATGGCCGGGGGCTTCGGCCTCTGCGGCATTCCCGAAAACCTGATCGCGGCGATCCGCGACACCGGGGTCAAGGACCTGACGGTGATCTCGAACAATTGCGGGATCGACGGGTTTGGGCTGGGCGTCCTGTTGGGCGCCGGCCAGATCCGCAAGATGATCTCCTCGTACGTCGGCGAGAACAAGCTGTTCGCCGAGCTGTACCTGTCCGGCAAGCTGGAGCTGGAGTTCAACCCGCAGGGCACGCTCGCCGAGCGCATCCGGGCCGGCGGGGCGGGCATCCCGGCCTTCTTCACCAAGACCGGGGTCGGCACCCTGGTGGCGGAGGGCAAGGAGGTCCGCGAGTTCGACGGGGAGCTCTATGTGATGGAGCGCGGCCTGACCGCCGACCTGTCGATCGTGAAGGCCCATACCGGCGACGCCGAGGGCAACCTCGTCTACCGAAAGACGGCGCGGAACTTCAATCCGATGATGGCCACGGCCGGCAAGGTCTGTGTCGCCGAGGTCGAGCATCTGGTCCCGGTGGGCTCCATCGACAAGGACCACATCCATACGCCGGGCATCTATGTGGATCGCATCCTTCAGGGCGCGGCCTACGAGAAGCGGATCGAGCAGCGCACGGTGCGCGCGCGGGAGAGCGTGTAATGGCTTGGTCGAGAGACGAGATGGCGGCCCGCGCCGCTGCCGAGCTGCGCGATGGCTTCTATGTGAACCTCGGCATCGGCATCCCGACCCTGGTGGCGAACTATATCCCGCAAGGCATGAGCGTGACCCTGCAGTCGGAGAACGGCATGCTGGGCATGGGCCCGTTCCCCTTTGAGGGGGACGAGGACGCCGACCTGATCAACGCCGGCAAGCAGACCATCACCGAGCTGGCGAGCTCGTCCTATTTCAGCTCAGCCGACAGCTTCGCCATGATCCGCGGCGGGCATATCGACCTGTCCATCCTGGGCGCCATGCAGGTGGCGGCCAATGGCGACCTGGCCAACTGGATGGTGCCGGGCAAGATGGTGAAGGGCATGGGCGGGGCCATGGACCTGGTGGCCGGCGTCAAGCGCGTGGTCGTGGTCATGGAGCACACCGAGAAGTCGGGCGCGCCCAAGCTGGTCAAGGCCTGCTCCCTGCCGCTCACCGGCGCGGGCGTGGTGGACATGGTGGTCACCGACCTGGGCGTCTTCCAGGTGAACCGCGGCAAGACCCCGGTGACTCTGACCGCCCTGGCGCCCGGCGTGACCGTCGACGAGGTGCGGGCCAAGACCGAGGCCGCGTTCGAGGTGGCGGTTTAGGGGCTTCCCTTCCGTGTTATCTCGGAAAGCGCGCAGCGCTTGTCCGG
>CAZXVO010000001.1:32147-33924 GCA_964643835.1 uncultured Phenylobacterium sp. | reverse complement strand
ATCCGGAAAAATCTGTGTCTATGGTCCCGGTCTTCGGCTGCGCCGAAACCGGGATGACAGCCTATGCCTACCGCCAGCGCAGCGCCCACGGCCCCAGGACGGCGCCGATCACCACGGGCGCGCTGATGCCCAGGCTGTACCAGACGGCGACGAAGGGCATCGTGCTCTCCGGGCAGTGCAGGCCGTAGACCGTGGCGGCGACCCCGCCGGAGAATAGCCCCGCCGCGGCGCCGGCCAGGACCAGCCGGGTGGGGGCCAGCCGGCGGACCACGAACAGGGTCGCCGCCAGGATCGGCAGGGACAGGGCCAGGATGTTGCGCGGGCAGACCCGCCAGGACTGGCCCATCAGGAGCGGCATGCGATCCCCGGCCGGGGTGATGAACCAGCGCACCAGGGCGGCGAGACAGATCAGGCCGAACACAGCCAGGACGAAGGTCACGCCCTTGCGGCCGGAGCCCGCGGGGCGGGCCAGCTGGTCCACGCACCAGAAGCCGCCCAGCGCGATCAGCGCCGCATAGAGCGCCTTCATCCAGAACATGGGCTTGCCGAACGCGGCCGGATAGTCGGGCCGGAAGCCCAGCCAAAGGGCGACCAGGGCCAAGGCGACCACCGCGCCCGCGCCCGCCGCCCCGGCCAGGCGGGGGCGGACCCCGGCGGCGGGGGCCACGTCCAGGCTGAGCGCCTCGATCAGGTCGTCGGTCTTCACCCGCGCTCCTTGTCGTCGCGCCCCTTGAGGGCGAATTCGGTCAGGGCCTTCAGGGCTCGGTGCAGGGCGACCTTGGCCGCGCCCTCACTGATCCCGGCCCGGGCGCCGGCCTCGGCCAGGCTCAGGCCCTGAAGCTTTACGTCACGCACCAGCTTCTGCTGCCGATCCGGCAGGTGCGCAAGCACCCGGTCGAGATCGCCGCGGGTCTCCGGCGCCTCTGCTTCCGGCGCGGCCAGGAAGTCGGCCAGGTCGTCGAGGGGCTCGTGCTTCCGCGTGCGATTGCGCCGCCAGTGATCGATGAGCTTGTACTTGGCGATGGCGTGGGCCCAGGCCGTGAACGGCTGGGCCGGGTCGTAGGTCATGCGCCGGCGGTGCACCGCCAGAAGGGTTTCCTGCACCAGGTCCTCCACGTCCGCGCCGCCATCGAGCCTGCGGGCAAAGAACATCCGAAGCCGCACGCTGAGCAGGGCCAGCAGCTCGCGCCAGGCGGCGGCGTCGCCGGCCTGGCCGCGCAGCATCAAGGCCTTCAGGCGGTCCTCGAGGTCTGCGGCCACGCGGGCGAGTCTCCATGAGTTCGGGGGGGACCGGCCAATGGTTACACGACTGGCCGACGAAAAAAATATCGAGGGTCTGCGTAACCTGAGCCGCGCGGCTTGCGAACTGGGTCTGTGAGCGCCGCCGGACGCGGCCCTCCTGCCAACCTAGAGGAACGACCCAGATGAACGCGATCAAGACCACCCTCGCCGCCACCGCCCTCCTGGCCCTGACCGGCGGCGCCGCCCTGGCCGCCGACAAGCCGGCCGCGACCGAGAAGTGCTACGGCGTGGCCATGGCCGGCCACAATGACTGCAAGGCAGGCGCGGGCACCACCTGCGCCGGCTCGTCCAAGGTCGACTATGACGGCAAGGCCTTCAAGGAAGTGGCGAAGGGGACCTGCGTCACCATGAAGACGCCCAAGGGCATGGGTTCGCTGACCCCCAAGGCCTGAGCCTGATTGCGGCCGGCCCGATCAGGCCCCCCCCCCCGCACCATAACCACAATCGGTTTTTTGCTGAGCATGTCTTTGGCCGC
>CAZXVO010000001.1:13584-32137 GCA_964643835.1 uncultured Phenylobacterium sp. | reverse complement strand
CCCCCCCCCCCCCCCGCCCCCCCCCCCCCCCCCCCCCCCCCCCCCCCCCCCCCCGCGACTCTCCTTCCAGACGACCCCGGGAAACCTCCATGACCCCCAAGACCCTCGCCCGCGCGGGCCTCGCCGCCGCCGGTCTGCTGGCGCTGAGCGCCGGCGCCGCCCAGGCCGGCCAGATGGCCCGCCTGGCCCAGATCCCCAAGCTGCTGACCACCGAGCGCTGCTATGGCGCGGCCCTGGCCGGGCACAATGACTGCAAGGCCGCGGCGGGCACGACCTGCGCCGGGACCTCCAAGGTCGACTATGACGGCAAGGCCTACAAGCGCGTGCCCAAGGGGACCTGCGTCACCACCAAGACGCCCCACGGCATGGGCTCCTTGACCCCCAAGGCCTGACCGTGACCCCCACCGCCGGGATCGGCCTGAAGCCCCAGCACTATGAGGCCGCCCTGGACTGCGGGGCGGAGGGGCTGTGGTTCGAGGTCCATCCGGAGAACTACATGTGCGCCGGCGGGCCGCGGCTCGCCTGGCTGGAAGCGATCCGGGCCAGGCGTCCCCTATCCCTGCACGGGGTGGGGATGTCGCTCGCCGCTGATGAGGCGCCGGATGCGGCGCATCTGGCGGCGCTGAAGACGCTGGTGGACCGGTTCGAGCCCTTCGTGGTCTCCGAGCACCTGGCCTGGTCGAAGCGGCGGGGCGCCTATGCGCCGGACCTCCTGCCGTTTCCCCGCACGACTGAGGCGCTCACCCGCATCGCCGACAATGTGGGCCGGATGCAGGACGCCCTGGATCGGCGGGTGCTGATCGAGAACCCGTCGCTCTATACGCCGCTGAACGGGCACGAACTGGCCGAGGTGGAGTTCCTGGCTGAGCTGGTCCGCAAGACCGGCTGCGGCCTGCTGGTCGACGTGAATAATGTGGCGGTCAGCGCCCACAATCTTGGCTTCGACGCCCGGGCCTATCTGGACGCCCTGCCCGCCCAGGCGGTGGGGGAGATTCACCTGGCCGGCCATGAGGCCGATGCGACCTGCGACCTGCTGATCGACACCCATGGCGCGCCGGTGGCGGAGACGGTGTGGAGCCTCTACGCCCGACTCATCGAACGGATCGGGCCCAGGCCGACCCTGATCGAGCGGGACGACAAGGTCCCGGCCTTCTGCGAGCTGATGGCCGAGCGCGACCGGGCCCATGGCCTGCTGGCGGGAGCGCTGGCCCATGTCTGAGCTGTCCCGGTTCCAGGACGCGTTCTCGGCCGCGCTGGCGGGCGATGATGTGGCGCTGGCGCCCTGGGGCGCCGAGCCCGCGGGGGTCAGCGTCTATCGCAACACCGTGGCCAAGGGCTGCGCCGACGCCCTGGTCGCCAATTTTCCGGCTGTGGCGAAGGTGACAGGGGAGGCGTGGCTCAGCGCCGCCGCGGTCCGCCACGCCGCGGAACGACCGCCGGCCAAGGCCTCTCTGCTGGACCATGGCGGCGACTTCGCCGACTGGCTGGAGGGCTTCGCGCCCGCCGCTGAGATGCCGTTTCTGCCGAACCTCGCCCGGCTCGACTGGGCCTGGGTCGAAGCGCACCTGGCTGAGGACGCCGCGCCTCTCGAGGCTGCGGCTTTCGAGGCCCTGGGCTCGGAGGACTTCGCGGTCACGGCTGCGACCCTGCATCCGAGCGCGCGGCTGTTCACCTTTGACGACGGCCTGGCCGGGCTGTGGCTGGCCCTGCGCGCGGAGCCGTCGTCGGAGGCCTTGGAACTGGATGACGCGCCCAGCGCCGTCCTGGTCCTGCGGCCGCGCCTCACTGTCGAGACCCTGTCGCTGAGCCCCGGGGGATCCGCCTTCCTGGCCGCCTGCCGGGCGGGCGAGAGCCTGGCCCAGGCGGCTGAGGCCGCCCTGTCCGCTGAGCCCGGCCTGGAGCTGGCCGGCCTGTTCGCAACCCTCATCGCCGCCGGCGCCTTCGCCGGCCTCACGGATATCTCAGCATGATCGCCCAGACCTATGGCCGCCTGACGGCCCTGACCCAACGCATCCCCGAAGACCTCATCGCCCTTGTCGCCCGCCTGGGCGTGGCCGGGGTGTTCTTTCAGTCGGCCCGGACCAAGGTCGACGGCCTGATCCACATCACCGACGGGACCTACACCCTGTTCCGGGATGAGTATCACCTGCCGCTGATCCCGCCGGACCTGGCGGCGCACCTGGCCACCTATGCCGAGCACCTGTTCTCGATCCTGCTGGTGCTGGGCCTGTTCACGCGGGTCTCGGCCCTGGCCTTTCTCGGCATGACCCTGGTGATCGAGATCTTCGTCTATCCCGACGCCTGGCCGACCCATCTGAGCTGGGCCGGGCTGCTGATCTATCTCGTGGCCCGGGGCGGCGGACGTTTCGCCCTGGACCGCCTGCTGCGCCTGGATTGAGATGGCCGCATCCCCACGGACCCCTCGCGCGTAACCTCACCGAGACCGGAGACCCCCATGATCCGCCGCCTGATGATCGTCACGCTCGCCGCCGCAGCGGCCGCGAGCGCCGCCTCCGCCGCCGGCCCCTACAAGACCGCGATCTTCGCGGGTGGCTGCTTCTGGTCGGCCGAGCACGACATCGAGCACACCCCCGGCGTCAAGGACGTGGTGGTGGGCTATTCCGGGGGGACGCGGAAGAACCCCACCTACGACAACCACGATGGCCACTTCGAGGCGATCCGGGTCACCTATGATCCGGCCAAGATCAGCTATCCGCAGCTGGTCGACGCCTTCTTCCACAATATCGACCCCACTGACCCGGCCGGGCAGATCTGCGACTATGGCCCGTCCTACCGCACGGCGGTGTTCGTGGCTGACCCCGCCGAACGCAGCGCCGCGGAGCAGGTGAAGGCCAAGGTGGCCAAGATCCTGAAGAAGCCGGTGGCCACCGAGATCCGCCCGGCCATGACCTTCTGGCCGGCCGAGGGCTATCACCAGGACTACGCCCGCAAGAACCCGGTGAACTACAACGCCTATCGCGTCGGCTGCGGGCGCGAGGCTCGGCTCAAGGCCGTGTGGGCAGGCCGGTGACGGGGTCGCGCGGCCGGGGCGCGAAGTCCTGGCCGATGAAGGTTTCGATCCGGCGCCGCCGCTTCTTGTCCAGCATCACCGAATTGATCTCGCGGTCCGAGACGGCGCGGAAGTCGGCGGCCATCTCGTCGCGATAGACCAGCTCCAGGCTGGCGGCGAGCACGCGGCTGCCGTTGGCGGGCGTCAGCGGGGCGGTGGTTTCGGCCTGGTTGTTGGGATGGGCCTCGCGCACCCACATGCGCAGGGGCGGCGCGCCCGGCGCCTGGAAGAAATCGCGCCCGTAATAGCCCGCGGCGTTGAACAGGAAGCGGTCGTCCACGGCGACGGCGGTCAGGCCGGGATCCAGGCTGGCGCGCTCGACGATGGCGTGGACGGTGGCCTCCCAGCCCTTGGCGCGCTTGAAGGCGTTGGCCAGGCCGATCTTCTCGGCGAAGGGCTGGGACAGCACACAGGCCAGGAACAGGCCGGCCAGGACGCCCTGGCTGACGATGGCGGCCAGCAGCCAGCCCTTGGCCCGCCAGCGCATCAGCCAGGCGGCCACCAGGATCGCGCCCGCCACATAGGCCGCTCCGGACCAGTTGGCGTTGGCCCGGCTGATGAAGGCCTGGACGCTGACGATCAAGAGCGGCGGCAGGGCGAAGCACATCAGGGTCAGGTCGGCCTCGGTCAGCCGTCGGCGCCAGGCCATCAGGACCGAGCCCCCGATCAGCACCGCGAAGGGGATCGGCCCGAAGACGCCGAACTGCGAGCCCAGGAACTGGCCGAGCTCGGCGAAATTGAACAGCTTGCGTCCGCCCCAGGCGGCGTTGTCGGCGGTGTGCTTCAGGGTCTCGAAGCCGTGGGTGGCGTTCCAGATCAGGTTGGGGGCCAGGATCAGGGCGAAGGCGCCGAGCGCCGCGGCGGCCGCGGGCAGGCTCCAGGTCCTGCGGGCCTGCGGCGAGATCACCGCGTGCAGGGCGAGACCGGCGATGGCGTAGACCGCGGCGTACTTGGACAGGAAGGCCAGGCCCACCGCCGCCCCGAGCCCCGCGGCCCAGGCCAGGCGCGGCCGGCCCTCAGGCGCGGCCAGCAGCTCCACATAGGCCAGCAGGGACAGGGCCAGGAAGAACAGCAGCGGCGCGTCGGTCGCGATCACAAGCGAGGACAGCTGGATGGCGGGCGTCAGGGCGTAGAGGGCGGCGGCGGCGAACCCGGTGGCCGCGCCGTAGAGCCGGCGGCCGATCCCGAAGGCCGCCAGGGTCACGCCCAGGTGGAACAGGGGCGCGGCCAAGCGCACCCAGGGTTCAGAATCGCCGCCCAGGTGGGTGGTGGCCCAGATGACCCAGGCGATCATCGGCGGCTTGGAAAAATAGCCCCAGTCCAAGGTGCGCGACCAAACCCAGTACTGGGCTTCGTCCGGATAGAGCTCCAGCCTGGTTGAAAAGAGTGCGACAAGTCGAACCACCGTCAGGCAGGCGGCGATCCACAGGGCGCCGCGCCACTCGGGACTCAATCCCTGTACGGATAAAGGTTTGCGGCTCACGCGGGGCTCCTTCGCAGGCGCGGACCCTGTCCTGAGGGCGCCCGCCGTGCAAGGGCCGATGCGTGGCATTTGCGCAGCAGTGTTACAACTCCTTACGACCGTTACAAAAGCGTCACCAACACCCGCGATTTCCGCGCTATAGGGGCGCCAATCGGGGGGCCCTGGGCAGGCGTCCCCTCGGCTCGATGGAGGGGATCCACATGAACATGATTTTCCGGCGCGCTCTGTGCGCCACCAGCGCGCTGGCGGGCATGGTGCTCGCGACCAGCGCAATGGCCCAGTCGACCGGCACCGCGGTCGTTGAAGAACTGGTCGTCACCGGCCAGGCCACCCGTAGCCTCGACGGCATGGTGGCGGTCGAAGAGCCCAAGGCGCGCTCGACGATCAGCCAGGAGTTCATCTCCACCCAGACCCCCGGCGCGACCGTGCTGGACACCATCAACCTGCTGCCGGGCGTGAACTTCACCGGCAATGACGCCTTCGGTTCGGCCGGCGGCGACATCACCCTGCGCGGCTTCGACAGCCAGCGCATCGCCCTGATCCAGGACGGCATTCCGCTGAACGACAGCGGCAACTACGCCGTCTACCCGAACCAGCAGCTGGACGGCGACCTGATCGAAAAGGTCGACGTGAACCTGGGCACCACCGACGTGGACAGCCCGACCGCGGCGGCCGCCGGCGGCACGATCAACTACATCACCCGCAAGCCGCAGGACGAGTTCGGCGCCCGCTTCGACCTGGGTGTCGGCTCCGAGAACTTCCGCCGCATCTACGGCGTGATCGAAACCGGCCAGTTCGGTCCCTGGGGCACCAAGGCCTGGGCCAGCTATAACCGCGCGACCAACGACATCTTCAACGCGCCCGGCAAGATCGACAAGACGCAGTACAACGCCCGCATCTACCAAGAGCTGGGCGACAACGGCGATTTCGTCAGCCTGATCGCCAACTACAACGTCAACCGCAACAACTTCATCCGCCGCATCACGCTGGCCCAGTTCCAGCAAGGCGTGAAGCTGCCCTATGACGCGGCCTGCGCCCGTCCGACCCCGGTCAACGGCACGATCCAGAACGAAGCCACCTCGGCCACCGGCTTCACCGCCGCCTGCGCCAACTATGTCGGCAACAACATCAACCCGTCGAACACCGGCAACCTGCGTGGCCAGTCGCTGTTCCACCTGACCGACAACCTGGTCCTGACCGTCGACCCGGCGTTCCAGTACGTGATCGCCAATGGCGGTGGCCGGACGATCATGCCGGAAAACGACCCGCAGCTGCGCTCGCCCACCGACCTGAACGGCGATGGCGACACCCTCGACCGCGTGCTGCTCTACTGGCCGAACACCACCAACACCCGCCGCTACACGGTCAACTCGTCGCTGATCTGGAAGTTCGCGGACGGCCAGAGCCTGCGCGCCTCCTACACCTACGACTACGCCCGTCACCGTCAGACCGGCCAAGCCAGCATGTTCAGCGCGGGCGGCGACCCGGGCAACGTGTTCGGCGGCAAGGACGGCTACGGCCAGGCCATCAAGCTGTCGGACGGCTCGATCCTGCGCCGCCGCGACCGTCAGTCCTTCGCGACCCTGAACCAGATCGCGGTCGAGTACCGTGGCCGGTTCCTGGAAGACAAGGTGCTGGTGAACCTCGGCGCCCGCGCCCCGTTCTTCAAGCGTGAGCTGAACCAGAACTGCTACATGCGCGACACCTTCAACGCCTACTGCACCAATCAGGTGGGTACGGTCGTGGTCGGCTCCAATGATGGCGGCGGCGTGCCCTTCGTCACCTTCCCGGCCGGCTCGCAAGTTCCGAGCGCCACGACCCTGTTCGGTCAGCCCCGCAAGATCGAGCGCAAGTACGACAAGGTGCTGCCGAACGTCGGCCTGTCCTACGACATCGGCGATCACGAGCAGGTCTATCTGAGCTACGCGCAGACCCTGTCGGCGCCGCGCACCGACGACCTGTACGACCGCAACGTCGTCAACCCGCAGCCGGAAATCGCCGACGCCTATAACCTGGGCTGGCGCTGGACCTCGCCGACCCTGCTGATGTCGGTCGACGCCTGGACCAACAACTTCAAGAACCGCGTTGAGCGCCAGTTCGACGAAGCGGCCGGCATCTTCTATTCGGTGAACGTCGGCGAAGTGAAGCTGAAGGGCGTCGACGCCCAACTCAGCTACAAGCCGGAAGACTACCTGTCGTTCTACGGCTCGCTCTCCTACGTGCAGTCGGAAATCCAGTCGAACTTCCCGAACGGCGCCGGCGGTGCGATCCTGGCCACCAAGGGCAAGTCGCTCTACGAAGTGCCGAAGCTGCAAGGTGCGACCCGGGTCAACTGGGACATCACCGACTGGGCCAGCCTGGGCGTCCAGGGCAAGTTCGTCGGCAGCCGCTGGACGAACCTGACCAACACCGAAAAGGCTCCGGGCTACGCCCTGTGGGACCTGGACCTGCGCTTCAAGCTCGACGACATCGGCATGGAGAAGGCCTACCTGCAGTTCAACGTGAAGAACCTGTTCGACGAGAAGTACCTCGCCGACATCTCCACCAACACCAACGGCACGGCCCAGTTCCAACCGGGCTATCCGCGGGCGTTCGTGGCGACCCTGCACGCCGAGTTCTAATCGCCGCATAGCGATCTAGAGCTTTGGGGGCGGTCCGGCGACGGGCCGCCCCTTTTGTTTGGGTGCTTGACGTCGCGGTCAGCACCGCCCATCTGCGCCCCTCTTCGCCCCGCCGCCTGCCCGACGCCTCAAGGAGCCGCCATGACCCTGACCGTTCCCGCCGAATGGGCGCCCCATAAGGCGATGTGGCTGGGCTTTCCGAGCCATGGGGAGCTGTGGGAGGACAATCTGGAGCCGGCCCAGGCCGAGGTGGCGGCCCTGGCCCGCGCCCTGGCCGGCCCCGGTGGCGAGCGCGTGCGCCTGTTGACCGGCTGTGACGAGGGCGAAGCCGCGGCCCGCGCCCTGCTGGGGGATGTGACGGGCGTGGAGATCGTGCCCGGCCGGTTCGGCGACATCTGGCTGCGCGACACCGGGCCGATATTCGCCAAGGGCCCGCAAGGCTCCGTGGCCCAGGCGTTCCGCTTCAACGGCTGGGGCGGCAAATACGTGCTGGACCATGACGACGAGGTGGCCGGCCAGATCGCCGTGGCCTCTGAGACGGCCATGATCCTCAACGACTTCATCCTCGAAGGCGGGGCGGTGGACCATGACGGCGCGGGTACGATCCTGACCACCGGCCAGTGCCTGTTGAACCCCAACCGCAACCCCGGCTGGACCGAGGCGGGGGCCGAGGCCGCGCTCGCCCAATCGCTGGGCGCGCGCAAGGTGATCTGGCTGGGCGACGGGCTGGAGAACGACCACACCGATGGCCACGTGGACAACCTGGCCCGGTTCGTCGCGCCCGGCGTGGTGGCCTGTCCCATGGGCTTCGGCCGGGGCGACGTGAACACCAAGGCCTATGACGATGCCGCCCGCCGGCTGGCCGCGGCCCACGACGCCGAAGGTCGCCCCCTGACCGTGGCCCGCATCCCCTCGCCCGGCTGGATCGAGGGGCCTGAGGGCGGGGCGTCGCCGGCCAGCCACATGATGCGATTGGGCCAGTCCGGCCAAGCCTCGATCATCGCCAACCGGGCGGTGATCATGCCCCTCTATTCCGAGGGCCAGGCCAGCGACCTGGCGCTGCAGGCCCTGCAGGCCCTGTTCCCGGACCGGGCGGTGATCGGCCTGTCCTCCAACGCCGTCCTGTCGGGCGGCGGCTCGTTCCACTGCATCACCCAGCAGGAGCCTGCCTGATGTCCCGCACGATTTCGGTCGCCGCCCTGCAGACCCACTATGGCGACGACCTGGCCGACAATATCGCCCGCACCGCGCAGCTGATCCGCGAGGCGGCGGCCAAGGGCGCCCAGGTGATCCTGCCGTCCGAACTGTTCCAGGGGCCTTACTTCTGCGTGGCCCAGGAGGAGCGCTGGTTCGCCCAGGCCCATCCCTGGCGCGAGCACCCGTGCGTGACGGCCCTGGCGCCCCTGGCCGCCGAGCTGGGCGTGGTGCTGCCGATCTCGATCTTCGAGCGCGAGGGGCCGCACTATTTCAACAGCCTGGTGATGGTCGACGCCGACGGTTCGCTGATGGGCGTCTATCGCAAGAGCCATATTCCGGACGGCCCCGGCTATATGGAGAAGTACTATTTCCGGCCCGGAGACACCGGCTTCAAGGTCTGGGACACCCGGTTCGGCCGCGTGGGCGTCGGCATCTGCTGGGACCAGTGGTACCCCGAATGCGCCCGGGCCATGGCCCTGATGGGCGCCGAGGTCCTGCTCTATCCCACCGCCATCGGCTCCGAGCCGCATGACCCCAGCCTGGACACCGCCCTGCCGTGGCGGCGCGCCATGCAGGGCCACGCGGTGTCCAACGTGATCCCGGTGGTGGGCGCCAACCGCACCGGCTTCGAGCCCTGGGACAACTATCCCGGCGGCGGTCAGGGCTTCTATGGCTCGTCCTTCATCGCCGACCACCGGGGCGACCTGGTCTCTGAGTTCGGCCGCGACGATGAGGGCGTGCTGACGGCCACCTTCGACCTGGACTTCCTGGCCCGGCATCGGGCGGCCTGGGGCTTCTTCCGCGACCGGCGCACCGACCTCTATGGCGCCCTGGCTGGTCCGCGGCCGGCCTGATGATCGAGACGTCCCGCCTGATCCTGCGCGGGTTCCGTGATGGGGACCTGGACGACTTCGCTGCGGTCAATACCGACCCGCGCGTCTATGCCTGGCTGGGCGGACCCATGGACCGGGCGGCCAGCGACACCATCGCGGCGCGCATCAACGCCCATATCGCCGCGCACGGCTTTGGCCTTTGGGCGGCGGAGCTGAAGGCGACCGGGCGGGTGATCGGCTTCATTGGCCTCGCCCGCGTCGAGGGCCTGCCGGTCAGTCCCTGTGTCGAGATGGGCTGGCGGCTGGCGCCAGAGACCTGGGGCCAGGGGCTGGCCAGCGAGGGCGCCAAGGCGGCCCTCGACTGGGCCTTCGCCAATCTGGACGAGGCCGAGATCGTGGCGTTCACCGCCGACACCAACCTCGCCTCGCAAGCCGTCATGCGGAAGATCGGGATGATCCATTATCCCGCACGGGACTTCGATCATCCCAGGCTCGCCGAGGATCACCCCTTGCGGCGGCACGTGGTGTTCGCGGCTGCGCGGGGCTAGGCCGGGCAGCTGAGCCCTTCAGCCTTCGGGGCCTTGGACAGTTCCGCCCGGGCGGCGGCGAGGTCGGCCTGGAAACTCGCGTCGGCGTGCAGGCGGGCGACCATGGCGGCGGCCAGGGTGCGGCCGGCCTCGATGTCGGAGGGATAGTGGACGCCGCAGATGGCGCGGCTGTCGCCCACCGCCTTGCCGGCGCTCATCAGGCCGTCGGCCGCTGCGGGCCGGATCTCAGTCAGGATCAGGGCCCAGGACCAGCCGACCATGGCGTGGCCTGAGGGATAGGAGGCGTTGGTGCGCATCCAGTCCTCGCGGGGGACGCAGATCGGCCGGTCGTCGCCGATCATCGGCCGGGGGCGGTTGTAGAAGGTCTTGGCCGGGGTGCCGACGGTGCGGACGTCCAGCTCGGTGCGGTGCAGCAGCTTCCACACCGCCGGGGTCTCGCGCTCGCCCAGGCGCATGCCCAGGGCGCAGGAATAGCGCTCCAGGGCGCCGCCCTGCCAGATGTCGTTGTCCTTGATGGCCATGGCCCAGCGGGGCGTGCCCTGCAGAGACCGGGTCTGCTCATAGGCCTCGCGGTCGGCGCGGCCGCGTAAGGACTCCGGGGCGGGCGGCGGGCCAAGCAGGGCCTTGCCGTCGATATCGGTGGCCGAGAGATAGCCGGAGAGCTTGGTGGGGGTCGGCGCCGCCAGCGAGGCGTCGGCGGGGGCCGCAGTCTTGTGCGGGAAGGGCAGGGCGGCGCAGGCGCCCAGGGTCATCACCGCAACGGCGCAGAGGCCGCTCAGGAGCTTGGAGGAGGAGGTCATGCCGCCTCCATAGACCGGACCCGCCCGGGGGGAAAACGGCGGGGGCGGCCCCGCGGCGTCGGCGGGGCGCGCAGGACGGGGAGGCGCCCTGTCGAGGTCGATGTTTCTTGGACCTTTTTTCTCGCGGGCCCGGGCTGTCGGTAACCGCTCCGCAAGAGGGGGTCTTAGGCGCGCAGGACGGTCAGGCCGTTCTTGATCACCGTGGCGCCGCGTTCCTTCACGCGGGCCTCGAAGGAGATGTTCTTGCCGTCCTTCCACAGGTCCACCGTGATGGTGTCGCCCGGGAACACCGGGGCGGAGAACCGGGCCTGGTGCGAATAGATCTGGTCCGGGTCAAAGTCGGTGATGGCCTGCAGGACGGCGCGGCAGGTGATGCCGTAGGTGCACAGGCCGTGCAGGATGGGCCTGGGGAAGCCGGCCCGCTTGGCCACGTCCGGATCGGAGTGCAGCGGGTTGCGGTCGCCGTTCAGGCGGTAGAGCAGGGCCTGGTCCTCGCGGGTGGTGAAATCCACCGACAGGTCGGGGGCCCGGGTCGGCACGGCGTGCGGCTCGGGCGCGCCTTCCGAGGGGCCGCCGAAGCCGCCGTCGCCGCGGGCGAAGGTGGAGCCGGTGAGCGTGGCGACCTTCTCGCCCTTTTCGTCGGTCCAGACGGTCTCGTTGATGATCACCGCGCCCTTGCCCTCGCCCTTGTCATAGGCGCCGACGGTGCGGCCCTCGGCGGTGAAGGTCCCCGAGGTCGACAGGGGCTTGTGCAGTTCGACCTTCTGTTCGCCGTGGACGACCATCAGGAAGTTGATCTGGCTCTGGCGGTGGCCGGCGGGCATGTCCGGGGCGGGACCGGCGCGGCCGGCGCCCGAGGCGAGCACGGTGGCGGCGGTCGGAATGACCTTCAGGCCCTTCTCATAGACGAAGGGCAGTTCGGTCTCGTTCATAGGGTCCTGACCGAGGCCTACGCCGAGCGCGTAGAGCATCACGTCCTTGTCGCCGTAGGAAAAGGTCCGCGGGGCGGTGCGCTGGTTCAGGATGTCGGGATAAAAAATGGGCATGAAAATGCTTCCTCCAAAACGTCGTTCTTCTATGCGGAGGATTGAAGCGCCTAGGCGAGGGCCAGGCAAGCGGCGCGCGAGGCGATTTGCGGGCTTCCTTACGTTGGGCTAGAAGCGCCATCCCTGCGAAGATCGGCCGTGAGGACGGCCCGTCCGCACTCACCATCTAAGGCTCGCAAGAGCGTCCCGATCCGCGAAGGCAATACATGGCTAGCGAAACCAAGCTCACCCCCGGCGGCCAGATCTCCGGCAACGTCCTGTTCTACAAGCAGCCCGAGCCGCTCTCGCCGGAAATGCACAAGTCCCTGGGCGTGAACCGCGTCGACGGTCCCTTCGGCTTCGCCAAGGAAGGCCACGCGGTGCCGCTGGCCGTGACCGAGTTCTCCCTGGCCGCCCTGTCCAGCCCGATCATCTTCGTCGGCGACGACAAGATGCCGCTCGCCGTCATGGGCCTGAACCCCGGCGAGAATCTGTATCTGCGTGAGGACGGCATCTTCGAGGCCGGCATCTACGTGCCCGCCTACATCCGCCGCTATCCCTTCGTGTTCGCCAATGATTCGGGCGCGAACCAGATGATCCTGTGCATCGACCGCGCCGCGGACTTCATCTCGGAAGGCGGCGACCTGCCGTTCTTCAACGCCGACAACTCGCCGACCGAGTACACCCAGAACTGCATCGAGTTCTGCAACAACTACGAGCTCGAGCGTCAGCGGACCAACAACTTCGTCCAGATCCTCAAGGACCTGGACCTGTTCGAGCTGAAGAACGCCACCCACACCCCGATGAACCCCGACGGCACCGCCGGTGAGGCCCAGACTGTGGCCGAGTTCTGGGGCGTGTCGGAAGAAAAGCTCAACGCCCTGCCGACCGACAAGCTGGTCGAGCTGCGCAACAACGGCGCCCTGATGCAGATCTACGCGCACCTGATCTCGCTGCACGGCTGGGACAAGCTGATCGCGCTGCAGATCTACAAGAACGCTGTGGCCGCCGACGCCGCGGCCGGCTGATCGGCGACGATCAGCGCGCGAAGACGGAGCGGGTCAGGCAGGAAAACACCAGCCGGCCCGCTTCATCCAAAAGGTCGTGCTGGGCGATGATGATCCCCTTGCCGTCGCCGACAGGATCCTTGCCCATCACCGTCATCCGGCCGCGCAGGGCTTCGCCCGCCGGCGGATTGCGCACCCAGCGCAGGGCGTCGACCCCCAGTCGCTTGGTCTGGGGCCACCCCAGGGCCGCAGCCGAGTCCAGCCGGGTCCAGATCGCATAGACCATGGCGTCGGGGGCGCCGCGCTCGGCGGGCCAGCCCGGCGCGAAGGACTCGATGAAGCCCTCCAGGGCGCGGGAATCGATCCGCACCTCGCCCAGCGACACCACCTGGCCGATCTCGATGTCGTCGAAATTCGCGGGCAAGACGCAGTCTCCCTGAGCTTCAAGCTGATTCGTCGATGATGGCGGCCTTGCGCGACAAGTCGAGCGCTTTGCGGAAGCCCGGCCAGGCCCCATATAGCGGCCTTCGGCCTTGGGGGACGCGCATGAAACGCTTGATCGCCAGCATGATGGGGGCGCTTGGCCTCCTGGCGTTTGCTCTGCCGGCCGCCGCCCAGGCGCCCAAACCGCATGTCCAGGCCTCGCTGGTGGCTGACGCGCAAGGGATCTCGCCCGGCGGGACCATCCATGTGGCCCTGCGCCAGGTGATCGAGACCGGCTGGCACACCTACTGGCGCAATTCCGGCGATTCCGGCCAGGCGACCGAGATCGAGTGGAGCCTGCCCCAGGGCTTCACCGCCGGCGACATTGTCTGGGCCACGCCGGGCCAGCACATGACTGGCCCCCTGATGAACTACGGCTATCAGGACGAGGTCCTGCTGCCGATCCCGCTGACCGCGCCGAAGACCGCCAAGGTGGGCGAGGCCGTCACCCTGAAGGCCAAGGTCTACCTGCTGGTCTGCGCCGATGTGTGCGTGCCTGAGGACGCCGATGTCTCGCTCACCCTGCCGGTGACGGCTGGCCCCGCCGGCGCCGACCTGCAGTGGGGCGCCGCCATCGCCAAGGCCCTGGACAATGCGCCCAAGCCCGCCGGCCTGAGCGCGGTGTTCGCGCCCGCCAAGTCCGGCCTGAGCCTGGCGATCACCGGCGAGGCCCTGAAGGGGGCCGACCTGGCCGGCGCCTATTTCTATCCCTATTCCCCCACCGTCCTGGACCACGCCAAGCCGCAGGCCATCGAGCGCGGCCCTGACGGCCTGACCCTGACCCTTGCCCCGCCTGCCGCGGGCTATACGGACGGCAAGCCGCCGACCGAGTTGGCCGGCGTCCTGGCCCTGAAGGGCAAGGCCTATGAGATCACCGCCAGCCCCGGCGCGGCCCCGGCCGGCGCCTCGGGCCTGGGTGCTCCGGCGGGCGCCAGCCCGGCCGGCAAGGCGACCGGTGGGCTCGGCCTCGTCGCCGCCATCGCCTTCGCCTTTGTCGGCGGCCTGATCCTTAACCTGATGCCCTGCGTCTTCCCGGTGCTGGCCATGAAGGCGGCGTCGCTGGCCGGCCACGCCCATGAGCATGCCGCCGCGCGCCGCCAGGGCCTCGCCTTCCTGGCCGGGGTGCTGGCGACCTTCTTGGGGCTCGCCGGCCTCCTGATCGCGGTGCGCGCGGGCGGGGCGGCGGTGGGCTGGGGCTTCCAGCTGCAGTCGCCGCCGGTGGTGGCGATCCTGGCCCTGTTGATGTTGGCCGTGGCGCTCAACCTGTCCGGCCTGTTCGAGATCGGCGCCTCGCTCCAGGGCGTGGGCCAGGACTTCGCCTCCAAGGGCGGGCTGGCCGGCGCCTTCTTCACCGGGGCGCTCGCCGTCGTGGTCGCCGCGCCCTGCACCGCGCCCTTCATGGCGCCGGCCCTGGGCTGGGCCCTGACCCAGGACCCGGCCTCGGCGATGGCGGTGTTCGCAGGCCTTGGCCTCGGCTTCGCCGCGCCCTTCACCCTGGCGGCCTTCGCCCCTGCCCTCCTGGCGCGCCTGCCCAAGCCCGGCGCCTGGATGGAGGGCTTCCGCCGGGCCATGAGCTTCCCGATGTATGGCGCGGCCGGTTGGCTGGCCTGGGTGCTGACGGTTCAGGCTGGCAGCGACGCCCTGGCCCGCCTGCTGGCCCTGGCCGTGCTGCTGGCCCTGGGCGCCTGGCTGGCCGGCGTCGCCCAGCATCGCCAGGCCGCTGGCAAGTCCGCGGTGGCCCATGGCCTTTCCGGCGCCGTGATCGCCCTGGCGGCGCTCGCCGGCGCCATCTGGCCCGCCTATGCGACCCCGGCCGCGGCGGGCGAAGCCTCCGGCGAGAGCGCCGCCATCCCCTACGAGGCCTGGAGCCCCGAGGCCGTCGCCAAGGCCCAGGCTGAGGGCAAGCCGGTGTTCGTGAACTTCACCGCCGCCTGGTGCGTCACCTGCCAGGTCAATGAGCGTGTGGCCTTCTCCACCCCCCAGGCCGCCGCAGCCTTCAAGGCGGCGGGCACGGTCTATCTGAAGGGGGACTGGACCCGGAAGGATGCGATCATCGAGGCGGAACTGGCCAAGCACGGCCGGGCCGGCGTGCCGCTCTATCTGGTCTATCCCAAGGCCGGCGGCGAGCCTGAGATCCTGCCGCAGCTCCTGACCCCGCAGATCCTGAGCGCGGCTGTGGAGAAGGCGGGGCGCTAGCCACCCCCGCCGCTCATCCCGGCGAATGCCGGGATCCAGGTCGTAGGGCTCGATGGTTCCGGACAGGGCGGGACCAGGGCCTTTCCGACCGTCGCTGCGCCTTAGGATCTGGATCCCGGCATTCGCCGGGATGAGCGGAGTTAGGACTTAAACCGCCGGCGCCGGCGGCGCGGTGATGACTTCGACGTTGGGCCAGATCGCGGGCCTTGCGGTCCTTGGCCTCGGTGACGGCGGCGAGCTTCAGGGGCAGGTCCTGGGAAATGCCGCGCAGGATGCACTTCAGGTCGCCGTCCGTGCCGCGCTGGGCAAGCGTCAGGTGGCCCTTCATGTCCAGGTCCGACAACTCGCCGACCTTCTTGCCGAAGGTTTCGGGGATCGGGCGGTCATTGCCGCGGAAGGCGTCGACCTCGGCCTTCAGGCGCTTGGCGCGCTGGACGATATCGACGAACAGCGGCTCGTGGGCCACCGACGACGGGGCCTGGGCGACCGTCAGCTGCAGGGTCGGGGCGGGCGCCATCGGGGCGGTGGCGGCGAACCACATCAGGGCGGCGGAGGCGGCGGCGTCGCAGGACATTGTTGAAACCCTCGCTTAATGGCCGGCGTCCAAGACTGGACCCTTCACCACCTGCTACCGCCAACATGGTAAACACTGGTTTACCTGCCGCCCGAAGGACCGCCGATGACTGACGCCGCCCAAGCCTGGAGCCGCCTGGAAGCCGCCGGCGAGGCCGCCAAGGGTCGGCGTATCGTAAGCCTGTTCGCCGCCGAGCCGGACCGTTTGGAGGCGATGGTGGTCGAGGCCTGCGGCCTGCGCCTGGATTTCAGCAAGCAGCCCTGGTCGAAGGCTGACCTTGCTTGCGCCCTGGAGCTCGCCCGGGCGGGGGGCGTGGAGGCCGCGCGCGGTCGCCTGTTCGCTGGCGAGACGGTCAACGCCTCGGAGGGCCGGGCGGCCCTGCACATGGCCCTGCGTGCGCCGGACGGCGCCGCCTTCAAGGCCCAAGGGGTTCCGGTCTCCGGCGAGGTCGAGGCGACGCGGGCCCAGATGAAGGCGTTCGCGGACAAGATCCGTTCCGGCGCCCTGCGCGGCGCCACCGGCGAGGCCTTTTCGGCCATCGTCCATATCGGCATTGGCGGCTCGGACCTCGGGCCGCGGGTGATCTGGGAGGCGCTTCGCCCCCTGTCGCCGCAGATCGAGCTGCGGTTCGCCGCCAATGTGGACCCGGCCGAGCTGGCCCTGGCCCTGGATGGCCTCGACCCGGCCCGGACCCTGGTGGTGGTGGTCTCCAAGACCTTCACCACCCAGGAGACCATCGCAAACGCTGAGACGGCGAGGGCCTGGCTGCGCGCCGCCCTGGGGCCGAAGGCCGACAGCCAGCTGGTGGCGGTGTCCGCCGCGCCCGCCGTGGCCCAGGCCTTTGGCGTGCCGGCCGACCAGGTGTTCGGCTTCTGGGACTGGGTCGGCGGCCGCTATTCCATCTGGTCGTCGGTGGGACTGTCCTGCGCCATCGCCCTGGGCTGGGAGGCCTTCGAGGGTCTGCTGGCCGGGGCTGCGGCCATGGACGACCACTTCGCCGCCGCGCCCTTGCAGCGTAACGCCCCGGTGCTGCTGGCCCTGGCCCACATCTTCAACCGCAACGGCATGGGCCGGCCGATGCGGGCGGTGATCCCCTACGCCCAGCGCCTGCGCCTGTTCCCGGACTTCCTGCAGCAGCTGGAGATGGAATCTAACGGCAAGCGGGTGACCGCCACCGGCGCGCCCGTGGCCCGCGGCACGGCGGCCAGCGTGTTCGGCGACGCCGGCACCAATGGCCAACACGCCTTCTTCCAGCTCCTGCACCAGGGCACGGACATCATTCCCGTGGATTTCGTCGCCGTCGCCGAGGCGAGCGAGGGCGAGCCCAGCCAGCAGACCAAGCTGCTCGCCAATGTCATCGCCCAGGCCGAGGCCCTGCTGGTGGGGCGCAGCGCCGATGAGGTGCGCGCCGAACTGGAGGCCAAGGGGGTCTCGCCGGCCGAGATCGCGGCCCTGGTCCCGCAGCGGACCTTCCCCGGCGACCGGCCGTCCAGCTTCATCCTGATGCGGCGCCTGACTCCTGAGGCGCTGGGCGCGCTGATCGCCCTGCATGAGCACTAGACGTTTGTCGAAGGCGTGCTCTGGGAGATCAACAGGTTCGACCAGTGGGGGGTGGAGCTGGGCAAGACGCTCGCCGCCCGCATCCTTCCGGAACTGGACGGCGCGGCTTCGAACCCGCACGATCCGTCGACCACGGCCCTGATCGGGCTGCTCAAGAACTAGGGACGAGACATGCTGGACCTTAAGGGCAAGACCGCTTTCATCACCGGCGGGGCGAGCGGCCTTGGCCTGGCCATGGCCCACGCCTTCGGCGAGGCGGGCATGCAGGTCATGCTGGCCGATATCGAGCGCGCGCCCCTGGACGCCGCCCTGGCCGAGCTGGAAGGCCGCCAGATCCGGGCCAAGGGCCTGTTGTGCGACGTGGCCGACCGCAAGGCGGTCCAGGCCGCCGCCGACGAGACCGTGGCCGAGTTCGGCAAGGTGCACGTGGTCTGCAACAACGCCGGGGTGGGCGCCGGCGGTCAGATCGGCGAGGTCCAGCCGACCGACTGGGACTGGGTCGTGGCCGTCAACCTGATGGGCGTGGTCTATGGCATGGAGGTCTTCACGCCGCTGATCCGCAGCCACGGCGAGGGCGGCTGCTTCGTCAACACCGCCTCCATGGCCGGCCTGATCTCCGCGCCGGGGATGGAGCCCTATACGGCCACCAAGTACGCGGTGGTTGGCATGTCGGAAGGCTGGTGGGCGCAGCTGGCGCCGCAGAACATCCACGTGGCCGTGCTGTGCCCGGGCTTTGTCCGCACCAAGATCAACCAGTCGCGCCGCACCCGCCAGGCCCAGTACGGCGGCCCGGCGGACAGCGTTGTCCTGCCCGGAAATCCGGTGGAGAACGGCATCGATCCGGAACGGGTCGGCCGCCGGGTGCTGGAGGGGATCCTGGCCAAGGACCGCTACATTCTCACCCACCCCGACATGCGCGCCCTGGTCCAGGCCCGCTTCGCCGGCATCATGGCCGGGTTCGACGCCGCCGACGCCAGCCCGGCCCTGGCGGGGATGGACTACAAGACGCCGTCGATCGGGGTTTGAGCGGTCATTCCTTCTCCCCTTGCGGGCCTGTGGGAAGCGCGACGCCAAAGCCCCCCTGACGTGCAGGCCCGGGGGTTTACCGCCCCCCCACCAAAACCCGCCGGCCCCAAAAACGGGGGACCAACCCCCC
>CAZXVO010000001.1:0-13574 GCA_964643835.1 uncultured Phenylobacterium sp. | reverse complement strand
GGGCTTGTCCCGGCCACCCATGAACACCGTGCGAGCCAAAGAGGCGTGAACCTCGCCGCTGCGCGTTCTCCTGAACCTCAGGCGCGTATGGGTGGCCGGGACAAGCCCGGCCATGACGTTTCGAGAAGGTGTGCCCCAACTATTCCTGGTCTCGAATGTGGTCATGCCCACCCTCGCGGCCGGGACGCCAGTAGCCTTCTGCGGTGAACTGGTCCTTGGCGAAGCCACGGGCGAGCAGGCCGCGGCGGATGGTCTGGACCGTGCGGGTCTCGCACATCAGGTAGGCGTGGCCGAGCCCCGGCGGCGGGGCGAAGAGGGCGATGCGCTCGATCAGGCCAAGGCTCGGCGCTTCGGCCGGGCCCTCGCGGACGATCCAGTCCAGGTCGAGGTCGCAGGCGGCCTGCAGCGACTGGCGGTCGGCCTTGGTCTCCACCTCGATCACCGCGATGGCGCGGGCGGAGGCCGGCAAGCTCTCCAGCATGGCGAAGACGCCGGGCAGGCCGGTCTCGTCGGCCACGAACAGATGCCAGTCGGCGTCCGGGTTCAGCTGGGTGCGGCCGCGGGGGCCGACGGCCTCGATGGTTGCGCCGGCCTGCGCCTCGCGGGCCCAGGCCTCGCCCGGGCCGCCGTGGCCATGCATCACGAAATCCACCGTCAGTTCTGCAGCCGCCCTGTCCAGGCCGCGGATCGTGTAGTGCCGCCGGCCCATCGTCCCGTCGGCGAGCGGGGTCAGGAACACCAGGTCATTGCCGGGGCGATGCTCCATCGCCGCCAGGTCCGGCGCGGTGAAGGTGAGGCGGCGCATGTGCGGGGTGAGGGTCTCGGCGCGAGCGAGGGTCAGGGTGCGGACCGGCAGCAGCGGGCGGGTCGGGCGGCTTGGGAGGGGCATGTTCATTGAGGGCGCCTTTCGTCTGCACAAGATATATCGGATGGTGAGATATATCTAGATCGGCTCGGAGTCGAGTATTCTTGAGAATGGGTCGCAACGCGCTCCACTCATCCCTGCGAAGGGGTGGACTCGCCATCGGCCCCCGCCTGCGCTATGGAGCCCGCCTGATGACCCGGCTTCACCACCATCACGGCCACCACCATCCGACCTGCGCTCGCGGGATCGGCCGGGGTCGTTTGGTCTGAAGCCAACCCCCGGCGCGAGCCCCGCGAAAGCGGATGGGCTCGCCTGAGACCGGGGCCCATCCGTCGAACCCGAACCTGAAAAGGGACCGACGATGATCTTCTCCGCCCTTCGCCAATCCGCGCCGCGCCTTGTCGCGCGCCTGCGCCTCGCTTAAGCGCTCCGCCATGTCCGAAGCTTCCCAACGCCCCGAAGCCCGCAGCCCTCGCGGCTTTATCGACCGCCGCGCCCGCGACCTCGCCGCCGAGCGCGAGATCCTGACCCGCGTCTCCGCCGTCTATGAACGCTATGGTTTCGAGGCCCTGGATACGGGCGCCTTCGAATATGCCGACGCGCTCGGCAAGTTCCTGCCCGACGCAGACCGTCCCAACGAGGGCGTCTTCGCCCTGCAGGACGACGACGATCAGTGGCTCGCCCTGCGCTATGACCTGACCGCGCCGCTGGCGCGGTTCGTCGCCCAGAATTGGGAGACCCTGCCCAAGCCGTTCCGCCGCTACGCCTTTGGGCCGGTGTGGCGGAATGAGAAGCCGGGCCCCGGCCGGTTCCGCGAGTTCGTGCAGTGCGACGCCGACACGGTGGGCTCGGCCCGCCCCGAGGCCGACGCCGAGATCATCGCCATGGCCGCCGAGGGCCTGGGCGCGGCGGGCCTGCCCACCGGCGCCTATGTGGTCAAGATCAACAACCGCAAACTGCTCAACGGCCTGCTGGCCACGGCGGGGGTGTCGAGCGAGGGTCAGAAGCTGGCCGTGCTGCGGGCGGTGGACAAGCTGGACCGCCTGGGTCCCGACGGCGTCCGCCTGCTGCTGGGCGAGGGCCGCAAGGACGAGAGCGGCGCCTTCACCAAGGGCGCCGGCCTGGACGCCAAGGCCGCCGAGGCCGTGCTGGCCTTCACCGCCGCCGGCGCCGCGACCCGCAGTGAGACCCTGGACGCCATCGCGCGCGTCATCGGCGGTTCGGCCGAGGGCGACGAGGGCCTGGCTGAGCTGGCGCGGATCGATGCGGCGCTCAAAGGCCTGGGCGTCGGCGCCGACCAGGCGATCTTCGATCCGTCCGTCGTGCGAGGGCTGGAATACTATACCGGCCCGGTGTTCGAAGCCGAGCTCCTGCTGCAGACCACTGACGAGAAGGGTGAGCCGGTGCGGTTCGGCTCGGTCGGCGGCGGCGGGCGCTATGACGACCTGGTCGCCCGGTTCACCGGCGAGCGGACCCCGGCCACCGGCTTCTCCTTCGGGGTTTCGCGCCTGGCCTCCGCCCTGCGCGCGGCGGGCCGTAATCTGGGCCGTGAGGTGCGCGGGCCGGTGGTGGTCATCGCCTTCTCGCAGGACGACATGGGCGAGTACTTCAAGCTGGTGGGCGAACTGCGCGCCGCCGGCATCCCGGCCGAGGTCTATCTGGGCGGCTCGGGCATGAAGGCCCAGATGAAGTACGCTGACAGACGCCTGTCACCGGCGGCGATCATGCTGGGCGGTGACGAAATCGCCGCGGGCACGGTGACGGTGAAGGACCTGGACCTGGGCCGTGAACTGTCCGCGGGCGTCACCGATAACGCCGCCTGGCGCGCTGAGCGTCCGGGCCAGCAGACCATCCCGCGCGCCGAGCTGATCCCGGCCCTGCGCCGCATCCTGGAGGCCTAGAGCCATGCGCGCCGAGCCCGTGGTCCCGCCTGAGCGCCTGGCCGCCCTGCGCGCGCCGTTCCTGGCGACGGGCGCGGAAGCTGTCGACGCCCCGCTGCTGCAGCCGCTGGGCCTGTTGCTGGACCTGGCGGGCGAGGCCCTGCGGGCGCGGCTGTTCGTGGTCCAGGCCGAGGGCGGCGCCGAGCTGTGCCTGCGGCCGGACTTCACCGTGCCGGTGGCGCGGCTGCATCTGGACCAGAGCGCGGGCGCCGGGCGCTACATGTACGAGGGCAAGGTGTTCCGCGCCGCCCCCGACGGCGCCGACCAGGCCGAGGAATTCCTGCAGATCGGGCTGGAGCAGTTCGATGCCGAGGGCGCGGACGTCGCCGCGGCGGACGCGGGCGTCGTGGCCGTGGCCTGGCGCGCGGCCGAGGCGGGGGGGCGCAAGGACCTGTCCCTGTGGCTGGGTGACGTGGCCCTGTTCGCGGCCTTTGTGGACGGCCTGGACCTCAGCCCCAGCCTGGCGGCGCGGCTGAAGCGGGCCGCGGCCCGTCCGCGCCTGATGCAGGCCGAGCTGGCCCGTGCCGGCCAGGTGAGCGAAGGCGCCGAGGATAGCCTCGCGGGCGTGCTTGCAGGCCTGTCGCCGGTCGAGGCCGGCCGGATGCTCGAAGAGATGTGGAGCCTGGCGGGGGTCGAACCCGTGGGCGGCCGTGGACCCGCCGAAATCGCCCAGCGCCTGGTGCGCCGGGCCGAGGCCGCCCGCGCTCCGGCCCTGACGCCTGACCAGGCTGAGGCGGTGCGCAAGTTCCTGGCCATTGAGGCCGAGCCCGCCGATGCGCTGGCCGCCGTCGCCGCCCTGGCCGGGCCGACCGCCAAGGCCCTGAAGGGCGCGCTCAAGGGCTGGACGGAGCGCCTGTCGCGGCTGGCCGAGGCCGGCGTGCCCATCGCTCACGCCCGGTTCGCCACCGCCCTGGGGCATGCTTTCGACTATTATGACGGCCTGACCTTCGAGATCCGGTCGGACGCCCTGGGGTCTGAGCGGCCCATCGCCACCGGCGGGCGCTATGACGGCCTGCCCACCCGCCTGGGCGGCCCGACCGAGGCCCAGGCCGTGGGCTGCACCCTGCGTCCCCACTGGGCGCTGGCGGAGGACGCCCGATGAGCGAACCCCTGATCATGGCCGTGCCGTCCAAGGGGCGGCTGAAGGAACAGGTCGAGGCCTGGCTGGCCGACTGCGGGCTGAAGCTCAGCATCGCTGGCGGCGCGCGGGGCTACATGGCCGAGCTGAAGGGCGTGTCCGGCGTGCAGGTGCGCCTGCTCTCGGCCGGGGACATCGCCGAGGCCCTGGACGCGGGCGAGGTGCATCTGGGCATCACCGGCGAGGACCTGCTGCGCGAGCGCAGCGGGGTCTTGGAGGACAAGGCGCTCCTGCTGCGCGCCCTGGGCTTCGGCCGCGCCGACCTGGTGGTGGCGGTGCCCAAGAGCTGGATCGACGTCGACACCATGGCCGACCTGGAGGACGTGGCGCACGAGTTCCTGTCGCGCACCGGCCGGCGGATGCGGGTGGCCACCAAGTACCTGGTCCAGACCCGCGGCTTCTTCGCCCGGCACGGGGTGGCTGACTATCGCATCGCCGAATCGGGCGGGGCGACCGAGGGCGCGCCGGCCGCCGGCGCCGCCGAGCTGGTGGTCGACATCACCACCACAGGCGCGACCCTGGTGGCTAACGGGCTGAAGATCCTCGGCGACGGGGTCATCCTGAAGAGTCAGGCCCAGCTGACCGCGTCCCGGCGGGCGTCCTGGGCGGCGGCGCAGCGGGCGGCGGCCGAGGGCCTGCTGCGGATCGTCGAGGCCCGGGCTCTGGCGCATGAGAGCGCCACCCTGGTTTGGCCCGCTCAGGACGGTGACGAGGCCCTGGTGGCCGAGCTGATCGCCCAGGGCTGCGCCCCGCGTCCGCACGGCCTCTTGACCCCCGTGGACAAGGTCGCTGAAGCCGCTCGGAAGCTCACCGCGGCGGGTCGTGGACCGGTCACAGCCTCGCGCCCTGACTTCGTTTTCGAGACCCACTGCGCGCCGTTCGAGGCGCTTAGGGACAAAGTCCAGCATTTTTGACGTATGCGTCAAAATTATTCCCCTAATTGGGGGTAATTGAGCGTGTTCAAGGAAATCTGATCCATTTTTTGTCACACAAGCGAAATGGGGCCGTTGACTCGGGCCAGAAATTGCCGTTCTCTGGACCTGCGAGAGACATGACGGCCTAAGTCCTTCAGTCTCCGGCGTTTCGGGGAGGAAACGCCCGCTTCACAAGAGCGAGAGCTCAAAAAAAGGCCCGTTGCGATTATCCCCCGCAACGGGCCAATTTTTTGCCCGCAGCTAATTTTGACTCAAATGTCAAAAATAATCAGACGCCCCGGTGCGCGCGGTTTCGTGCTATCCGCCGCAGCCTCATGACCTCCCCAAAATCAGCCCTGATCGTCGGCGCCGGACCGGCCGGCCTGTTCGCCGCGGAACGCCTGGCCACCGCCGGCTGGGCGGTGACCATCGCCGAGCGCATGCCCAGCGTTGGCCGCAAGTTCCTGCTGGCCGGCCGTGGCGGCCTGAACCTCACCCACTCCGAACCGGCCGAGCCGTTCCTCAGACGCTATGGCGAGGCGGCGGGCTGGCTGGCGCCGATGCTGGACGCCTTTCCGGGGCCGGCCCTGCGCGCCTGGGCCGAGGACCTGGGCCAGCCGACCTTCGTCGGCGCGAGCGGGCGGGTGTTTCCGACGGCGATGAAGGCCTCGCCCCTGCTGCGGGCCTGGCTGGCGCGGCTGGCCGAGTTGGGCGTGGTCATCCGCACCCGCACCGAGTGGCGAGGGTGGAGCGAGACCGGCGAGGCGATCCTGGCCGGGCCGGACGGTGAAGAGCGCGTCTCGCCTGACGCCACCCTGCTGGCGCTCGGCGGGGCGAGTTGGCCGAAGTTGGGCTCCGACGGGGGTTGGGTTGAGATCCTGACGGGCGCGGGGGTCGAGGTGGCGCCGCTGCGGCCAGCTAATTGCGGGTTCGACGCCGCCTGGAGCGACCTGTTCGCTGACGGCTTCGCGGGCCACCCCTTGAAGGCCCTGGCCCTGACCCACGCCGGCCGCTCGGTGCGGGGCGAGGCGATGATCACCCGCCACGGGCTGGAGGGCGGGGCGGTCTACGCCCTGTCGGCCGGCCTGCGCGAGGCCATCGCCGCCGAGGGCCCGCAGACCCTCACCGTCGACCTGCGGCCCGACCAGACCCGCGCGGCCCTGACGGCGCGGATCGCCGCCGCCCGCCCCGGCCTGTCTGTCTCGAGCCTCCTGAAGAAGACCCTGAAGTTGTCGCCGGCCGCCGCCGCCCTGGTGCGCGAGGGCCATGGCCCCGGCCTGACGCGGGGCGACCTGGCCGCCGCGGTGAAGGCGGCCCCGATTCGCCTGACTGCGGCCCGGCCCATCGCCCGCGCCATCTCCACGGCGGGCGGGATCAGCCGTGCGGCCTTGGACGAGGGGCTGATGTTGCGCGCCCGCCCCGGCGTCTGGGCGGCCGGCGAGATGCTGGACTGGGAGGCGCCCACCGGCGGCTACCTGCTGCAGGCCAGCTTCGCCACCGGCCTGTGGGCCGCCGAGGATATCCTGCGGCGCGGGTGAGCCCCTACCAGATGCGGACGCGCTGGTCGGGCGCCAGGTACATCTTGTCGCCCGGCTTGACGCCGAAGGCCTCATAGAAGGCGTCGATGTTGCGGACCGGAACCTCGACGCGGGCGCGGGCCGGGCTGTGAGGATCGATGGCCAGCAGCTGGCGCTGCCGGTCGTCCGTCATCTTCGAGCGCCAGACCTGGGCCCAGCCGAGGAAGACCCGCTGGTCGCCGGTCAGGCCATCGATCACCGGCGCCGGCTGGCCCTTCAGGGACACATGATAGGCGTCCAGCGCCAGCAGCAGCCCGCCCAGGTCGGCGATGTTCTCGCCCATGGTCAGGTCGCCGTTGATGTGGGCGCCGGGCAAGATCTCGATGGCCGAATACTGGGCCCCGAACGCCTTAGCCTCAGCCTCGAACTTGGCGGCGTCCTCGGGCGTCCACCAGTCCGCGAGCCGGCCGTTGCCGTCGAAGTTGCGGCCCTGGTCGTCGAAGCCGTGGGTGATCTCGTGGCCGATCACCCCACCGATGCCCCCGTAATTGATGGCCATGTCGCCGGCGGGATCAAAGAACGGCGGCTGCAGGATCGCGGCTGGGAAGACGATGCCGTTCTTGGTCGGCGAGTAGTAGGCGTTCACCGTCGGCGGGGTCATGCCCCATTCCTTGCGGTCCACCGGCCCGTTCATGCGGCTGACATTGCGGTCCCACTCGAAGGCGATGGCGCGCTGGACGTTGCCGTACAGATCGTCGTCCTTGAGGCTCAGGGCCGAATAGTCCCGCCAGGTGTCGGGATAGGCGATCATGACGCTGAACTTGGAGAGCTTCTCCAGGGCCTTGGCCTTGGTCTGCGGTCCCATCCAGTCCACCCGCTCGATCCGGCCCTTCATGGCGGTGAGGATGTCGCTGACCAGGCCTTCCATCTTGGCCTTGGCGTCGGCGGGGAAGTAGGCCTGGACGTAGAGCTTGCCCAGGGCCTCGCCGATCTGGCCATCCACCAGGCTCACCCCACGCTTCCAGCGCGGTTTCGGCTCCATCTGGCCGGCCAGGGTCTTGTCGCGGAAGGCGAAGGCGGCCTGTTCGAAGTCCTTGGACAGGTAGGGCTCGGCCTGGTCGGCCAGGCCGAAGGCGGTCCAGGCCTTCAGGGTGTCGAGCGGCGTCTGGGCGTAGATCAGGGCGATGTTCGGGAAGGCGGTGTTCTCGGACACCACGACGCGCTTGGCGCCCGACAGCTTCGCCCCGGCCAGGAAGGCCTTCCAGTCGAAGCCGGGCGCCAGGGCGTCCAGGCGGGCGGCGTCGTAGGGGTTATAGGTCTTGGTGTCGTCGCGCTGTTCGACCTTGGACCAGGAGACCTGAGCGATACGGGTCTCGAGCTCGACGATGGCCTTGGCCTGGGCCTCGGCGTCGGGCCAGCCGACCAGGGTCAGGATCTGGGCGACATAGGCCTGGTAGGCGGTCTTCTGGGTCGCGAACCGGTCCTTCAGATAGTAGTCGCGATCCGGCAGGCCGAGCCCGCCCTGGCCCAGATAGACGGTGTACTTCAGCGGGTCCTTGGCGTCGTCGTAGATGAAGGCGCCGAAGGCCGAGCCGCCGAAGCCGTGCTGGTGCTCGCCCATGATGCGGGCGATGTCGGAGGCGGACTTCGCGGCCTTGATGCGGGCAAGCTCAGGGGCCAGGGGCTTGGCGCCCAGGGCGTTCACCCGATCCTCGTTCATGAAGCTGCGATAGAGGGCGGCCAGCTTGGCCTCGTCGCCCTTGGCGGCCTTGTCCGCGCCGGCGGTCTGGACCACGGCCTGCATCCGGGCGGTGGACAGTTCGCGCAGGCGGTCGAAGGCGCCGTAGCTGGTCCGGTCGGACGGGATCACCACGCCGCGGATGTAGGCCCCGTTGGCGTAGTCGTAGAAGCTCTGGCCTGGCGAGACGCTGAGGTCGCGGCCGGCCAGGTCGAAGCCCCAGGGCCCCATGCGCGGCGCGTCGACAGCGGCGGCGGCGGCGGGATCGGCGGCCAGGGCCGGGGTGGTGAGGGCCGGAGCGGCGAGGACGAGCGCCAGGGCGGCGCCGGCGAGCCAGGAGGTCTTCATGGAAATGAGGCCTGTCGGACAAAGAAAAAGGGCGACGGACCATGACGTCCGCCGCCCTTCAAGCCACGTTACAATTCTGTTAGCCGGCCGCTTGGCCCAGGGCCTCAAGGGCGCGGGTGCGGATGGCCTTGTAGTCGAGCTTGCCGTTGGGCGCCCGGCCCACCGGCGCCAGGACCAGCTCGCGCGGGGCCTTGTAGTCGGCCAGGTGGGCCTTCACGTGGGCTGACAGCTCGGCCAGGGTCGGGGCGACGCCGGGCGCGCAGTCCACCACGGCGCAGATGCGCTCGCCGAACCGCGGGTCAGGCACGCCCACCACGGCGGCGTCGCGGACGCCCGGGAAACGCTTCAGGGCCTCTTCGACCTCTTCGGGGAAGACCTTCTCGCCGCCGGTGTTGATCACCTGCGAGCCGCGACCGAGCAGGGTGATGGAACCGTCGGTCTCGAGCGTCGCCCAGTCGCCGGGCACGCTCCAGCGGCGGCCTTCGAAGGTGCGGAAGGTCTTGGCCGACTTCTCCTCGTCCTTGTAGTAGCCGACGGGCGTGTGGCCGCCGACCGCCACCAGGCCGCGCTCGCCGGAGCCGGCGACCACCCGGCGGCCGTCCTCGGTGAAGACGGCGGCGTTCGGGCCGGCCATGAACTTGGCGGTGCCGGCGGTGGCGCCGCCGCCCGAGGTCGAGCCGGCCAGGCCAAGCGCCTCC
Source organism: uncultured Phenylobacterium sp. (assembly GCA_964643835.1). Taxonomy (GTDB): domain Bacteria; phylum Pseudomonadota; class Alphaproteobacteria; order Caulobacterales; family Caulobacteraceae; genus Phenylobacterium. Next base: position 4,416 of record CAZXVO010000001.1, on the reverse strand, counting down.
GACGAGCCCAGGCTGTCCATCAGCATGATGTGCGGCAGGTGCTTGAGCAGGCCGTTCTTGTTCTCCGCCCCCCACATGGCGCCTGACGAGACGATCCGGCGCAGGGACGGCAGGGTCCAGCGGCCCGGATGGGCCTCCAGGGTCTCCAGCATCGGCGCGGCGAAGGCCGGTCCGACAATGACCAGGCCATTGGCCTTGATCCGGTCGACCTCGTCGAACAGTGCGGCCGGATCGAACCGGCGTCCGGTCAGGGTGGCGATGGTTCCGCCGCCCACCAGACTGCCGAAGGAGATGAACTGGCCGGTGGCGTGCATCAGCGGGGCCACCGGGATGGTGATCTGCGGATCGGGGCTGGCGGCGGCGCGGGCCCCGGCCTCGGCGCAGGTCTCCAGCGGCGGCAGGCCCAAGAGCAGGTTCGCCCCGCCGCCCAGCGCCTTGAACAGGTCCTCCTGGCGCCACATCACGCCCTTGGGCATGCCCGTGGTGCCGCCAGTGTACATGAGCAGCAGGTCGTCGGCCGACCGGCCCCAGGGCGGTGTGAAGTCGGTGGGCGCGCTCGCGGCGACGATGGCGTCATAGTCGTCCGCCCAGTCCGGCCGGGTGAAGCCCGGCTCGGCCACGCAGATCCAGGTCTTCACCTTGGGCAGGCGGCCCCGGACCTTGCCGGCCATTTCGGCGAAGGCGGCGCTGAACACCACGGCCTCGGCGTCGGCGTTGTCGAACAGATAGATCAGCTCGTCGTCGCCATAGCGGTAGTTGGTGTTGAACGGGACCTGGCCGGCCTTGAAGGCGGCGAAGTAGGTCTCAAGGAACTCCGGACCATTGTAGAGATAGGCCGCCACCTTGGATTGGTGGGCGAGGCCGGCGGCCACGAAGTGCGCGGCCAGGGCGTCGGCGCGGGCGCTGAAGTCGCCCCAGGCGACAACGCGGTCGCCATGGATCAGGGCCGGGCGGTCAGGGATGGCGCGGGCGACGGATTCCCACAGGTTGGCGTAATTCCAGGCCTCCAAGGGCGATCTCCATGAATAAAAGAAAATATGCGGGCATAGGCCCCGGCGGCCCCGGCCAAGTCAACTTCGCCTTGCGTCGGTGAGCATCGAGGCGGCCAGCCTTCGCCGCGGCGTCCGGTCTAACCGCAGCTTTGGACCACAAAGGGCACAAAGGCAGGGAAGGGACACAAAGGCGCGCTGCGCGCGCAATCTAGTCCTGACGCTCCCCTGCCAGGATCTGGAGCCCTTTGTGTCCTTCGCGCCCTTCGTGTTGAAATAGGGCCTCGCCGGCGGCGAGGCGGCGGAATGCGGTCCTCAGCCGAGCCGCTGAACCAGGGATCCCAAGAACAAGTCTTGGGGTGACGACGCGGAGGGCGCCGCCTCGAGTTCCAAATGCGACTGACCTTCAGCGAGTCTAGGAGAGCGACAGTCTAATTTTGACTCCGGATCTCGAATCTTCTCGCCCGTATAGCGAGTCCATAATCGCCTTTGGCGCGTTTTACGGGCTATAGTTGGCGGATCATCAAGAAGGAGCGCGCATGGAGGGTCACGTCTCGCCGGGAAGCTATAAGGACGTCGTTCTCTTTCTGGCGACCGCTGGCGTGGTCGTTCCCCTGTTCCGCCGCTGGAAGATCAGCCCGATCCTCGGCTTCCTGGGCGCTGGCGTGGTGTTGGGCCCCTCGGGCCTGGGCGCCCTGACCGACGCCGTGCCCTGGTTCGGCTACTTCACCATCGACAACCCCGAGGAGATCGCCCAGCTCGCCGAGTTCGGGGTGGTGTTCCTGCTGTTCATGATCGGGCTGGAGCTGTCCTGGGAACGGCTGCGGCTCATGCGCCGTCTCGTCTTCGGGATGGGCGGCCTGCAGGTGGCCCTGTCCCTGGCGGCCATCGCGGCCTGCGGGATCATGCTGGGCCTGCCGCTGCCGGCCGCCGTCTCCATCGGCGCGGCGCTCGCCCTGTCGTCCACCGCCGTGGTCATGCCGATCCTGACCGAGGCCAAGCGCCAGCATTCCATGGCCGGGCGGGCGACCTTCTCCGTCCTGCTGTTCCAGGACCTGGCCGTCGCCCCCATCCTGATCACCCTGGCCATCATGGGCCGCCGGGGTGGGGAGGGGCTGTCGCCAGAGCTCCTAACGGCCTTCGCCCCGGCGGTGGCCGGGATCGTCGCCCTGCTGGTCTTCGGCCGGTTCCTGTTGCGCCCCATGATGAAGTCGGTGGCCCGGGCCAAGAGCGAGGAGCTGTTCATGGCCGCCTGTCTGCTGGTGGTCATGGGGGCCGGCCTGGTCAGCGCCGTCACCGGCCTGTCCATGGCCCTGGGCGCCTTCATCGCCGGCCTGTTGTTGGCCGAAACGGAGTACCGGCACGAGGTCGAGGTGACCATCGAGCCGTTCAAGGGCCTGCTGCTCGGCCTGTTCTTCCTGTCGGTGGGCATCGGGCTGGACGTCCGCCTGTTCGCCGCCGAGCCCCTGCTGGTCATCGGGACCATGCTGGGGGTGGTCATCCTGAACGCCACTGTGGTCTTCGGGCTGGGCCGGCTGTTCGGCCTGGCCAGCGGCGCGGCGATCGAGAGCGCCCTTCTGCTGGCGGCGGGCGGCGAGTTCGCCTTCGTCATCCTGTCCCAAGCCATGGGCGACGGGCTGGTGGACAAGGCCCTGGGCCAGACCATCCTGGTGGCCTCGACCTTGTCGATGATGTGCATTCCCGGGTTCGCCGCCATGGGCTTGAAGCTGGGGGGGCGCAAGCTGTCCGGCGAGACCCTGGCCGAGCAGCCGACCACGGCGATCGATCCCGACCAGTCCCAGGTGCTGGTGGTGGGCTACGGCCGGGTCGGCAAGCTGGTGGGCGACATGCTGGGGCGCCACGACATCCCATGGGTGGCCGCCGAGCGTGATCCCAGGCTGGTGGAGGCCGCGCGCCGGGCGGGCGAGCACATCTTCTACGGCGACGCCGCGCGGCCGGAGTTCCTGAAGCGCTGCGGCCTGGAGACTGCGCCGGCCCTGGTGGTCACCATGGACTCGCCCGAGGGCGTGGAGGCCATCGTCGCCACCGCCCGCGAGATGAGGCCTGACCTGACCATCGTCGCCCGGGCCCGCGACGCGCGCCACGCCGCCAGGCTCTATGAGTTGGGCGCCACGGACGCGGTGCCGGAGACGGTTGAGGCCAGCCTTCAGCTCTCCGAAGCCGTGCTGGTGGAGATCGGCGTGCCCATGGGGCTGATCATCGCCTCCATCCACGAGCGCCGCGACGAGTTCCGCAAGGTGCTCAATCGGCCGGAGGCGCTGGGGGGCCGCACGCGGCGTGCGCGCCGCGCCGCCCCAACCTGAAGTTCCACGACCTGAAGTTCCACGTACGCGCGAACTCGGTTGCAGGCGTCGCGCGACGGGTTCCTGGTGTGTCGGGAAGGCCACATTCCCGCCGGACGGCAGGTCCCGTTCCAAGGGGGCGACGATTCGGCGGAACCAAGGCCCCGAGTCTACGTTTGGGGCCTCGGGAGGACGTCGAGACGGCCTTCTGAAGTGCATTTGTGGACGCCATCGCGGCCAGGCGCGGGGGTGGAGAGTCGCAAGGCGCTTCTATTCCTGGTTAAGGCGTTGCCTGAACCAGGCATTATTAGGTACGGTCCTGGGTTATTGTTCGCTGGGTTGGGGAAAATGGCGCTGGGTGTTGCGTTCGCGCACTTTCATGCCGCTTCGGCCCTGTTATATAACGTCGCGCTGGGTCATTAGGCCGCAGCGTAGGGCAAGAGAGGGCTCTGAATATGAAATTCAATCTTCTGGCAGGGGCTGCCCTGGCTGCGGTGTTCGCCGCGTCCGGCGCTTCCGCGCAAGACACGGGCTGGTATGGCGCGGTGGACCTGGGCTACCACTGGCCCGAAGGCGCTGAGTTCGAATCCTCGAACAACGCGATCAATGGCGCTCCCTATCGTTGGGATCTGCAGCAGCAGGACGACTGGGCCGGCTTCGCCCGTCTCGGCTACCAGCTGAACAGCCACTGGCGTGTCGAACTCGAAGGCGGCTATCGCTCGGGCGACGTCGAGTCGTTCCGCGGCGGCAACACCCAAGCCATCATCGGTCTGTGCACCCCCGGCGTGATCCGCACCGCGGCTTCCCCGACCTGCGGCTCGCCCTCGGGCAGCATGCAAGCCTGGACCGTCATGGGCAATGTCATCTACGACATCATGCCGGACTCGGCGATCAACCCGTTCGTGGGCGCTGGTATCGGTATCGCGCACATCAAGGCTGACCAGATCCTGGGTCAGTTCTCGAACGTGACCGGCGTCGGCGGCCCGTCCAACCCGGGCGTGCAGAACCTGGCCATCGATGACGCGGACAGCGCCTTCGCCTGGCAAGTGCTCGGCGGCCTGGCCTGGAAGGCCACCGACCGTCTGAACGTCGACCTGACCTACCGCTACCTGGGCGGCTCGGAA